>JBBCJM010000014.1:0-40650 GCA_037190175.1 Paracoccaceae bacterium | reverse complement strand
CGGCCTGTCGAGCACCGCCTGCGGCCCGCCGGCCACAGCAGCCCGCGCCGCCTCGGCCAGATCCCGGGCGATGGCGGCGGCGCCCTTCACCCGCTCCGCCTCGCTGCGCCATTCCGCCGGCACCACCAGCTTGTTGCCGGCCACCCGCGCGCCCGACCCCTGCGCCTTGAGGAAATCCACCAGCCCGGCGGGGTTGGCGAAGCGGTCCTGGTGGAACTGCACCGTGGCGCCCTTCGGCCCCGCGTCCAGCCGGGCGATTCCCGCACGCCGGCACATTCCCTTGATCCGCATCAGCACCAGCAGGGTGTTCACCTCCTTCGGCACCGGGCCGAAGCGGTCGATCAGCTCCGCCGCGAAGCCCTCGATCTCCACCTTCGACGCCAGGGTGGCCAGCCGGCGATAGAGCCCCAGCCGCAGGTCCAGGTCGGGGATATAGCTTTCCGGGATCAGCACCGGCACGCCCAGGTTGATCTGCGGCGCCCACTGGTCCTCGGCCTCCACCGGCCCGCCCAGTTCGCCGCGGCGCAGGCGGGCGATGGTCTCCTCCAGCATCTGCTGGTAAAGCTCGTAGCCCACCTCGCGGATATGCCCCGACTGTTCCTCGCCGATCAGGTTGCCCGCACCCCGCAGGTCCAGATCGTGCGAGGCCAGGGTGAAGCCGGCCCCGAGGCTGTCCAGCGAGCCCAGCACCCGCAGCCGCCGCATCGCCTGCGGGGTCAGCGGCGTGCGCGGGCGGGTGGTCAGGTAGGCATAGGCGCGCACCTTGGCCCGCCCCACCCGGCCGCGGATCTGGTAGAGCTGCGCCAGCCCGAACAGATCCGCCCGGTGCACGATCAGCGTATTGGCCCGGGGAATATCCAGCCCGGATTCCACGATGGTGGTGGCCAGCAGCACGTCGTAGCGGCCGTCGTAGAAATCGTTCATCCGCTGGTCCAGGTCGCCGGCGGCCAGTTGCCCATGCGCCACCACGAAACTGACCTCGGGCACCTCGCGGCGCAGGAAATCCTCGATCTCGGGCAGGTCGGCGATCCGGGGGACCACGAAGAACGACTGCCCGCCGCGGAAACGCTCCCGCAGCAGCGCCTCGCGCACCGTCACGGTGTCGAACTCGGAGACATAGGTGCGGATCGCCAACCGGTCGACCGGCGGGGTGGCGATGATCGAGAGGTCGCGGACGCCGGAGAGCGAGAGCTGCAGGGTGCGCGGGATCGGCGTGGCGGTCAGGGTCAGCACATGCACGTCCGAGCGCATCTCCTTCAGCCGCTCCTTGTGGGCGACGCCGAAGTGCTGTTCCTCGTCGATCACCAGCAGCCCGAGGTTGTGGAAGCGGATCGCCTTGGCCAGCACCGCATGGGTGCCGACCACGATATCGACCGACCCGTCCGCCAGCCCGGCGCGGGTGGCCGCGGCCTCTTTCGCGCCGATGAAGCGCGACAGGGAGCGGACCTTGACCGGGACGCCGCGGAAGCGGTCGGCGAAGCTGCGGGTATGCTGGCGGGCAAGCAGCGTGGTGGGGCAGACCACCGCCACCTGCATCCCCGCCAGCGCCACGGCGAAGGCCGCGCGCATGGCGACCTCGGTCTTGCCGAACCCCACGTCGCCCACGATCAGCCGGTCCATGGGCGAGCCCTTGTCCAGATCCGCCATCACATCGGCGATGGCGGAGAGCTGGTCGTCGGTCTCGGCATAGGGAAAGCGGGCGGCGAAGGTGTCCCACAGGCTGCCGGCGGCCTCCACCACCGGGGCTTTTCTCAACGCCCGTTCCGCGGCGACCCGCATCAGCCGGTCGGCGATGTCGCGGATGCGCTGCTTCAGCCGCGCCTTGCGGGCCTGCCAGGCGCCGCCGCCCAGCTTGTCCAGTTGCCCCTCCTCCTGCCCGTAGCGGCTGAGCAGTTCGACGTTCTCCACCGGCAGGTAGAGCCGCGCCCCTTCGGCATATTCCAGCGCCAGGCAGTCGTGCGGGGCGCCCAGCGCGGTGATGGTCTCCAGCCCCAGGTAGCGGCCGATCCCGTGCTCCACATGCACCACCAGGTCGCCGGGGGTCAGGGTGTCGGTGTCGCGCAGGAAGTTCTCGGCCTTGCGCCGGCGCCGGGGCCGGCCGCCGATCAGCCGCTCGCCCAGCACGTCCTGTTCCGAGACCACGGCGAGGCCCGGGGCGGTGAAGCCGGCCTCCAGCGGCCAGACCATCAGGTAGAGCCCGCCCTTGCCCTCGGGGATCTCGCGGAAGTCGGCGGCGGGGCGGGCGTCCTTCACCCCCTGCTCGGACAGGAGCCCCTTCAGCCGGTCCCGCGCGCCCTCGGACCAGGAGGCGACCACCACCTGCGACTCCCGGCGGAGTTGCTTCATGTGATCCGCCAAAGCGGCGAAGAGGTTGGCGTTTTCGTCCTGCCGCTCGGGCGCGAAGCTGCGCCCCGCCCGGCCCCCGGCGTCCAGCACCCCGGGGCCGGGGGATTGCGGCAGGGGCGAGAGGCGGATGGTGCGGAAGGGGGCCAGCGCGGCCTGCCAGGCCGGGGTGTCGAGATAGAGCAGCTCCGGCGGGCAGGGCTTGTAGGGGCTGTCCAGCCGGCCGCGGGCGTTCATCGCCTCGCGCCGGGCATCGTACTGGTCGGCCACCGTCTCCCACCTTGCCGCCTGCGCCGCGTCGGACTGGTCGTCCAGCATCACCGCGGCGCCGGGCAGGTAGTCGAACAAGGTCTTCAGCCGCTCGTGGAAGAAGGGCAGCCAGTGCTCCATCCCCTGATGCTTGCGGCCCGCGCTGACGGCTTCGTACAGGGGATCGTCCGCCCCGCCGGTGCCGAACTCGGCGCGGTAGCTCTGGCGGAAGCGGGTGATCGCGGCGGGGTCGAGGATCACCTCGGAAACCGGGCAGAGGTCGATGCGGGTCAGTTTTTCCGTGGTGCGCTGGGTCTCGGGGTCGAAGCGGCGCAGCCCGTCCAGCTGGTCGCCGAAGAAGTCGAGCCGGATCGGCCCGGTGGGGCCGGGGGGGAAGATGTCCACGATCCCGCCGCGGATCGCATAGTCGCCGGGCTCGGCCACCGTGGCGGTGGGGGAAAAGCCCATGCGGGCGAGGAAGGCGCGCAGGGCGGCCTCGTCCACCCGGTCGCCCACCTTCGCCGCGAAGCTGGCGGCGTTCAGCGTGGCGCGGGCCGGCAGCCGCTGGGTGGCGGCGTTGAGCGTGGTCAGCAGCACGAAGGGGCCCTGGAGCCCCCGCGCGAGCGCAGCCAGCGTCGCCATCCGGCGGGCCGAGATGTCGGGGTTGGGCGAGACCCGGTCGAAGGGCAGGCAGTCCCAGGCCGGCAGGTCCAGCACCGCGAGGCCGGGCGCCATCACCCCCAGCGCCTCGCGCATCGCCGCCAGGCGCTTGTCGTCGCGGGCGACGAAGATCACCGGCGCGCCGCGCGCGGCCTCCCGCGCCAGCAGCCGGGCGTCGAACCCCTCGGGCGCGCCGCCGAGGATGAGATGGGTCGGATCGGTCATGCCCTGTCAGGTAGCAGCCCCGGCGCCGGGGGCAAGGGGTGACGGGGGCCTCCCGCCCCCCTCGGCCTTCGGCCTGCGGGCGTTGGGCCGGGCACGGGGGGCTGCCGCCCCCCTTGGACCCCCCGCATCGCCCTTTTTGCCGGGCGTGGTTCTGGCGCAGAGCCCCGGGGCGCTGCCCCGGACCCCGGGATATTTAAGACACCAAAGAAAGCAGGTCGGGGGGTGAGGAACCGCAAACGGGGTCCTCCGGTGCCCCGGGTCAGCCCGCGGGGCGGTTGTAGCGGATGAAGGGGGTCTTCACGCCCACCCGGTCGTAGAGCATCCGGCCGCGGGTGTTGAACTCCTGCGTCAGCCACCAGACCGCGGGGCTGCCGGCGGCGTCGGCGGCGGCGTAGACCGCCTCGATCAGCGCCCGCGCCACGCCCTGGCCGCGGGCGGCGGGGTCGGTGAAGAGATCCTGCAGGTAGCAGACCTTCTCGATCTTCCAGCAATGGCGGTGGAAGAGGTAGTGCGCCAGCCCCACCGGCCGGCCGTCCAGCAGCGCCAGGAGGCCGCGGAACTCGCCCTCCTGCCCCGACAGCAGGCGGGCGAAGGTGGTGGCGTAGACCGCCTCCTCCACCCGCGTCTCGTAATAGGTGAGATAGCCGGTCCAGAGCCGGCGCCAGTCGGGCTCGTCGGCGGCGGTCGGCGGGCGGATCGCGAGATCGGCGGGGGCGGCGGGCATGGGGGGCCTCGGGGGGTCGGGGTGGCGGCGAGCCTGGCCCGGCGGCGGGGGCGAGGCAAGCGGGACGGCGCGCCTGCCGGACTGGCGGGATGTGAAGAACGCCGCGTAACCCGCACGGCCAGCGGGAGAATCGGGGATGTCCACAGGGGCACGTGGCGGCGGACCGGGCGGGCGGGCACTCACGAAATCCTCGGCGCAGGAAATATCCTGAAACCTTCCGTGATCGCCCTCCCGCAAGTTTCGCGCCCGGGCGCCTGCCCGCCGCAACCCGTTGAATCCCGCCCCGCGCCCGGATTCCCGAAGATTGACACCGGCCGGCCGCGATCCTGACACTTCGCCGGCCTTTCCTGCCTTTCCCACCCGACGCTGCCCGCGGACCCGAGGATGACCCTGCCCTGCCCCGCCCCCGCCCACCGGGCGCCCTTCGCTGCGAGGGCGGCATGAGGCGCGGCGCGCTCCTGGCCTTGGCCTTCGCCGCCGCCTGCGTGCCCGCCCCGCAGGCCGAGGTCTCGATGAACCGCGCCCGGGCCGCGATCGCCCCGGTCAGCCCGATCCCGCCCGCCATGCAGGGCTTCGGCCTGCGCCCGGCCGAGCCCGCGGCCCGGTCCAACGCCTCGATCGCGCAGGATTTCCTGGAACTCTCGTTCCGCATGGAAAGCGGCCGCGCGCTGGCCCGCTTCAGCCGCTTCGAGGGGCCGGTGACCGTGCGGCTGGCCGGCAGCGTGCCCGAGGCCGCGGCCACCGACTTCGACCGCCTGCTGGTCCGCCTGCGCCGCGAGGCGGGCATCGACATCCGCGAGGTGATCTCGGGCCCCGCCAGCATCACGGTGGAATTCCTGCCCCGCGCCCGCATCCAGCAGGTCTATTCCAACGTCGCCTGTTTCGTGGTGCCCCGGGTGTCGTCCTGGCAGGAGTTCCAGTCCGCCCGCGGCAGCGCGCTGACCGACTGGACCACGCTGGAGCGGCGCGAGACCGTGGCGATCTTCATCCCCTCGGACGGCGCCGCGCAGGAGGCGCGCGACTGCCTGCACGAGGAGATGGCGCAGGCGCTGGGGCCGATCAACGACCTCTACCGGCTGACCGATTCCGTCTTCAACGACGACAACTTCCACAACACCCTGACCGGCTTCGACATGCTGGTGCTGCGGGCGACCTATGCGCCCGAGCTGCGCGCGGGCATGACCGAGGAGGAGGTCGCCCGCCGCCTGCCCGCGATCCTCGACCGGCTGAACCCGGGCGGGCGGGGCGGGGCCGAGCCCGCGGCCGGCCCCACCCCGCGGCAATGGGTCAACCAGATCGAGACCGCGCTGGGGGCGCAGAGCCCCCTGCCCCAGCGGCAGGCGGCGGCGCGCGGCGCGCTGGCCTTCGCGCAAGCGCAGGGCTGGGGCGACGGGCGGCTGGCGCTGTCGTGGTATGCCCTGGGCCGGCTGACGCTGGCGCGCGACCCCGAGACCGCGGTGCCGGCGCTGCGGCGCGCGGCCGAGATCTGGCGCCGCCAGCCCGGCGGCCAGGCCCATGCCGCGCATGTCGATATGCAGTTGGCCGCCCATGCGCTGGCCTCGGGCGACCCGCGCACCGCGCTGCGGCTGGCGCGCGCCGCGATGCCCTCGGTCGAGCGGGCCGAGAATGCGGCGCTGATGGCCACGCTGATGATGATGCAGGCCGAGGCGCTGGACCTCCTCGGCCAGCCGCAGGCTGCGGCGGCGCTGCGGCTCGACAGTGCCGGGTGGGCGCGCTATGGCTTCGGCCCGGAAGAGCAGGTGCGGGCGCGCGCCTCCGAGATCGCGGCGCTGGCCCGGCGCGGCGGCGGCTAGGCGCCCGCCCGCAAAGGGGGTCGGCGCATGATCGTTCTGGCGGGACTGGTGGCGGGCATCGTCTGGGGCGTGCTGCTGGCGCGCCGCCGCGGCGGGCGCCGGCTGGACCAGTTGCAATACGCCGCCGGGTTCGGGATCGCCTTCGCGCTCCTGGGCCTCTTCGCCACCATCGCGCTGGAGCGGCTGCTCTAGGGGAGGCGGCCCATGTTCATCCCCTTCTTCCTGACCCTGCGGCGCACCGGCGTGCCGGTTTCCCTGCGCGAATACCTGACGCTGCTGGAGGGGGTGGCGGCCGGCCTCTGCACCCATGACGTGGAGGGGTTCTATCACCTGGCCCGCGCCGCCACGGTGAAGGACGAACGCCACCTCGACCGTTTCGACCGCGCCTTCGCCGAGGCGTTCCGGGGGGTGGAGACCATCCCCGACAGCGCCGTGCTGGAGGCGCTGGACCTGCCCGCCGACTGGCTGGAGAAGCTGGCCGAGACGCACCTGACGCCCGAGGAACGCGCGGCCGTGCAGGCGCTGGGCGGGTTCGACAAGCTGATGGAGGCGCTGCGGCAAAGGCTGGCCGAGCAGAAGGGGCGGCACCAGGGCGGCTCGAAATGGATCGGCATCGCCGGCACCTCGCCCTTCGGCGCCCATGGCTTCAACCCCGAGGGGGTGCGGATCGGCCAGGACGAAAGCCGCCACCAGCGCGCCGTGAAGGTCTGGGACCGGCGCGAGTTCCGCAACCTGGACGACCGGGTGGAGCTGGGCACCCGCAACATCAAGATCGCGCTGCGCCGCCTGCGGCGCTGGGCGCGCGAGGGGGTGGCGGAGGAGCTGGACCTGCCCGGCACCATCCGCGCCACCGCCGAACACGGCTGGCTGGACGTGCAGACCCGGCCCGAGCGGCGCAATGCGGTGAAGGTTCTGCTCTTCCTCGACGTGGGCGGCAGCATGGACCCGCATGTGAAGGTGGTGGAGGAGCTGTTCTCGGCCGCGCGGGCCGAGTTCCGGCATCTGGAGCCCTTCTATTTCCACAACTGTCTTTACGAGGGCGTCTGGCGCGACAACCGCCGCCGCTGGGACGCCCAGACGCCCACCTGGGACCTGCTGCGCACCTATGGTTCCGACTGGAAGGCGATCTTCGTGGGCGACGCCAGCATGAGCCCCTACGAGGTGATCCAGCCGGGGGGCGCCAACGAGCACTGGAACCCCGAGGCCGGGCAGGTCTGGCTGGAACGCGCCTGCGCCCAGTGGCCGGGGCATCTGTGGATCAACCCGGTGCCCGAGCGGCATTGGGATGCGGGCCAGTCGATCCGGCTGATCCGCGGCATCTTCGGCGGCCGGATGGTGCCGATGACGCTGGAAGGGATCGCCCGCGGCACCGCGCTGCTGCGGTAGCCCTCGCCCCGGGGGGCTTGCGGTGCGCACCGGCTTGGGCCATGCCGGGGCCATGTCGCGCGCCTTCCTCGATGTCGAACGCTCCGCCACCGGCCGCCGCTGGACCGGCCCCTCCGAGACCGAGGAGCGGGCGGCCGAGGCGATCACCCAGGCCGCCCGCATCCCCCTGCCGGTGGCGCGGATCCTCGCCCGGCAGGGGGTGGGGCCGGGCGATGCGATCTCCTACCTGACCCCTGCCCTGCGCGACCTGCTGCCCGACCCGCTGACCCTGCGCGACATGGGAACCGCCGCGGAGCGGGTGCTGGCGGCGGTCATGCGCCGGCAGCGGATCGCGGTCTTTGCCGATTACGACGTGGACGGCGGCGCCTCGGCCGCGCTGCTGATCGCCTGGCTGCGCGCCATGGGGCTGACCGCCAGCCTCTACATCCCCCACCGGATCGACGAGGGCTATGGCCCCAACCCGCGCGCCATGCAGGGGCTGGCGCAGGCGCACGACCTGATCCTCTGCGTCGATTGCGGCACATTGAGCCACGAGGCGATCGCCGCGGCCGGCTGCGACGTGGTGGTGCTGGACCATCACCTGGGCGCCGAGACCCTGCCCGACTGCGTGGCGGTGGTGAACCCCAACCGGCAGGACGAGGACGGGGCGCTGGGGCACCTCTGCGCCGCGGGGGTGGTGTTCCTGCTGCTGGTGGAGCTGAACCGCCGCCTGCGGGGCGAGGGGCGGGAAGGCCCCGACCTGATCGGCCTGCTCGATCTGGTGGCGCTGGCCACGGTGGCCGATGTGGCGCCGCTGGTCGGCGTCAACCGCGCGCTGGTGCGGCAGGGGCTGCGGGTGATGGCGCGGCGCGAGCGGCCGGGGCTGGCCGCGCTGGCCGATATCGCGCGGCTGGCGCAGGCGCCCACCGCCTATGCCCTGGGCTTCGTGCTGGGGCCGCGGGTGAACGCCGGCGGACGGATCGGCCAGGCCGACCTGGGCGCGCGCCTGCTGGCCACCGACGACCCCGCCGAGGCCGCTGCCCTGGCCGAGCGGCTGGACCGGCTGAACACCGAGCGGCGCGAGATCGAGGCCGCGGTGCGGCTGGCCGCCGAGGCGCAGGTGCTGGCCCGCGGCGCCGAGGGCCCGCTGGTCTGGGCCGCCGCCCCCGGCTGGCACCCCGGCGTGGTCGGCATCGTGGCCGCCCGGCTGAAGGAGGCCTTCAACCGCCCCGCGGTGGTGATGGGCCTCGACGGCGGCGTCGCCAAGGGCTCCGGCCGTTCCGTGGCCGGGGTGGACCTCGGCGCCGCGGTGCATCGCTTGCAGGCCGAGGGGCTGGTGCAGCGCGGCGGCGGCCACCGGATGGCCGCGGGGCTGACGCTGGCCGAGGCGCAGATCGAGCCCGCCATGGCCCGGCTGGCCGAGTTGCTGGCGCGCCAGGGCGCCGGCGAGCGCGGCCCGCGCGACCTGCGGCTGGACGGGCTTTTGTCCCCGCAGGCGGTCACGCCGGAACTGATCGAGGCCATCGAATCCGCCGGCCCCTTCGGCCAGGGCGCCCCCGCGCCGCGGTTCGCGCTGGCCGGGATGCAGGTCGCCGCGCGGCGGGTGGGCGAGACCCACCTGCGCCTCTCGGCCCGCGGCGGGGGCGGTAGCGTCGAGGGCATCGCCTTCGGCGCCGCCGAGGGCCCGCTGGGGCCCCTGCTGCTGTCGGGCCGGCCGCTGCACCTGGCCGGCCGGCTGGAGCTTTCGCATTTCGGCGGCCGCACGCGGGTGGAACTGCGCCTCGACGACGCCGCCCCGGCCTGAGCCCGCAACCATCTCGCAGGCCACCGCGATTTTCCCCCTTGCAGACCCCCGGCCCCGCCGCTAGATACCCCTCCACGCCGACCGCGGCCCGTTCGTCTATCGGTTAGGACACCAGGTTTTCAACCTGGGAAGAGGGGTTCGACTCCCCTACGGGCTGCCATTTCCCCCCGGGAAACCGGCGTCATCCCCCAGCTTTTCCACCCTGCCCGGAACCCCGGGCCGCCTGCCGGGTTCTACCCGGACAAGGGGAGCGCAGCATGGCGCCGCGGGTGTTCTGGAAAGGCTATCTCAAGCTCTCGCTGGTGACCTGCCCGGTCACCATGATGCCGGCCACCACCGAGGGCGAGAAGGTGCGCTTCCACACCCTGAACGCCCGCACCGGCAACCGGGTGGTCAGCCGCTATGTCGATGCGGTCAGCGGCAAGCCCCTGCGCGAGGCGGACGAGGCGCGCGGCTATCCCCGCGGCGAGGACGACTTCGTGCTGCTGGAGGACGAGGATCTCGAGGCCATCGCGCTGGAAAGCACCCGCACCATCGACATCGAGATGTTCGTGCCCGCCGACAGCATCGGCTGGATCTTCTACGACCGGCCGCACTACCTGATGCCCGCCGACCGGGTTGGGGAGGAGGCGTTCTCGGTCATCCGCGAGGCGATGGCGGCCACCGGCACGGTGGGGATCGCGCGCCTCGTGCTCTACCGCCGCGAACGCGCGGTCATGCTGGAGCCGCGCGGCAAGGGCATCGTGGTCTGGACCCTGCGCTACGGCGACGAGGTGCGCGACGAGGCCGACTATTTCGACCGGCTCGACACCCCGAAGCCCGAGCCCGCGGCATTGGGGCTGCTGACCCGGCTGATCGAGGACCGCACCCGCGACTGGTCGCCCGACATGGCCTCCGACCCGGTGCAGGCCAGCCTGCTGGACCTCATCGCCTCGAAGAAGAAGGGCCGCAAACGCCCGGCGAAGAAGCCGGAGCCGGCCGAGGCCGGGGGCAACGTGGTCGACATCATGGACGCGCTGAAACGCAGCCTCGCGGCTGAGAAGGGCAAGCGCAGATAGGCCCTTCCCCTTGGGTACGACGCCCGGCCCGACCCCCGGGGGCTTCGCGCCCCCCAGCCAGTGGTTTCTCGAACCGATGGCGAAACCACTGGCAACCCCGCGGGATATTGATGGCTCGAAAGAGAAGCGGGAGGGACAATTTGAATCAAGGTGTTCCTCACCTTGGTCCAAATACTCACCAGGGGGTGCGAAACTCCCGGCGCTCTCCGCCCGGGCAATGGCGCCGTTCAGGCCGCCCGGCGCCGCGGGGTCTTCGGCTTCAGGGGGACGGCGGCCTTGCGGAAGCCGTCCCAGGGGTCGGCGGTCAGCGCGGCCAGCCGGGTGGGCAGGTTGTCCAGCGTGAAATAGCCCGGGCCGATCTCGGGCCCCAGCTCCTCCCATCCCACGGGGGTGGAGACGGCGGCGCCGGGGCGGGCGCGGGTGGAATAGGCGGCGACCGCGGTCGCCCCCCGCTGGTTGCGCAGGTAGTCGATCAGGATCTTCCCCCTACGCTTGGCCTTGGCGATGGTGGCGACGTAGCGGTCGGGGGCGTCGGCCGCCATGGCCTCGGCCAGCCCCTTGGTGAACTCCTTCACCGCCGGCCATTCCGCATGGGGCTTCAGGGGTGCCACCACATGCAGCCCCTTGCCGCCCGAGGTCTTGACGAAGGCCGCCAGCCCCGCGGCCTCCAGCCGCTGCCGCACCTCCTCGGCCGCCGCGATCACCGTGGGCCAGGCCACGCCCTCGCCGGGGTCGAGGTCCATCACGATGCGGTCGGGGCGTTCCCAGTCCTCGGCCGTCGAGCCCCAGGGATGGATCTCCAGCACCGCCGACTGCACCAGCGCCAGCAGCCCGTCCAGGTCCTCGATCCCGACATAGGGCTCGCCGGGGTCCTTGGGGTCTTCCAGCAGCGCGACATGCGGGCTCATCCCCTTCCAGGCGTGTTTCTGGAAGAAGGTCTGGCCGGTGATCCCCTCGGGGGCGCGCAACAGCGCCAGCGGCCGGCCCACCACATGCGGGGCGATCCAGCGCCAGACCTCGGCGTAATAATCCGCCAGCCCCTCCTTGGTGATGCCCTCGTCGGGCCAGTAGATGCGGTCGGGGTGGGTCAACTTCACGCTGCGCTTCGGGGCGGCGGGCTGCCGGGCCGGCCCCGCCTCCCGCACGATCTCGGCGGCCGGCTTGTCCTCGCGCAGGCCCCGGAAGGCGGCGTGGCGCAGCTGGTCGTCGGCGGTCCAGGCGCGGAACTCCACCTCGGCCACCAGCTCGGGGCGGACGAAGCGCACCTGCCGGGCCTGTTCGGCGGTCAGCGCCGGCTCGAAGGGGCTCTCGGGGGCGCGGATCCGCTCCAGCCGGCGGAACAGGTCCTCGGCCACCGCGACGGTGAAGCCGGTGCCCACCCGCCCCACATGCCTGAGCGCGCCGTCCTCGTGCACCCCCAGCACCAGCGCCCCCACCGCCTGCCGCGAGGTGGTGGAGGGCACGTAGCCGGCGATCACGAACTCCTGCCGGGCCGAGCATTTCGACTTGATCCAGGCCCTGCCCCGCCCCGCCCGATAGGGGCCGTCGCGCAGCTTGGACACCACGCCCTCCAGGCTCAGCCGGCAGGCGTGGCGCAGGACCATGGCGCCGGCCTCGTCGAAATGCGCCGAATAGCGCAGCGGCCGGCCGGCCTCGGCCAGCAGTTGCTCCAGCAGCGCCTTGCGCTCGACCAGCGGCACCGGGCGCAGGTCGTGCCCGTCCAGATGCAGCAGGTCGAAGGCGTAGTAGACGAAGCGGTCGGCCCGCCCCTCGCTGAGATCCGCCTGCAAGGCGCCGAAGTCCGAGGCGCCGGCGCCGGTCTCCACCACCGTCTCGCCGTCGAGGATGGCGCTGCCCAGGGGCAGGTCGCGCAGCGCCGCCGGGATCTCCTTGCCGAAGCGGTGGGTCCAGTCGAGCCCGCTGCGGGTCAGAAGCTTCACCCGCCCCGCCTCGACCCTGGCCTGCAGCCGATAGCCGTCGAACTTGATCTCGTGCAGCCAGCGGTCGCCCGAGGGGGCGGCGGGGGCCAGGGTGGCCAGCATCGGCTCGACGAAGTCGGGGATGCGGGCCTTGCGCGCGCCCTTCAGCGCCGCGGGATCGGGGGCGGGGTCGGCGGTTTCCTCCGGTGGTGGAGCCTGCTGGCGCCGTCTGGCCCGGCCGGAGGTCCATTCCTCGGTCCCCGCCGCGATGGCGGGCAGGTCGCGGCCGGTCTTCACCGACAGCGGCAGATCTTCCAGGATGTCGGGATCGCCCTCTCCCCTTGCGAACTCGTCCTCGGCCTTGATCAGCAGCCAGTTCTCGCGCTTCTCGCCGGGCCGGCCCTGCATCCGCACCAGATGCCAGCGGCCGTGCAGCTTCTCGCCCTCCAGCGCGAATTCCAGATGCCCCTTGGCATAGCCCTTCGCCGCATCGCCCACCGGCGACCACGTGCCGCGGTCCCACAGCAGCACCGTGCCGCCGCCGTACTGGCCCTTGGGAATGGTACCCTCGAAGCCGCCGTAGTCCAGCGGATGGTCCTCCACATGCACCGCCAGCCGCTTCTCGCCCGGCACCAGGCTGGGGCCGCGGGTCACGGCCCAGCTTTTCAGCACCCCGTCCATCTCCAGCCGCAGGTCGTAGTGCAGCCGCGTGGCGTCGTGCTTCTGGATGACGAAACTGTTGCCGCCCCGCCGGCCGCGCCGCCCCTTCGGCTCGGCGGTGGCGGTGAAGTCACGCTTCTGGCGATAGGTCTCCAGCGCCATCTCAGCCCGCCTTCCGCCGCGGCGCCTTCTTCGTGGCCGCAGGCTTGTCCGCCTGTTTCGCGCTGGCCCGCAGCGCCGCCATCAGGTCCACCACCTTCTCGCGCTTCGGCTGCGGGCGGGCGGGCATCGGCTTGCCCTCGACCTTCGCCTTCACCAGCTCGGCCAGGGCGGCCTCGTAGCGGTCGTCGAAGGCGGCCACGTCGAACGCGCCCATCTTGGTGTCGATGATGTGGCGGGCCAGGTCCAGCATCTCGCCCTCGATGCGGATCTCGGGGATCTCGCGGAACGCCTCTTCCGCCGGGCGCACCTCGTAATCGAAGTTCAGCGTGGTGGCGATCAGCCCCTTGCCATGGGCGCGCACCAGCACCGTGCGCAGCCGGCGGAACAGCACGGCGCGGGCGATGGCCGCGACCTTCTGCGCCCGCAGCCCCTCGCGGATCAGGCCGAAGATCTCTTCCGAGGGCCGGTCGGCGGGCCCGAGGAAATAGGGCTTGTCGAAATACACGTCGTCGATCTTGCCGCAGGGGACGAAGGCGGCGACCCCCAGCACCTTGTCGCTTTCCGGCACCGCGGCGGCAATCTCCTCGGGGTCCAGCACCACATGCTCGCCCCCGCCCAGGTCATAGCCCTTGACCTGATCCTCCTTCTCCACCGGCTTGCCGGTGTCGGCGTCCACGAACTCGCGCCGCACCCGGTGGCCGGTGGCGCGGTTGATGGTGTGGAAGGCGATGCGGTCGGAGGTGGAGGCAGCGGCGTAGAGCGCCACCGGGCAGGTCACCTCGGCGATCTTCAGCGTGCCTTTCCAGATCGCCCTCGGTGCCATCGCCGCCCTCCCCGCGGGACTAGAACCCCGGGGGCGGGAAATCGTTCCATTACGCCTCGACCGGGCTGGCCACTCCCTGCGGCAGCACGAAGACACCGCCTTCCGGCGGCAGGCGGTTCACCCGCAGCGGGCAGGCATAGGCGGCCGAAAGGCGCGCGTCGGTCAGCACCGCGGCCGGGCGGTCCAGCGCCATCACACGGCCCTCCTGCATCAGCGCCACGCGGTCGGCGAACATCGCGGTCAGGTTCAGGTCGTGCATCACCGCCACCACCCCGCCGCCTCTCGCCGCATAGCCGCGCAAGAGGTGCATGACCTCCAGCTGGTGGCCGATGTCGAGGCTGGCCACGGGCTCGTCCAGCAGCAGCCAGCAGGGGCCTTCGGGCGTGGTCGGCGTCCAGACCTGCGACAGGGCGCGGGCCAGCTGGGTGCGCGACTGCTCGCCGCCGGAGAGTTCCTGGTAAAGCCGGGTCTCGTAGCCCGAGAGCCCCACCGCGGCGAGGGCCGCCGGCACGATGGCAGGCGCCCCGGCCTCGCGCCCGGCGCCCAGGCCCAGGCGGACCACCTCGTAGACGGTGAAGGGGAAGGCCAGGGGCGTGGCCTGCGGCAGCACCGCGCGCATGGCGGCCAGTTGCCACGGCTTCAGCCGCCGGGTGTCCAGCCCGTTCAGCCGCACCTCTCCGGCCGCCGGCAGGTCGCCGGTCATCGCGCGCAGGAGCGTGGTCTTGCCCGAGCCGTTGGGGCCGATGATCACCGTCACCTCGCCCGCCCGCGCAGTGAAATCCACCCCCGCCAGCACCTGCCGGCGGCCCAGCCGGACGCCGATCCCCCGCGCCTCCAGCATCACAGGTCCACCACCGCCCGGCGGCGCAGCAGGATCCACAGGAAGACCGGGGCACCCAGGATGGCGGTCACGATGCCGATGGGCAGTTCCGCCGGCGCGATGATGCTGCGCGCCACCATGTCGGCCAGGATCAGGAGCGCCGCCCCCCCGAGCCCGGCGTTGACCAGCAGGTAGCGGTGGTCCGGCCCGCTGGCCAGCCGCAGCAGGTGCGGCACCACGATGCCCACGAAGCCGATCCCGCCCGCCACCGCCACCGCCGCCCCGGTGGCCCCGGCCACGGTCAGGATGGCGACCGACTTCACCCGCTCCACCGGCAGGCCGATGTGATGCGCCGCGGCCTCGCCCAGCGCCAGCCCGTTGAGGCCGCGGGCCAGGAAGGGCGCGGCCAGCAGCGCGGCGAGGATCACCGGCGCGGCCGCCCCCAGCTTGGCCCAGCCCGCGCCGCCCAACGAGCCCAGGCTCCAGAAGGTGATGTCGCGCAAGTGCCGGTCGTCGGCCATGTAGATCAGGATCCCGGTGACCGCCGCCGCCAGCGCCCCCAGCGCGATCCCGGCCAGCAGCATGGTGGCGACCGAGGTGCGGCCCGAGCGGGTGGCGAGGCGATAGAGCAGCAGCGTGGTGATCCAGCCGCCCACGAAGGCGGCGATGGAGACCAGATGCCAGCCCAGCACCGCGGTGATCCCGGCGGGCAGCATTCCCCCCCGCACGATGGCCAGCACCGCGCCCAGCGAGGCGCCGGAGGCCACGCCCACCAGCCCGGGGTCGGCCAGCGGGTTGCGGAACAGCCCCTGCAGCACCGCGCCCGAGACCGCCAGCGCCGCGCCCACCAGCATCCCCGTCAGCAATCGCGGCAGCCGCAGGTCGAAGATCACGATGCGGTCGCGGTCGGACAAAGCCTCGCCCCGCAGCCACTGGCCCAGCGCCTCGGTCACCGAGACGCCCGAGGCGCCGTGCCCGAGGCTGAGGCCCGCGCAGACCAGCAGCAGCCCGGCCAGCCACCAGGTCAGCCGCCGGGCGCGGGCGTCGCGGTCGAAGGGGGCCGTGGCGACGGCGGCGGCCAGCGCGGTCATCCCTTCGGCGCCTCGCCCGCCAAGGCGGCGGCGAAGGCGCGCGCCAGATCCGCGGCCGCCTGCCCGGTGCGGGGTCCGAAGCCCAAGAGGTAAAGCCCGTCCATGCGGATGACGTGCCGGCCCTTCGCGGCGGGGGAACCGGCCAGCGCGGGATGGGCGATCACCTCTTCGATGGCCGCGTCATGCTCGCCGCCGCGGTCCATCATCAGGATGATCTCGGGCGCGGCGGTCAGCGCGGCCTCGTCGGTCAGCTGCTTGTAGCCGGTATAGCCCTGCACCGCGTTCTCGCCGCCCGCCAGCGCGATGATCGCATCGCCCGCGTTGTGCTGCCCCGCGGCCATGATCCGCCCGCCCGCCATCGACAGGATGAACATCACCCGCGGCTTCTTCGGCAGCGCCGCGGCCAGCGCGCGGGCCTCGGCCATCTCCTCCGCCAGCTGCGCGTTCAGCCGCGCGCCCTCTTCCGGCACGCCCAAGGCCTCGGCCACCGTGGCGATCTTGGCGGCCACGCTCACCTCGTCCAGCCCCTGCGGCAGGTGGACGATGTTGACCCCCGCGCCCTCCAGCGCGCCGATGGCCTCGGGCGGGCCCGCGTCATGCTCGGCCAGCACCAGGTCGGGCGACATGGCGATCAGGTTCTCGGCCGAGAGGCTGCGCACATAGCCGATGTCGGGCAGTTCCATCACCTCGGGCGGATACATCGAGGTGGTGTCGCGGGCGACCAGCCGGTCCCCCTGCCCCAGCGCATAGACGATCTCGGCCCCCGAGCCGCCGGCGGCCACCACCCTTTGCGGCCCCTGCGCCAATGCCATGCCGGCGGCCATCAGCAGCAGCGCGCCGGTCAGCGCGCCGTGGACAAGCGCGGGGGTCAGGCGCAGGCCCAGCATCACGCCACCTCCGCCGCGACAAGGCCCCGGGCCAGCGCGTCCCAGTCGGCGGTGTCGGTCTCGCCCTCGGCCCGCTTGCCGAACATCTGCAGGATCAGCATCCCCTCCTTGTCGAAGGCCTCGATGGAGATCGCATCGCCCCGTTTCGTGGGCTTCTTCACCAGCCAGCATTCGGCGATGTGGTCCTGGCGCAGGTGCAGGTCGAACCGGGGGTCCAGCACGTTCTGCCACGGCCCCATCGGCTGGATCCGGTGCACGGTGCCGGAATGGATCTGGATGCAGCCCATGTTGCCGACGAAGATCATGATCTTCGTCCCCGCCGCCGCGGCCTGCACCAGCGCGTCCGACACCGCGGTCAGCGGCAGCGGCAGCGCCCAGGGCGCGCCCACCGCGCGATAGGCGCCGAGGCGGTTGAACTTCAGCCGCCGGGTCAGGATCAGGAACTGGTGGGTGTCGGTCATCCCCGCCCATTCCTGGCGCAGGATCTCCAGCTTGGCCGGATTGGCCCGCGCAGGCTCCACCGGCGCGCGCTCGCTCAGCGCGAAGGGCGCGTCGTCGGGCAGCCGCAGCGCCTCGACCAGCCGGTCGAAGGCGGCCGCGTCCGAGCCCTCGCCCAGATGGATCTTGTGCACCGCATCCCCCGCGGCGTCGAAGACCTGGAGCGAGCGGCGGGGGCCGTGCTCGGTCTCCTTCGTCACCGCAAAGCCGTGGACCCAGTGCCGGGGGAAGATCCGCAGGTCGATCTCCTCGCCCAGCACCATGGCCGCGTGCTCGCCCGCGCGGAAGTCCTGATAGGTGCCGCGCCGCTCGTGCACCGCGCTTTCGTTGCGGGTCAGCGCCAGCACCTCGCCCAGCGCGGAAACCAGCGGGATCAGCCGGCCCGGGTCGGCCTCGATCCGCTGCACGCCCCCGCGGCCCACCTCGGCGGCCAGCAGATGCGCCTCGGCAAGCCCGATGGCCGCGGCCAGATCGCGCTCGCGGACCTTGGCGCGTTCGGCGCGCGCGGTGTCGATCCGGTCGATCAGCTCGGGGGGCAGCAGCATGGCGGCATCCTTGTCAGTGGGCGCGGGGAGATGCGCGCGTGTCTGGCTCGGGCAAGGGAAAAGCCCGGCGGCTGGATGCGCGGTCGGCGGCCTTGGGCGATACTTGACTGTTTCGCTAGGACAATCTAGAACGGCGCGGTTCCCGGTGCAAGACCCCGAGCCAGCGCCTTTCCGCCAGCCGCCACCCCCACGCTGCTGCAAAGAGGAAAGCGCATGTCCCGCCCCGCACCCGGCCCCGGCCGGCTCCTGTCCACCGTCGCCATCGCCGCGCTGATCGCAGCGCCCGCCGCCGCGCAGGATGGCGGCGGCACCTTCCTGGGCCGGCTGGTCTTCGGCGCCGGCCAGCAGAAGGTGGCGATCGACACGCCCCAGGCCGTGACCGCGGTCGAGCAGGAGGACCTGGACCGCGAGCAGCCGGCCACGGTGGGCGAGATGTTCCGCAACGTGCCCGGGGTGCAGACCGCGGGTTCGGACCGGCCGCTGGGCCTGGCCTTCAACATCCGCGGCATCGGCCTGACCGAGCAGACTGCTTCCGAGGCGCGGATCGCGGTGACCGTGGACGGGGTGCCGAAGTTCTACGAACAGTACCGGCTGGGCTCGTTCTTCAGCGAGCCCGAGCTTTACAAGCGCGTCGAGGTGCTGCGCGGCCCGGCCTCGGCCACGCTCTACGGCTCGGGCGCCATCGGCGGCGCGATCAACTTCACCACCAAGGACGCGGGCGACTTCCTGCCCGACGGCAAGAACAACGCGGTGCGGCTGAAGTTCGGGCTCGATTCGAACGGCGAGGGCGGCTTCGTCTCGGGCATCTACGCCACCCGCACCTCGGCGGGCAGCGAGTTCCTGGCCGCGCTGGGCTATCGCGAGAACGACGATTTCAAGGCCGGGGAGGATTTGGTGGTACCGGGCAGCGAAAGCCGCTCGGCCAGCGCGCTGCTGAAGGGCACCTTCCGGCTGGGCGGCAACCAGACCGTCCGGCTGTCCTGGCAGCGGTTCGAAAGCGACACCGACCGCGCCGCGCTGGCGCAGACCGGCGGCAGCACCAACACCGGCTTTTCCAATACGCTGAACACCTTCGGCTACGTCAAGCGCGACGTGACCGACGACACGGTGGCCGTCAGCTGGGATGCGGTGACCGACAGCGACTGGCTGAACCCCCGCGTGCAGCTGTCCTGGTCGAACACCGCGGTCAGCCAGCGGGATGCGGTGAACCTCGACGGCGAACCGCAGGCCTGCTCGCCCACGCCCTCGAACAACAACGTGTTCTGCGACGTGGACTATGCCTATCGCACCCTGTCGCTGAAGGCCGAGAACACCGCCACCGTCACCGGCGCGGGCTGGGACGCCTGGCTGACCTTCGGCCTGCAGGCCAGCACGCAGAAGCGGGTGGCGGAATCGGCCGGCCCGCTGAACTTCCACCCGCAGGGCCGCGACAACAAGGTCGGCCTCTACGCCCAGGCCGAGATCGAGGTGGGCGACCGGCTGACCATCATCCCCGGCGCGCGGGTGGACTTCGCCCGCCGCCGTCCCGGCGAGGGCGTGCAGGGTGGCAGCTCGGTTTCCGATACCGCCACCGCGCTGACGCTGGCCGCGATGTACCGGGTGACCGACGACTTCTCGGTCTTCGGCTCGGTCGCCCGCACCCAGCGGCTGCCGACGCTGGACGAGTTGTATTCCTGGTCGGCCACCAAGCCGCCGGCGGTCGATCTGGACAAGGAAACCGCCATCGCCGTGGAACTGGGCGTGGCCTATTCGCGGCAGGACGTGTTCCGGTCGGGCGACAGCCTGCAGATCAAGGCCACCGCCTTCAAGAACCGGATCAACGACTTCATCACCACCACCCCGAACGTGGCCGACGCGGCCTTCTTCTTCAACGCCGAGGACGCGAACTTCTGGGGCGCCGAGATCGAGGCGGGCTACGAGACCGAGCGGTTCTTCACCCGGCTTGCCTATTCCAACGTGCGCGGCAAGGCCGAGGGGGTCAGCATCGTGCCGGCGACGTTGGGGCAATCCTATGCCTACACGCCCTCCAGCACCCCGGCCGAGAACGTGGCGCTGACGCTGGGCTTCCGCATCCCCGACCGCGGGCTGGAATTCGGCTGGCGGGCCACCTTCGTGGACGGGATCACCACCTCGACCCGCAGCACCACCACCGGCAGCCTGACCACGGCCACCTACCGGCCCTATGACGTGCACGACGTCTTCGTCACCTGGAAGCCGCAGGCCGGCGCGCTGCAGGGCTTCGACGTGCAGTTCGGGGTCGAGAACGTGTTCGACAAGTCCTACCAGAACAACCTGTCGCTGGATCCCGGCCGCGGCCGCACCTTCAAGCTGAGCCTGGCCAAGGCGCTGACCTGGTAGGCGGCCGCCATCCATGAAAAAGGGGCGGGGGAACACCCCCGCCCCTTTCCGCTTTTCCCGCCCTCAATACGCCCCGCGGCCCCGCAGCACCACGCCCACCGTGCGGGCCAGGATGGACAGGTCGCCCGCCAGGCTCCGGTTGCGCACATAGCGCAGGTCCATCCGCACCATCTCGTCGAACCCCACCTCGGCGCGGCCCGAGACCTGCCAGACCCCGGTGATCCCCGGCAGCGCCTCCAGCCGGCCCAGCGCGGCGGCGGGGTATTCCGCCACCTCGGCGGGCAGCGCGGGGCGGGGGCCGACCAGGCTCATCTCGCCCCTGAGCACGTTCCACAGCTGCGGCAGCTCGTCCAGCGAGGTGCGGCGCAGGAACCGGCCCAAGGGCGTGACGCGCGGGTCGTCCTTCATCTTGAAGCACAGCCCCGGCCGGTCGCTGCCGGCCAGCAGTTCCGACCGCCGCGCCTCGGCGTCCGCATACATCGAGCGGAACTTCACCATCCCGAACCGGCGCCCGCCGCGGCCCACCCGCTCCTGCACGAAGAAGGCGGGGCCGGGGCTGGTGGCGCGCACCGCCACGGCCAGCACCAGGAACAGCGGCCAGAGCGTGGCCAGCGCCAGAAGCACCAGCACCAGGTCCAGCGGCCGCTTCCACGATGGGCCGGAACCGAAGCGGCGCGGTGCCGCAGGAAGAAAGGCGGGAAGGCGCAGGACGGCGGTGGTCATCGCGGGGCACATGGACCAGAGGGGTGAAACGCAGCCACCCGACGGTCGGCGGGTGCGGTGCGGCGGTCCGATTCCGGATCGCGGCGGCTGTATACACCACCTTCCGATGCACGTCTCGGAGCGGGATCAACTCTGACGTGACGTTATTGGAACGCAAACGATCCCGCGAGCCGGTTCAGCCCTTCTTCGCCGCCTTCTTCTCGGCCAGCCCGGCCTCCAGCGCGGCCACCCGCAGGGCCAGCGCGGCGGCCTCCTCGCGGGCGTTCAAAGCGATCGCGCGCATCGCCTCGAACTCCTCCCGCGTCACCAGGTCGCGGTCGGCGATCCAGCGGTCGACAAGACCCTTCATCGCCGTCTCGGCCTCGGCGCGGGCGCCCTGCGCCACGCCCATGGCGTTGGTCATCAGCTGCGACAGGTCGTCGAGAATCTTGGCTCGGGTCTGCATGGGCGCCTCCATCTCTGCGCCTGATATGCGCGCCCGCCCGCGCCGCGGCAACCCCTGCGGTTGACTTCGCCGCGGACGCCGCCGACAAACCCGGGCGCTGAGCTCGAGGAGGCCCCTTGTCGAACCCCCTGCCCTTCCCCGCCCTCTCGCCCGACATCTTCGCCATCGAGGTCTTCGGCACCACGCTGGCGCTGCGCTGGTACGCGATGGCCTATATCGTGGGGATCGTGCTGGGCTGGCTCCTGGCCCGCCGGGCGGTGGCGCAGCCCGCGCTCTGGGGCGGCAGCCCGGCGATGAGCCGCGAGCAGGTGGAGCGGTTCGTGACCTGGATCATCGTCGGCGTGATCCTGGGCGGGCGGCTGGGCTTCGTGCTGTTCTACCAGCCCGCGTATTACCTGGCCCATCCGCTGGAGATCCCCATGGTCTGGCAGGGCGGCATGTCCTTCCACGGCGGGTTCCTGGGGGTCGTCGTCGCGGGGCTGCTGTTCTGCCGGCTGGAGCATCTGCCGATGCTGAAGGTGGCCGACCTCTTGGCGCTGGCCACGCCGCCCGGGCTGCTGCTGGGCCGGATCGCCAACTTCATCAACGCCGAGCTCTGGGGCCGGCCCACCGACCTGCCCTGGGCGGTGGCCTTTCCCGGGGCCGCGGCGCAGGACTGCCCGGGGGTCGAAGGCGTCTGCGGCCGCCATCCGTCGCAACTCTACGAGGCCGGGCTGGAGGGGCTGGTCCTGGGCCTGGTGCTGATCTGGCTGGTCTGGGGCCGCCGCTGGCTGACCCGGCCCGGCGCGGTGGCCGGGGTGTTCTTCGCGGGCTACGGCCTCGCCCGCTTCCTGGTGGAGTTCGTGCGCCAGCCGGATGCGCAGTTCGTCGGCCCCGGCAACCCGCTGGGGCTGGCGCTGCATCTCGACGGCTGGGGGCTGACCATGGGGCAGATCCTGTCCTTGCCGATGATCGTCGTCGGCCTGTGGTTCGTCTTGCGGGCGCGCCGGGGATGACCCCGCTGGCCCGCCTGCTGGTCCAGCGGATCGCGGCGGCGGGGCCGATGACGGTGGCCGACTACATGGCCGAATGCCTGCTGCACCCCGGGCATGGCTACTACACCACCCGCGACCCGCTGGGCGCCGCGGGCGACTTCACCACCGCGCCGGAGATTTCCCAGATGTTCGGGGAACTGGTCGGCCTGGCCCTCGCGCAGGCCTGGCTGGACCAGGGCGCGCCCGCCCCCTTCACCCTGGCCGAACTGGGCCCCGGGCGGGGCACGCTGATGGCCGACCTGCTGCGCGCCACCCGGGGCGTGCCGGGGTTCCATGCGGCGGCTCAGGTGGTGCTGGTGGAGGCCTCGCCCATCCTGCGGCAGGTCCAGGAAAAGACGGTCGGCCGGCAGGTGGACCACGGCCTTCGCTGGCTGCAATCGGTGGCCGACCTGCCCGAGCAGCCGCTGTTCCTCATCGCCAACGAGTTCTTCGACGCCCTGCCGATCCGCCAGTTCCAGCGCGACGGCGACGGCTGGCGCGAGCGGCTGGTGGGGCTGCGCGATGGCGCGCTGGCCTTCGGCCTGTCCGACCCGGTCGACCCCGCGCTGACAGGCCCGCGGTTCCGGGCCGAACCTTCCGGGACGGTGATCGAGATCTGCCCGCTCGCCGGGTTCATCGTCGGCAACATCGCCCACCGCCTGCACCACCACGGCGGGCTGGCCCTCATCATCGACTATGGCGGCTGGCGCTCGCGGGGCGACACCTTGCAGGCGGTCAGGGGCCATGCCTTCACCGACCCGCTGGCCGAGCCGGGGCTGGCCGACCTGACCGCGCATGTGGATTTCGAGGCGCTGGCGCTCTCGGCCGCGCCGCCCCACCGCTACTGTACGCAAGGCCAGTTCCTCACCGCGCTGGGGATCGAGGCACGCGCCGGGCGGCTGGCGCAGGGGTTGGGCGGGGCGGCGCTGGACAGCCACCTTGCCGCCCTTCGCCGCTTGACCCACCCGGACGAAATGGGTTCGTTGTTCAAAGTCCTGGGCCTGACCCGCCCGGGCGCCCCGCCGCCACCCGGATTCGCCTGATGCTGGACGCCATCACCCATCCCGCCCTGCCCCCGCGCCACGGGTTCTTCACCCGCCGCGGCGGCGCCTCCTCGGGCATCTTCCAGGGGCTGAACTGCGGCCCCGGCTCCTCGGACCTGGCCGAGGCGGTGGCGATCAACCGCGCCCGGGTGGCCGAGGCGCTGGGGGCCGCGCCGGGGGACCTGATCACCGTGCACCAGGTGCATTCCGACCGCGCCGTCGCGCTCTCCGCCCCGCCCGCGGACTGCCCGCAGGCCGACGCGCTGGTCACCGCCACCCCGGGACTCGTGCTGGCCGTGCTGACCGCCGACTGCGCCCCGGTGCTGCTGGCCGACCGCGCGGCGGGGGTCGTCGGCGCGGCGCACGCGGGCTGGCGCGGGGCGAAGGCGGGGGTGCTGGAGGTGACGGTCAGCGCCATGGAGGGGCTGGGCGCCCGCGCGGAGCGCATCGCGGCGGTCATCGGCCCCACAATCAGCCAGGCCGCCTATGAGGTGGGCCACGACTTCGCGCGAGGATTCCTGGACGACGATCCCGAGACGGCGCGCTTCTTCGCCAACGGGCCGGGGGCCAAGCCGATGTTCGACCTGCCCGGCTACTGCCTGTGGCGGCTGCGGGCGGCGGGGGTCGGGCAGGCGGAATGGACCCGCCATTGCACCTATGGCGACGAGGGGCGGTTCTTCTCCTACCGCCGGGCGACGCACCGGGGCGAGGCGGACTATGGCCGGCTGATCTCGGCGATCCGGCTGTAAACCGGGCGGAAACGGGGCGCACCTGCCCGCGGGATTGTCGACGGATACCGGCCAAACGGCTGACGGCGCGCGATTTCCGCCCTTCCGCGGCCGGCCGCCCGCTGCCCCGAAATCTCCCCACCCTGCCCCTTCGCCTGCCGCAAAGCCCGGCGATCCTGCCGCCACAGCAAGGGGAGAAGACCATGAGCACCGCGAAGACCACCGCCGTCCCGGGCATCAAGCGCCGCTGGCTGGCCTCGGCCATCGTGGCCAGCGCCGATCCGGCCGCGATCCCCGCCCTGCCGTTCCGGCGCGGCCAGCGCCGCCGCCCGGCCGCGGTGCAGGGCCCGCGCAACCCCGCCGCCATCGCCGCGCGCTGAGGCTCGCCCGAATCGCCTGCAAGGCGAAAAACCGCCGCATCGTGGCGCAGGCAGAGACAATCGCGGCCCCTGCCTTCGATTGGTTCCACGAAAACAGGGGTTTAAGGATTAACTTTGACAGGGGGCCACCTTCCGGCCACATTGCACCTCGACGGCGGGAAACCGCGGTCCCCGGGCGAGCCCCGGGTTCGGTGCACGGAAGGCGGCCCTGGCATGTTCCTCTGACATGCCGCAATGGGGCCGCTTTTCCCGTTCCGGGGCGCTTGGGCAATCCTCCCGCCGCTCAGGCGTTCCGCTTCAGCCGTTCCTCCAGCACCTCGAAGGGCAGGCCGGGATCGTCCTTGGCGCAGCGGATCACCAGGCTGGTCTTCACGCTGTGCACGTTGTCGGCCTTCAGCAGTTCCCCGGTCAGGAAGGACTGGAAGGTGGACAGATCCGGGGCCACGCATTTCAGGATGAAGTCGATCTCGCCGTTCAGCATGTGGCACTCGCGCACCAGCGGCCAGGCCCGGCAGCGGTTCTCGAAGGCCGAGAGGTCGCCTTCGGCCTGCGAATGCAGCCGCACCATGGCGAAGACGGCGACCTCGAAGCCCAGTTCGCGGGCGTCGATGTCGGCGTGATAGCCGCGGATGTACCCCGCCTCCTCCAGCGCCCGCACCCGGCGCAAGCAGGGCGGGGCCGAGATCCCCACCCGCCGGGCCAGTTCCACGTTGGTCATCCGCCCGTCGGCCTGAAGCTCGGCCAGGATCTGGCGGTCGATGGGGTCCAGCCTGGATGCGGCCATATCCTCCCTCCCCTTTTCGCATCAGATAGGCCGGCCCGCCGCCGGGCGCAACATTGTTTCAAGATCCGGCAAGAAAAATTCGCAGACTTGCGCGAAACCGGGCCCGGTCCGCCGCACACTTGACCTTTGCCCCTCCACCGGCCAAATGCGGCCCATGTCCGATCCCGTCCCCTCCCGCGTCGCGCTGGTGACCGGCGCCTCGCGCGGCCTCGGCGCCGCGCTGGCCGAGCAGCTGGCCCTGCGCGGCTGGCACGTGGTCGCCGTGGCGCGCACCACCGGCGGGCTGGAGGAGGTGGACGACCGGGTGCGCGCCGCCGGCCTGCCCGGCGCGGGCGGGCTGACGCTGGCGCCGATGGACATCACCAACGACGATGCGATGAGCCATCTCTGCCGCTCGATCCACGACCGCTGGGGCGGGCTGGGGCTCTGGGCGCATCCGGCGATCCATGCCGCACCGCTCTCGCCCGCCGGCTCGCTGGACGCGCGCGACTGGGACAAGTCGGTGGCGGTGAACCTGCGCGCCACGGGCCTGCTGATCCCGCTGGTGGAGCCGCTGCTGCGCGCGCATGGCGGGATGGCGGTGTTCTTCGACGACCCGCGGGCGGGGCAGAAGTTCTTCGGCGCCTATGGTTCCACCAAGGCCGGGCAGATGGCGCTGGCGCGCAGCTGGCAGGCCGAGACCACGCGGATCGGCCCGCGGGTGGTGATCGCCGACCCCGCGCCCATGCCCACCGCCACCCGCGCCCGCTTCTTCCCCGGCGAGGACCGCAGCGCGCTGACCGACCCGCGGGCCGAGGCGGCGCGGATCGTCGACGGGCTCTGAGGCGAAATCCGCGCGTATTTCGTTCCGGTTTCCGCGCGGAAACCGCGCCCGGCGCTACCGTCCCGCCAAGGCCCCGATCCCCGCTTCCACGCCCCCGGTCCGATGGGGGATGCCCAGCGCGGCCATCCCCGCCTCCATCACCCCCAGCACGCCCAGGGTCATGTGGGCGTTCACGTGGCCCATATGCGCCACCCGCAGGAAGCCGTGCCAGGCGGGGTCGGCGGGCTCGGCCATGCCCAGCCCGATCCCCAGCGTGACCCCGGCCTGCGTCTCGGTCCATTCCCGCAGGCGGGTGGCATCCGGCGCGCCCATCCGCGCCGCGGTCACCGACCAGCCGCGGCAGGCGGGATCGGCCACGTTCAGCGCGATGGCCGGGTTGCCCTGCCCCCAATGGCCGAAGGCCGCCCAGACCGCCCCGGCCAGCGCCCGGTGCCGGGCCCAGACCGCCGGCAACCCCTCTTCCCGCAGGATCATGGTCAGCGCCTCGGCCAGGCCATGGAGGTGATGCGTCGGCGCGGTGCCGCCGAAATACTGGTAGAACTCGGTCCCCTGCGAGCGCGGGATCCAGTCCCAATAGGGCGTGCGCAGGCCGGCGCGCCGGCTGGCCTCCAGCGCCTTGTCGGAAAACCACAGGATCCCCAGCCCCGGCGGCGTCATCAGCCCCTTCTGGCTGGCGGCCACGGTCACGTCCACGCCCCAGTCGTCCATCCGGTATTCGTCGCAGCCGAGGCTGGCGATACAGTCCACCGCCAGCAGCGCCGGATGGCCCAGGCCGTCCAGCACCGCCCGCACCCCGGCAATGTCGTTCCTGACCGAGGACGAGGTGTCGACATGCGTGACCAGCACCGCCCGGATCTGGTGCCGCGCATCCGCCCGCAGCGCCGCCTCCACCCGGCCCAGGTCCACCGGCGCGGCGCGGCCGAAGTCCAGCACCTCGGCCTCCACCCCCATGGCCCGCGCGCTCATCGCCCAACCCAGCCCGAAGCGGCCGGTGGAGAGCACCAGCGCCCGGTCGCCGCGGGAGAAGAGGTTGGCGTTCGCCGCCTCCCAGGCGCCGTGGCCGTTGGCGATGTAGATCGCCACATGGCCCCGCGTCAGCGCCACCGCCCGCAGGTCGTCCCACATCCCCGCCACCAGGTCGTGCAGCGGCCCGCCATAGATGTTGGGCGCCGCGCGGTGCATCGCCGCCAGCACCCGGTCGGGCATGACCGAAGGGCCGGGGATGGCGAGGTAGGTGCGGCCGGCGGCCAGGGTGGCGGGCTTCACGGGCGGGGGATGCTGCATCGGGGGCCTCCGGGGCTTCCCCCTTTCAGTAAGCCAGCCCGCGGGCAGAGGGAAGCCGCCGTCAGATCCGCCCCGCCCGCCCCAGAAAGCCGATCAGCAGCCGGTTGAACTCTTCCGCATGGCTGGCGTTGCAGCCATGCGGGCCGCCCGCGATCACCTCCAGCCAGCTGCCGGCGATGGCGCGGTGGGTGCGCAGGCCCGAACCCTCCAGCGGCACGATGGCGTCGGCATCGCCGTGCAGCACCAGCGTCGGCACCGTGACGCGGGCCAGGTCGGGGCGGAAGTCGGTGGTGCCGAAGGACTTCATGCAGCCCAGCGCCGCGGCCTGGTCGGACTGGTGGCAGAGCGCGATGGCCTTCTGCCGCTCCTCCTCGGTCACGCAGAGCCGGCCGTTCGCCGAGAAGAACTCGGTGGTGAAGGCGTCGAAGAAGGCGGCGCGGTCGGCCCGCAGGTCGCCCTCCATCTTCTCCGCGACCGCCTGTTTCAGCGGCCCCTCGGGGTTGCCGGGGCCCTGCATCAGACAGGGCGGCACCGCGGCGGCGAAGACCACGCTGTGCAGCCGGTCCTGCCCGTGGTTGGAGACATAGCGCGCCACCTCGCCGCCGCCCATGGAAAAGCCCACCAGCGTGACATCCGTCAGCCCCTCGGCCGCCAGCAGGCCGTCCAGATCCTGCGCCAGGGTGTCGTAGTCGAAGCCCTCGGCCGGTTTCTCCGACTGGCCGAAGCCGCGGCGGTCATAGGCGACGGCGCGATAGCCGGCGGCGGCCAGCGCGGGCATCTGCGCCTCCCAGGCCCGGCCGGACAGCGGCCAGCCATGGATCAGCACCACCGGCCGGCCGGTGGCGGGGCCGTCGGTATGGACATGCAGGCGGACGGGCATGGCGGGTTCCTCCCCTTGGGCCAACCCCGCGGGGGAGGGGATGTTCCCACCGCCCGTTCAGCCGCCCTGCTGCTGCCAGACCCGCACCGCCTCGACGGGCCAGAGCAGCATCAGGGTGCCCAGCGCCAGGCCGTCGCGCATCACCAGCGTGGTCAGCACCTCGAACCCCAGCGCCAGCGCCACCGTGGCCCACCACGGCAGCCGCGCCGCCAGCAGGAAGCCCAGGATCATCGCCAGGTTGTCGGCGGTCGAGTTGATCACGCTGTCGCCGTAGTAGTCGAGCGAGATGGTGACGGCCCGGAACCGCTCGATCACCAGTTCGGTGTTCTCGATCACCTCCCACAGCGCGCTGGTGAAGGTGCCCGCCGCCAGCCCCCAGCCGAACGGGACCCGCCGCCGCAGCAGCCAGGTGGCGCCGAAGGCGATGAAACCGTGGATGACGTGGCCGAAGCTGTACCAGTCCGTGAGGTGCTGCGAATTCTCGGAACTCCACGGCTCGCCGTGCCAGAGCTTGACGGTGCCGCATTCGCAGATCGGCACCCGCCCCATCGCCAGCAGCGTGAGGGCGCAGAGGATCAGGATGGCGGCGGTGGCGATATGGGTGGCGGAGCGGGGCGTGATCATGGCCCGCGGAAGGTGCGCGAGGGGCGGGCGGGTTGTCCATGGGGTTGTGGGGGTTATCCGACCTTGCGGGTTTGACGGGTTTCCAGTCTTTGCGCTTCCCGCTAGGCTGGCACCATGAAGATTGCACGCGAAGACCTGGAGGAAGCCAGGAACGTCCTTCTTTCGACGGCGCTTGCGTATTTCAGGGCGGACCCCGATGTGCTGGGCATTTTCCTGGGCGGGTCGATGGCAGCCGGAAGTGCCGATGCCTGGTCCGACATCGACTTGCGGATCGTCGTGGAGCCCCAGCGCCATGCACGCTTCGTGCAGCAGCGTCGGGAGATACCGAAAGCTTGGCCGGGCTTTCTGTTCAATGAATGGCTTCCGCACGCACAGCATTGCGTGTCGCACTTCAAGCCGTTCGGAAAGATCGACATATTCTATTTCAATGCAGCCGCACTGGGTCCTTCGCCGTGGTATCGGTTGCCCATCACGATCCTGCATGATCCCCGAGGGATCGTTGCCGACCTCGTGAAGCGGTCGGAAGGATTGCCGTTCACAGTCGGAGAGGACGAGGTAGATATCTCGACCAGCAAGGGCTTGGCCGCGTTACATGAAATCTATCGGCGGACGATGCGCGGCGAGTTGTTCTATGCACAGACGCTTCTCGACGAGCTTCGCCAACACATCATGCAGGCCGACGACTGGCTGAACGACCGAACCCCCGAAACCACCGTCATGGCGAAGTTCGAGAAGCGGGCCGGCGGCGATGTCCTCGCCGTCCTTCGATCCTCATACCCTCCATGCGAAGCCAATGCCATCCTGGCCGCGCTGCGCGCATTGGCGCAGGTCTATCGGGCGCAGATCCTGGCTTTGCACGGGGAGTTCCGGCTCTCCCGGTCGATCGAAAGCGACCTCGCGGCGCTGGAGATCGTCAGCTAGACCGCGATCGGTTCCGGCCCCTGGCACCACCGGATGAGCTCTCGCACCTCCCTCCCCCTCGTGGGGAGGGATGGGGTGGGGGGCGGCAGCAAGGGTTCGGGCCGCGGGCAAGCCCCCTCCCCCATCCCCTCCCACGAGGGGAGGGGAGTCGTCCTTCATGCTGGTGCCGCCGCTTGCGCCGATCCCGCTCTAGCCTGCCGGGTCCTTCGTCATCCCTGCCGTTGCTGACTAATCCCCCTACCCCGCCACCAGCATCCCGTCCGCCTTAAGCCCGGCGTGGCATTCGTCCAGCGACTTCCGGGCCCGCTCGATCAGGATGTCGATCTCGGCGGGGGTGATCACCAGCGGCGGCGAGATGATCATGCGGTCGCCCACGTGGCGCATGATCAGGTCGTTGGCGAAGCAGCGTTCGCGGCAGCGCAGGCCGACGGTGCCGGGTTCGGAGGCAAACTTCGCCCGCCTGGCCTTGTCGGGGGTGAGCGCGATGGAACCCATCAGGCCCACCAGCTTGGCCTCGCCCACCAGCGGGTGGTCCAGCAGCGCGTCCCAGCGTTCCTTCAGGTAGGGATGCGCCACCTCGCGCACGTGTTCCACCACGCCCTCGTCCTGCATGATCCGCAGGTTCTCCAGCGCTACCGCCGCCGCCACCGGGTGGCCGGAATAGGTGTAGCCGTGGAAGAACTCGCCGCCCTCGCCCACCACCCTTGCGATCTCGTCCGAGACGATTGACCCCCCGATGGGCTGGTAGCCCGAGGACAGCCCCTTGGCGATGGTGATGATGTCGGGCCGGATGCCGAAGGTGGTGGAGCCGAACCATTCCCCGGTGCGGCCGAAGCCGGTGATCACCTCGTCGGCGATCAGCAGCACCCCATATTTGCGGCAGATCCGCTGGATCTCGTCCCAATAGCCCGGCGGCGGCACGATCACCCCGCCCGCGCCCTGCACCGGCTCGCCGATGAAGGCCGCCACGTTGTCGGGGCCGACCTCGAGGATCCGCTCCTCCAGCTGCCGCGCGCGGGCCAGGCCGAACTCCTCGGGCGACATGTCCCCCCCCGCGGCCCACCAGTTGGGCTCGTCGATATGCTCGATGCCGCCGATCTTGCCGCCGTGGGCGTGGATCGGCTTCATCCCCCCCAGCGAGCCGCCGCCCATGGTCGAGCCGTGATAGCCGTTCCAGCGGGCGATGATCACCTGCCGCCAGGGCTTGCCCATCACCTGCCAGTAGCGGCGCACCAGGCGGATGTTGGTGTCGTTGGCTTCCGACCCCGAGCCGGCGAAGAACACGTGGTTCAGATCCCCCGGCGCCAGTTCCGCGATCTTGGCGGCCAGCGCGATGGCCGGCACATGGGTGGTCTGGAAGAAGGTGTTGTAATAGGGCAGTTCCTGCATCTGCCGCGCCGCCACCTCGGCCAGTTCGCGCCGGCCATAGCCGATGTTCACGCACCAGAGCCCGGCCATCCCGTCGAGGATGCGGTGCCCCTCGCTGTCGGTCAGCCAGACCCCCTCGCCGCGCAGGATCACCCGCGCCCCCTTCTCGGCCAGCGCCGGCTTGTCGGTGAAGGGGTGGAAGTGGTGGGCGGCATCCAGCCGTTGCAGCTCGGCGGTGGGCAGGTTGTTGGTGATCATGGTCATGGGCAGGGCATCCTTGCGGGGGCCGAGTCGCTGCCCGGCCATCGCGGCGCAGGATAGGCGCGGCGCGGCGGCGTCGCAAGAAATTTGATCAAATTATCCGGCCGGGAACTCGGGGCCGCGGTTCCGGGTTGGAGCCGCGAAGGATGGAGGGAAAGATGACCGACTGGAAACCCGCGGGCAACAACTCGCTGTCGCCCTATCTGCTCTGCCGCGACAGCGAGGCCGAGATCGACTTCGTGAAACGGGTGTTCGGCGCCCAGCCGGCGCGCCGCTTCGACGGGCCGGACGGCACGCTGATGCACGCCGAGCTGCGCCTGGACGACAGCATCCTGATGCTGGGCCAGTCGCCGCAGGACGCGGGCGGCGCGCCGCACCTGCATCTCTACGTGCCGGACGTGATGGCGGTCTGGGAGCGGGCGATGCAGGCCGGGGGCAAGCCGGTGCAGGAGCCGGTACGCAAGGACGACAGCGACGACCTGCGCGGCGGCTTCACCGACCCCGAGGGGGTCACCTGGTGGATCGCCACCCAATAGGCTCAGGCCAGCCCCGCACGCACCTGGTCCACCCCCTGCTGGATGTCGCGCGCGATGGCCACCGACAGCGCGGCGGCGTCGCCTGCCCGCATCGCCGCCAGCGCCTCGGCATGGCGGTCGGGCAGTTCGGCATCGCCATGCCGGGCGCAGACCACCCGCAGCGAGGGGCCGAAGCGCAGCCACAAGGACCGCGCGAGGTCCAGCAGCACCGGCGCCCCCGCCGCCTCGTAGAGCATGAAGTGGAAGCCCTGGTTGCCCGCCAGATAGGCCGGCACGTCGCCCGCGGCGATCGCGGCCTCCACCGCCCCGTCGGCGGCCTGCAACCGCTCGATCAAGGCCGGGGTCAGATGGGGCGTGGCAAGCTCGGCCAGCTTCGGCTCGATGGCCAGGCGGGCGAAGGCCACCTCCTCCACCATCGCCCGGGTCAGCACCGGCACGGTGACGCGGCGGTTGTCCTGCGCGTTCAGCGCGCCCTCGGCCGACAGCCGGCGGATCGCCTCGCGCACCGGGGTCATCCCGGCGCCCAGGTCGCGGGTCAGGCCCTGGATGGTGACGGGCTGGCCGGGCTCCAGATGGCCGAACATCACCAGGTCGCGCAGCCGCACATAGGTCGCCTCGTGCGAGGGGATCTTGCGACCGCCGTCCTGGCCCTGCCCGTCCATCCCGCACCTCCTTCGGCGCGCCCGTGACCGGCCCCATTAACGGATGCGGGCCGGGGGGTTCAAGTTCGGACGCGCCCAGGGGGAGTTGCCGGACCGGCGGACCTCAGTCCTTGGCGCGTTCCACGTAGGAATTGTCGTCGGTGTTGATCACGATCCGCGTGCCCGGCCCGATATGCGGCGGCACCATCACCCGCAGCCCGTTGTCGGTCATCGCCGGCTTGTAGGAGGAGGAGGCGGTCTGCCCCTTCACCACCGGCTCGGTCTCGGTGATCTCCACGGTGATCTTCTGCGGCACCTCGATGGCGATGGGCGCGCCCTCGAAGGTCTTCAGCCAGCAGCGCATCCCCTCCTGGAGATAGACCTTGTTCTCGCCCATGATGTCCTCGGTCACCACGACCTGGTCGTAGCTCTCGGGCTCCATGAAGTGATAGCCCTCGCCGTCGGCATAGAGGAAGTCGTAGGCGCGCTCGTCCACCGTGGCCTTCTCCACCTGGTCGGTGGTCTTCCAGCGTTCCGAGACCTTCACCCCGTCCGCGATCCGGCGCATGTCGACGCTGGTGGTGGGCGTGCCCTTGCCGGGGTGGAAGTTGGTGGCGTTCAGCACGACATAGAGCCGGCCGTCCATATCGACGACATTGCCCTTGCGCAGGGAGGATGCAATGACCTTGACCACGGGGTTTCCCTTGTGAATGAAGCGGCGCCGGGATGGGCCCGGCGCGATGTGCGATGCCCCTAGCGCATCCGGCCGCTTTCCGCCAGCCCCCGAGGTCTTGCCATGCCCGACACCCCCTGGTGGCACCCCGCCCGGCATCAGGACCGCCGGCCCGCATTATTGGCCCGCAACCGGATCCAGGGCGCGATCCGCGGCTGGCTGGCGGAAGGGGGCTTCGTGGAGGTCGATCCGGCGGCCTTGGCGGTTTCCCCGGGCAACGAGACCCACCTGCATGCCTTCGCCACCACCGCCATCGGCAACGATGGCCAGGGGCGGGGGATGTACCTGCACACCTCGCCCGAATTCGCGATGAAGAAGCTGCTGGCGGCCGGCGAGACCCGGATCGCCGCCTTCGCCCATGTCTTCCGCAACCGCGAGCGCGGGCCGCGCCATGCGCCCGAGTTCACCATGCTGGAATGGTATCGCGTCGGGCAGGATTATGCCGTGCTGATCGAGGATTGCGCGGCGATGTTGAAGCTGGCTGTGAAGTCGGCAGGGGCCGCGGAACTGCGCCATGGGGATCATACCTGCGACCCCTTCGCGCCCGTGGAGCGGCTGTCCTGCGCGCAAGCCTTCCGACGCCATGCCGGCATCGACCTGCCCGCCACCATGGCGCCGGACGGCACCCCCGACCGCGCCGCCATGGCCGCCGCCTGCGCCGCGGCCGGCATCCGCACCGCCGCGGACGACAGCTGGTCCGACATGTTCAGCCGGGTGATCGTGGAGCGGGTGGAACCGCACCTGGGCCTCGGCCATCCCGTGGCGCTCGACCGCTATCCGCTGGCCGAGGCCGCGCTGGCCCGCCCCTGCCCCGACGACCCGCGCTTTGCCGAACGGTTCGAGCTTTACGCCTGCGGGGTCGAACTGGCCAACGGCTTCGGCGAACTGACCAACCCGGCCGAGCAGCGGGCGCGGTTCCAGGCCGACATGGCGGAAAAGGCCAGGCTCTATGGCGAAAGCTATCCGCTGGACGAGGACTTCCTGGCCGCTCTGGCCCTCATGCCCCCCGCCAGCGGCATCGCGCTGGGCTTTGACCGGCTGGTGATGCTGGCCACCGCCGCCCCGCATATCGACCATGTGCAATGGGCGCCGGTGCCCTAGCTGCGGGCGCGCGCGCTCAGCATGAAGGCCAGCGCCCCCAGCACCGCGCCGGGGATCAGCGCCAGCGCGAAGGCCATGGCCAGGTCCACCGGCCCGTTCAGCGCCCCCGGCCCGGCCTGCGACCAGAGCGGCACCGCGAAGGTCAGGCCCGCCGAGGCCAGCAGCGCCAGCCCGAGGCCCAGCGCCAGCGGCCGCCCGGCCCCGGCCCGCGTCCGCCGCAGCCGGACCACGGCACCGACGAGGCCAGCCAGCAGCACCACCGCCAGCGCGACCAGCGCCCAGAGCCAGGCCCCCAGCGACTCCGCCAGGATGAAGTAGAGCGTCACGGGATTGAAATCGCTCATGATATCCTCCTCACGCACGGCCGCGCAGCATGGCGCGATAGGCGCCCAGCAGGCCCTTTTCCTCGATCAGCCACGAGACCCACAGCTCCTTCAACGGGTCGATGAAGGGGAAGGAGGGGATCAGCGTGCCGTCATAGTCGAACTCGATCAGCATGGCCCGGCCATAGCCGGTGACCATCGGGCAGGAGGTATAGCCGTTGAAACTGGCCGTAGCCGGCCGCCCCGCGGTCTCGGCGATCAGGTTTTCCGCCACCACCGGCGCCTGCCACTTGACGCTGGCCGCGGTCTTGCCCCGCGGCACCCCGGCGATGTCGCCCAGCGCAAAGACGTTGGGATAGCGCGGATGGCGCAGGGTGGCGCGGTCGGCCTCGACCCAGCCGTCCGCCGCCAGCGGCCCCTCCTGCCACGGCAGGGGGCTGGCGCGCACCGCATCCGGCGCCCGCATCGGCGGGACCACGTGGATGAAGTCGTAGTCCAGCACCACCTCGCCGCCCTCGGTGGCATAGGTGGCGCGGCGGGCGCCGGGGTCGATGGCGCGCAGGACATGGCCATAGTTCACCGCGATGCCGCGGGCGGCGAACAGCTCCTTCACCTTGTCGTTCACCGGCGGCACGGCGAAGACCGCCGGGCCATGGGCGTTGTAGACCAGATCCACCGCCCCGCGGCGACCCTTGCGGCGGGCCTTGTCCTCGGCGATGAAGGCCACCTTCAGCGGCGCGCCGGCGCATTTCATCTCGCCCGCGGGGCGGCCGAACAGGCCCAGGCCCCCGGTCTCGATGAAGCGGTCGATGGCGGCGGCGGAGGCCGCGGCCTCGGCCGGGCCGGCCTAGATCGAGGCGATGCCCTCGCGGCCGATCAGGCCGGGTTCCATCCCCTCGATGGCGGCGTAGTCGAGCTTGAGCCCGGTGGCGACCATCAGGAAGTCGTAGGCCAGCCGGCGGCCCGAGGTCGTCACCACCGCATTCGCCTCGGGGTCGAACTCGGCCACCGCCTCCTCCACCCAGTCCACCCCGCCGGGCAGGAAGTCGGCGTTGCGCAGGGTGACCTGCGCGGGCGACCACAGCCCGGCGCCGACCAGGGTGAAGCCGGGCTGGAAGTGATGTTCCTTCTTGGCGTCCACCAGGGTGATCGCGGCCTGCGGCATCCCGCGCCGCAGCCTTGCGGCCAGCGACAGGCCCGCGGCCCCTGCCCCGGCGATCACGATCCGCGCCCGGGCGGCCGACGTCTGCGCCGCGGCCGGCGCCCCGACCAGCGCCGCCGCCCCCGCCATCAGCATCAATTCGCGTCTGTTCATGGCTGTCCCCCCATCCCTGCCAGTTGCCCGCGCGCCCAGGCTACGATCTGCGGCGTGGCCATCGCCCCCGAGATCCGGCCGACTTCGCGCCCGCCGGCATAAAGCAGCATCGTCGGGATCCCGCGGATCCCCAGCCGGGCGGCCACCTGCGGCTCGGCCTCGGAATTCAGCTTCAGCAGCCGCATCCCCGGCTCCCGTTCCCCCGCCGCGGCGGCGAAGGCCGGGGCCATCGCCCTGCAGGGGCCGCACCAGGGCGCCCAGACATCGACCAGCACCGGCACCCCGCTGCGGCCCACCTGGCGGTCGAAGGTGGCGGCGTCGGCCTCCAGCGGCCGGCCGGTGAAAAGCGGCGTCCCGCAGCGGCCGCAGCGGGCGGCGGCGGCGGGGCGGTCGTCGGGGACCCGGTTGATCCCCGCGCAATCGGGACAGACGATCTGGCGATAACCGGGCATGGCCCGCATACTCCTGACGGCAGGGGCGCAAGGCCCCCGGGTGTTGACTTTATATACGCAACAATGTAGATACGCAATCATGAAAGTAAAGACCGCCATCGACCCCGACGCCATGCGCCTTGCCGCCGGCCAGGCCAGCGACCTGATGAAGGCGCTGTCGAACCAGCACCGCCTGCTGATCCTGTGCCAGCTGAGCCAGGGCGAGAAATCGGTGGGCCAGCTGGCCGAGTTCCTGGGCATCCGCGATTCGACCGTCTCGCAGCATCTGGCGCTGTTGCGCCACGACGGGCTGATCGCCGGCCGGCGCGACGGGCAGACGATCTGGTACCGGATCGAGAGCGACGTGGCCCGCCGGGTGGTCGAGGTGCTCTACGCCCATTTCTGCGCCCCCGGCTGCTGATCCGAAAGAGTGCCCATGCCCAGACCCGAAGTCACCGGCTTCTTCGAACCCCGCACCTGCTCGATCCAGTACGTGGTCGCCGACCCCGGCACCGGGAAATGCGCCATCATCGACCCCGTGCTGGACTATGACGAGAAGTCCGCCGCCACCGCCACGCATCGGGCCGACCGGATGCTGAGCTTCGTGGCGGACAGGGGGTATCAGGTGGAGTGGATCCTCGACACCCATCCCCATGCCGACCATTTCTCGGCCGCCGATTATCTGAAACGCCTGACCGGCGCGCCCACCGCCATCGGCGCGAAGGTGACCGAGGTGCAGGCGCTGTGGAAGGGCTTCTACAACTGGCCCGACTTCCCCGCCGACGGCTCGCAATGGGACCGGCTGTTCGCCGAGGGCGACACCTTCCGGGTGGGCGGGATCCCCGCCCGGGTGCTGTTCTCGCCCGGCCATACGCTGGCCTCGATCTCCTATGTGATCGGCGACGCGGCCTTCGTTCACGACACCCTGTTCATGCCCGACAGCGGCACCGCCCGGGCCGACTTCCCCGGCGGCGACGCGCGCGCCCTGTGGCGCTCGATCGAAGGCATCCTCGCCCTGCCCGGTGAGACCCGCGTCTTCACCGGCCACGACTACCAGCCCGGCGGGCGCGAACCGCAATGGGAATCGACGGTGGCCGGGCAGAAGGCGGGAAACATCCATGTCGCCGGCAAGACCGAGGCCGAGTTCGTGGCCCTGCGGCAGGCGCGCGACCGGACCCTGCCGATGCCCAAGCTGATCCTGCACGCGCTGCAGGTCAACACCAACGCCGGCCGGCTGCCCGAGCCCGAGGCCAACGGCCGGCGCTACCTGAAGATCCCGCTGGACCTGCTGCAGGGCGCGGCCTGGGACTGAGGGGACGTTCCCGCCATCCATTGCCACCCGGAAAAATCCGTGTCGCCGGCCCCTTGCATTCCATCCAGTATATACGTAAATCCGTATATACGATCTTCCGTAGGAGAAATGCAGATGACCCTCGACCACCTTGTCCTCGCCTTCGCCGGTTTCATGGTGCTGCTCTCGGTGGCGCTGACCCTCTGGGTCTCGGCCCATTTCGTCTGGCTGACGGTCTTCGTCGGCCTCAACCTGCTGCAATCGGCCTTCACCGGCTTCTGCCCCGCCGCGATGGTGTTCCGCCGGCTGGGTGCCCGGCCCGGCTGCGCGTTCTGACCATGCGCACCCTAATCCTCGCCGCCGCGCTGGCGGCCGCCCCTGCCCTCGCCGACACGCTGGTGCTGGCGCCGCAGCCGCTGCCCGAGTGGAAGGCGGTCTACGGCCGGGTCGAGGCCCGCGACCTGGTGCCCGCCCGCGCCCGCATCGGCGGCATGGTGGTGGAGCTGATGGTGGCCGAGGGCGACGAGGTTCAGGCGGGCCAGCGCATTGCCCTGGTGCGCGACGACAAGATCGACTTCCAGATCGCCGCCTTCGACGCCCAGCTGCGGGCGCTGGAGGCGCAGCTCGGCCGCGCGCAGGCCGAACTCGACCGCGGCCGGGCGCTGGTCGCGCGCGGGGTCACCACCACCCAGCGGCTGGACCAGCTGGCCACCGACGTGGACGTGACGCTGAACCAGATCGCCGCCACCCGGGCCCAGCGCGCCGTGGTGGTGCAGCAGGGCGAGGAAGGGGCGGTGCTGGCCCCGGCCTCGGGCCGGGTGCTGGCGGTGCCGGTCACCCGCGGCGCGGTGATCATGGCGGGCGAGCCGGTGGCCAGCATCGGCGGCGGCGGGCTCTACCTGCGCCTGGCCATCCCCGAGCGCCATGCCGCCGACCTGGCGGAGGGCGCCGCGATCCGCATCGCGGCCGAAGGGGCCGAGACCGAGGGGCGGCTGGTCAAGCTCTATCCCCGCATCGAGAACGGCCGGGTAGTGGCGGATGTGGAGGTCGCCGGGCTCGCCCACGCCTTCGTCGAGGCCCGCGTGCTGGTCGAGGTGCCGGTGGGCAGCCGGCCCGCGCTGCTGGTGCCGCAGGCGGCCGTGATCACCCGCGCCGGGCTCGACTTCGTGCGGGTGCTCGCGGCGGGGGATGAGGTCGAGCGCGCGGTGGTCCCGGGCGAGACCGTCTTCCGCGACGGCCGGCCTTTCGTGGAAATCCTGACCGGCCTCGCCGCCGGCGACACCGTCGTGGTGCCCTGATGTCTTCCCCCCGCCTGGGCCTGGCCGGCGCGCTGACCCGCGCCTTCATCGCCTCGCCGCTGACCCCGCTGTTCCTGGTCGCCGCCTTCGTCTTCGGCCTGGTGGCGCTGATCGCCCTGCCGCGCGAGGAGGAGCCGCAGATCTCCGTCCCCATGGTGGACATCCTGCTGCGCGCCGACGGCCTTCGCGCCGAGGACGCGGTGAAGCTGGTCACCGAGCCCTTGGAGATCATCGTCAAGGGCATCGACGGGGTGGAGCACGTCTATTCCCAGACCCATGACGACCGGGTGCTGGTGACCGCGCGCTTCCTGGTCGGCACCTCGGCCGATGCCGCGGTGCTGCGGGTGCACGACAAGCTGCGCGCCAACATGGACCGCATCCCCGTGGGCATCCCCGAGCCGCAGATCGTCGGTAGGGGCATCGACGACGTGGCCATCGTGGCGCTGACCCTGACCCCCAAGCCCGGGGCCGGCCACATCACCGCCAACGACCTGACCCGCATCGCCCGCGAATTGCGCACCGAGTTGGCCAAGATCGAGGACGTGGGGCTGAACTATCTGGTCGGCGCGGCGGACGAGATGATCCGCATCGCCCCCGACCCCGCGCGGCTGGCGCTCTACGGCGTGACCCTGCAACAACTGGCCGGCAAGGTGCAGGGCGCCAACCGCGCCTTTCCCGCCGGCACCGTGCGGGATCAGGGCGAGCAGATCATGCTGGTGGCGGGCGAGACGCTGCGCACCCCCGCGGCCATCGGCAACCTGCTGCTGACCTCGCGCGACGGCCGGCCGGTCTATGTGCGCGACGTAGCGACGGTGGGTTTCGCGGCCGAGCCGGGCGAGGCGCTGGTCGCCACCGTCACCCGCGACGGGCGGGTGCCCGCGGTGACGCTGGCGGTGGCCAAGCGCGCGGGGTCGAACGCCGTGACCGTGGCCGAGACCATCCTGCACCGGGTGGAAGCGCTGCACGGCACCCTGATCCCCGCCGAGATCGCGGTCGAGGTCACCCGCGACTATGGCGAGACGGCGAACGAGAAGGCCAACGAGCTGCTGTTCCACCTGGGCCTCGCCACTGTCTCGATCATCCTCTTGGTCTGGTTCGCCATCGGCCGGCGCGAGGCGATGGTGGTCGCCGTGGTGATCCCGATGACCATCCTGCTGACGCTCTTCGCCTCCTGGGCCATGGGCTATACGCTGAACCGGGTCTCGCTCTTCGCGCTAATCTTCTCGATCGGCATCCTGGTGGACGACGCCATCGTGGTGATCGAGAACATCGCCCGCCACTGGGCGATGGCCGACGGCCGGTCGCGGATGCAGGCCGCCATCGAGGCGGTGGCCGAGGTGGGCAACCCCACCATCGTCGCCACCCTGACCGTGGTGGCCGCGCTGCTGCCGATGCTGTTCGTCTCGGGGATGATGGGGCCCTACATGAGCCCGATCCCGGCCAATGCCTCGGCCGCGATGATCTTTTCCTTCTTCGTCGCGGTGATGGTCACCCCCTGGCTGATGCTGAAGATCGCCGGGCGGGCGCCGGTGCATGGCCATGCCGGCCGGGGGCTGCTGGAACGGCTCTATGCCGCCGTGGCCCGGCCGCTGCTGTCCTCCAAGGCGGTGGGCTGGCTGTTCCTGGCCCTGGTGCTGGCGCTGACCCTGGGCTCGCTGGCGCTGTTCTATACCAAGGACGTGACGGTCAAGCTCCTGCC
>JBBCJM010000013.1:0-21636 GCA_037190175.1 Paracoccaceae bacterium | reverse complement strand
CCGCACCGCCCGGTCGCCCAGCCGCCGGCGCGATTGCCACAGCACCCCGCCGGCCATCACGCCCAGGAACAGCAGAACCAGCGGGGCGTCGCTGCCCTCCGCCTCCGGCACGATGCCCTGGCCCGTGGCGAAGGGGCGGGCGATGCGGTCGTAGGTCTGGATCACCCCGGCCTCGATCCCCTCGGCCAGCCGCCCGTCGCGCAGCGCGGGCAGGATGGTGCGGTCCACCACCGTTTGCGCCGCGGCCTCGGCCTCGGGCGGATAGCCGGAGCCCAGCGCGATCCGCAGCTCCCGGTCGTCGCGCGCGATCAGGATCAGGATGCCGTCGTTCCTTTGCGCATCGCCCAGCCCCCAGGCGTTGAACCAGCCGGTGGCGAAATCCTCCAGCCCCGCCGGCCCGCCATGGTCGCGGCGCGAGGGGATGACCGCCACCGCAACCTCGATGCCGGTCTCCCGCCGCCCCGTCTCCAGCGCCGCCTCGATCCGCGCCGCCTCGTCCTGCGTCAGCACCGCGGCGTAATCGCCGAGCCAGCCGAGCCGCGCCGGCACCTCCTGCGCCCCGGCGGGCCAGGCCAGCAGCAGCAGGCAGAACATCCAGCGGATCATGGCGTCACCTCCGCCACCATCTGCACATGCCGCAGCGCCCCGCTGCAAGAGCGATCATTTCCAACCCCGCGCGGAGTTGCTAAGGAGCCCCGGACCCGCGGCCCGAGGGCGGGGAGGGAATGATGCTGCGCCTGACCAATTCGAAGACCCGCCGGAAGGAGGCCTTCGCCCCCATCGACCCCGCCAACGTGCGGATGTATGTCTGCGGCCCCACGGTCTATGACCGCGCGCATCTGGGCAATGCCCGGCCGGTGGTGGTGTTCGACGTGCTCTACCGGCTGCTGCGGCATCTCTACGGGCCGCAACACGTGACCTATGTGCGCAACTTCCCCGACGTGGACGACAAGATCAACGCCGAGGCCTTGCGGCGCCGGGCGGCCGGGGCGCAAGGGACACTGGAGGAGCTGATCCGCCAGCGCACCGAGGAGACCATCGCCTGGTATCACGCCGACATGGACGCTTTGGGCGCGCTGCGGCCCGACCACGAGCCGCGGGCCACCGAGTACATCGCCCAGATGGTGGCGATGATCGAGGGGCTGGTGGCCTCGGGCCACGCCTATGCGGCCGAGGGGCATGTGCTGTTCCGGGTGCGCAGCTACGGCGATTACGGCGCGCTCTCGGGCCGGTCGGTCGATGACATGATCGCCGGCGCCCGGGTGGAGGTGGCGCCCTTCAAGGAGGATCCGCTCGACTTCGTGCTGTGGAAACCCTCGGACGCCGAGACCCCCGGTTGGGAAAGCCCCTGGGGCCGCGGCCGTCCGGGCTGGCACATCGAATGCTCGGCCATGGCGCATGAACTGCTGGGCGAGAGCTTCGACATCCACGGCGGCGGCCTGGACCTGCAATTCCCCCACCACGAGAACGAGATCGCCCAGTCGGCCTGCGCCCATCCCCACGGCGACTTCGCCCGCGTCTGGCTGCACAACGAGATGCTGCTGGTCGAGGGGAAGAAGATGTCGAAATCGCTCGGCAACTTCTTCACCGTGCGCGACCTGCTGGACCAGGGCGTGCCGGGCGAGGTGATCCGGCTGGTGATGCTGATGACCCACTACCGCAGCCCGATGGACTGGACGGAAGCCAAGAGGCAGGAGGCCGAGGCGACGTTGCGGAAGTGGCGGACGCTGGTGGACGGGGTTCAAGCCACCATCCCCGCGCCTGAGTTTGTTGATGCACTTTCGGATGACTTGAATACAGCCGGGGCAATGGCTGTATTGCATGATCTTGCCCGCTCAGGTGATGGCGGTGCGCTCAAAGCCTCAGCGGGCCTTGTGGGGCTGCTTGGGGAGGATATCGGCGACTGGTTCGAAGTCCACCTAAGCGCGCAGACGAGACAGTTGGTGGAGAAAGTTCTTTCGACTAGGGCACGCGCGCGAGCTTCAAAGGATTGGGTTCGCGCAGATATCGTTAGGGACGGGTTGAAGCGCGCGGGCATACGAGTGAATGATGGCAAGGACGGTACGTCTTGGGCCATCGAGAAAGATGAACTCGATAGCCTTCCATACTTTCATGCGGTTCGAAATGCGTTTGCTTCAGGCGACGATCGTGCACTGCGACACGAACTGAAGATCGCCGCAGCCGCCGGGGTGCATTTCAGCAGCAGCCAACCTCTCGACGTAGCCCCGGCGTGGCGGGGCTTGCCATCTGATGTCCACATTCGGGGCGTTCTGGAAGAGACCATCGCAAAGCTTATGAAATCACAATGACCGACCGCCTCACCCTCTTCGACACCACCCTGCGCGACGGGCAGCAGACGCAGGGGGTGCAGTTCTCGGCGGCCGAGAAGGCGCGGATCGCTTCGGCGCTGGATGCCTTGGGGGTGGACTACATCGAGGGCGGCTGGCCCGGGGCGAACCCGACCGACAGCGACTTCTTCCGCACGGCGCCCGCCACCCGCGCCACCATGACCGCCTTCGGCATGACCAAGCGCGCCGGGCGCTCGGCCGGGAACGACGACGTGCTGGCGGCGGTGCTGGATGCGGCGACCCCGGCGGTCTGCCTGGTGGGCAAGAGCCATCCGTTCCATGTGGAAACCGCGCTGGGCATCTCGCTGGAGGAGAACCTGGGCAACATCGCCGCCTCCATCGCCCATGTGACCGCCAAGGGCCGCGAGGCGCTGTTCGATGCCGAGCATTTCTTCGACGGCTACCGCGCCGATCCCGGCTATGCGCTGGCCTGCCTCAAGGCCGCGCTAGGGGCCGGCGCGGCCTGGGTGGTGCTCTGCGACACCAACGGCGGCACCCTGCCGGCCGAGGTGGGGGGGGTGACGGCCGAGGTCATCGCCGCCGGCATCCCGGGCGGGCGGCTGGGGATCCATTGCCATGACGACACCGGCAATGCGGTGGCCAATTCGCTGGCCGCCATCGACGCGGGCGCGCGGCAGGTGCAGGGCACGCTGAACGGCCTGGGCGAACGCTGCGGCAATGCCAACCTGACCACGCTGATCCCCACGCTGCTGTTGAAGGAGCCCTACCGCAGCCGGTTCGAGACCGGGGTGAGCGAGCAGGCGCTGGCGGGCCTGCTGCGCACCAGCCGGATGCTGGACGACATCCTGAACCGGGTGCCGCACCGGGCCGCGCCCTACGTGGGCGCCAGCGCCTTCGCCCACAAGGCGGGGCTGCACGCCAGCGCGATCCTGAAGGATCCGGCGACCTACGAGCATGTCGACCCCGCCCGCATCGGCAATGCCCGCATCATCCCGATGTCGAACCAGGCCGGGCAGTCGAACCTGCGTGCCCGCCTCTCCGCCGCCGGGATCGAGGTGGCGGCCGGCGACCCGCGGCTGGCGCATATCCTCAACGAGGTGAAGCGGCGCGAGGATCAGGGCTATGCCTATGACGGCGCGCAGGCGTCCTTCGAACTGCTGGCGCGGCGGGAACTGGGCCTCTGCCCCGCGTTCTTCGAGGTGAAGCGGTATCGGGTGACGGTGGAGCGGCGCAAGAACAAGCAGGATCGGATGATCTCGCTGTCGGAAGCGGTGGTGGTGGTCAAGATCGGCGAGCGCAAGATGATGTCGGTCAGCGATTCGATGGACGCGGCGGGCAGCGACCGCGGCCCGGTCAATGCGCTGTCCAAGGCGCTGGCCAAGGACCTGGGCCCCTATCAGGCCGCCATCGACGACATGAAGCTGGTGGATTTCAAGGTGCGGATCACGCAAGGAGGGACCGAGGCGGTCACCCGGGTGATCATCGACAGCGAGGACTCGGCCGGGCACCGCTGGTCGACCGTGGGGGTCTCGGCCAATATCGTGGACGCCAGCTTCGAGGCGCTGCTGGAGGCGATCCAGTGGAAGCTGATCCGCGACGGGGTGACGGCGGCGGGCGCTGCGCGGGCGGCGGAATGAGCCTGGACGCCTGCGCCGCGCTGGTGGCGAAGGGCGACCCCGACCGCTGGGCGGCGCTGATGGCGATGCCGGTCGCGGCCCGGGCGCGGCTGATCCCGCTCTATGCCTTCAACCTGGAGTTGGCCCGCGCGCCTTGGGTCACGCAGGAGCCGGCGATCGCCGAGATGCGGCTGCAATGGTGGCGCGAGGTGGTGGAGGGCGCGGTGGCGGGCGCCCCGCCCCGGGCGCATGAGGTGGCCGGCCCGCTGCACGCGCTGATCCGCGAGGCCGGGCTGCCGGGCGAGGCGCTGGACCGGCTGGCGGCGGCGCGGCGGCGGGATGTCTGGGGCGAGCCCTTCGCCGACGAGGCGGCGCTCTGGGTGTATCTGGAGGATACCGGCGGCGGGCTGATGTGGCTCTCGGTCCGCGCCTTGGGCGGCGGGCCCGAGGCGGCGGCGCGCGACCTGGGCGCGGCGGCGGGGCTGGCCTCCTGGCTGATGGCGCTGCCCGAGCTGCAGGCGCGCGGGCGGCCGACCCTGCCGGAGGGCGCCGAAGTGCCGGCGCTGGCGCGCGAGGGGCTGGCGCGGCTGCAAAGGGCGCGGGGGCACAGGCGGGCGCTGGGGCCGGCGGGCATCGCGGGCTGGCTGGCGGGGCCGGTGCTGGGCCGGGCGGCGGCGGGAAGGCCCCTGCATCTGTCCGAGGCGGCGCGGCGGGCGCGGCTCGCCTGGGTCGGCCTCACCGGGCGCTGGTAGGGCGGGGTTCACCCCGCCAATCCCGGCGGCCGATGGCGGGATGTACCCCGCCCTACGGCCGCGCCGGCACCCGCAGCCGCAGCCAGACCAGCGCCCCCCCGGCCAGGATCAGGAAGGGCAGCATGGCCATGTTCACCATCTGCCAGCCGGCCTGCGCCGAGCCGCCGGCGCAGTTCATCAGCCCGCCCGAGGACAGCGAGGCCAAGGACACCCCCAGGAACACGATGAAATCGTTCATCCCCTGCATCCGGCCGCGTTCCTCCACCGTATGCGCCTCGGCCAGCATGGCGGTGGCGCCGATGAAGCCGAAGTTCCAGCCGATGCCCAGCAGCATCATGGCGATGAAGAAGTTCTCCAGCTCCACCCCGGCGATGGCCACCGCGCCGGCGCCGGCCAGGATGGTCAGCCCCAGCGCCACCACCCGCTCCACCCCGAAGCGGGCGATCACATGGCCGGTGACGAAGGACGGCGCATACATCGCCAGCACATGCGCGGTCACCACATCCGCCGCGTCCCCGGTGCCGAAGCCGCAGCCCACCACCGCCAGCGGTGAGGAGGTCATGACCAGGTTCATCAGCGCGTAGGAGACGGTGGCGCAGATCACCGCCACCAGGATGCGGGGGTCGGAGATGAGCTCGCGCCGGCTGCGGCCCGCCGGGGTGCCCTCGGCCGGGGCAGGCGGCGGCGGCGCGTGCAGGCCGAGGAACAGGAAGGAACCGGCGAGGTTCAGCCCGATCACCGCCAGATAGGTGCCGAGGAAGGGGATCGCCATCGCCTCGGCCGTCACCTTGACCAGTTGCGGCCCGACGACCGCCGACAACAGCCCCCCGGCCATGACCCAGGAGATCGCCTTGGGCCGGAACTCGGGCGTCGCGGAATCCGCGGCGGCGAAGCGGAAGAACCCCTGCGCCGACATATAGGCCCCGGTCAGCAGCGAGCCCAGCAGGAACAGCCCGAAGGACCCGCGCGACAGGCCGAAGGCGCCGATCGCCGCCCCCAGCGCGCCCAGAAGCGCCCCCAGCACGAAGCCCGCCCGCCGCCCGTGCCGCGCCATCAGGGCGGAGAGCGGCGTGGCGGTCAGCATCGAGCCGATCACCGTCATGGTGATGGGCAGGGTGGCCCAGCAGATGTTCGGCGCCAGCGACTGGCCGGCCAGCCCGGCGACGGTGAAGACCATCGGCATCTGCGCGCCGAGGATCGCCTGCGCGGCGATCAGCACCGCCACGTTGCGGCGGGCCTGGCGGTCGTTCGGGGCGGGGGACTGGCTCATGGGCCATGGGCTAGCCGCGGCGGCGGGCAGGCTCAAGGGCGAAAGCGTCGCAAGGGGGCTTGCGGCCGGCAGCCGGGCGGGGTGTTGTGGGCCCATGGTGGGACGCATCATCGAGACCGAGGCCTGCGTGGTCGAGGGGGCGGAGTGGCTGGCCGCGCGCGAGCCGCGCTTCGCGCACGCCTATGCCCTGACCGGGCCCCTGCCGCTGCGCCGGCGCGAGGACGGATTCGCGCCGCTGCTGGATGCCATCGTCAGCCAGCAGGTCTCGGTGGCCTCGGCCGATGCGATCTGGGCGCGGTTGCAGGCGGCGGGGCTGACCGATCCCGCCCGGATGGCCGTGGCCAGTGACGAGGAACTGCGCGCCTGCGGGTTGTCGCGGCAGAAGGCGCGCTATGGCAGGGCTCTGGCGGTCTCGGGCATCGACTTCGCCGCGCTGCGGACCATGCCCACGCCCGAGGTCGTCACGGTGCTGACCGCGGTGCCGGGGATCGGCAGCTGGACGGCCGAGATCTATGCGATGTTCAGCCTGGGCCGCGCGGATGTCTTCGCGCCGGGCGACCTCGCCTTGCAGGAATCCGCCCGGCGGCTGTTCGACCTGCCCGAGCGGCCGAAGGAAAAGGCGATGCGGGCGATGGCCGAGGTCTGGTCGCCCTGGCGCGGCGTGGCGGCGCGGCTCTTGTGGGCCTATTACCGGGTGGCGACCGAACGCGAGGGGATCCGATGAGCCGCGAGTTGTCCTTCGGCCGGCGGGGGGCGAAGCGGGGCACCGCGCGCTCGCTGGTGGTGTTCCTGCACGGCTATGGCGCCGACGGGGCGGACCTGCTGGGGCTGGCCGAGCCCTTGGGCCCGCATCTGCCCGGCACCGCCTTCGTGGCCCCCGACGCGCCCGAGCCCTGCGCCGGCAACCCCTTCGGCCGGCAATGGTTCTGCATCCCCTGGCTCGACGGATCGTCGGAGGCCGCGGCGGTGGCGGGGATGGCGGCGGCGGTGGACGACCTGAACGCCTTTCTCGACGCCCGGCTGGCCGAGGAGGGGCTTTCGGCAGCCGCGATGGCGCTGGTGGGCTTCAGCCAGGGCGCGATGATGGCGCTGCACGTGGCGCCGCGGCGGGCGCAGGCGGTGGCGGGGATCGTGGCGATCTCGGGCCGGCTTCTGGCGCCCGAGCGGCTGGCGGCGGAGGCGGTGGTGAAGCCGCCGGTGCTGCTGGTGCATGGCGACCAGGACCCGATGGTGCCCTTCGAGGACATGGGGCTGGCCGGCAACGCGCTGGTGGCGGCGGGGTTCGAGACCTACGGCCACGTGATGCGCGGCACCGGCCACGGCATCGCCCCCGACGGGCTGGGCGCCGCGGTCTCCTTCCTGCGCGACGTGCTGCCGGGGTAGGGTGGGCAATCTGCCCACCACGGGATGACGCCGGGATGGGTGGGCGGATCGCCCACCCTGCGGCGGACGGGGATGCAGCCCCCGGTTCCCGCGCGGATGTCATGCGGGCGTCATGGCCCCGTGCGACAGGCTTTCTGCGCAGGCAGCGCAGCATTGCGGGGCTTGCCAGGCGGGGAACGCCAGATATAGTCGGGCCGTCGGGGCGGGTTCCCCGTTCCGGCCGCGGATAGGGTCGGGAGTTCGGTCGTTGGGACTGGAAGGCGAGTTCAGGACGCAGTTCGTGCGCGAGCCCGCGGCGCTTCGGCACTGGCCGGCGCTGGTGCTGAACGCCGACTATCGCCCGCTGTCCTATTACCCCCTCTCGCTCTGGCCCTGGCAGGAGGCGGTCAAGGCCGCCTACCTCGACCGGGTGCAGATCGTCGCCGAATACGACGAGGTGGTGCGAAGCCAGAGGGCGAGGATACGCATCCCCTCGGTGGTGGTGCTGAAAGACTATGTCAAACCCCAGAAGCGCGTGGCCTTCACGCGCTTCAATCTTTTCCTGCGCGACGAATTCTGCTGCCAGTACTGCGGGGCCAAGGGCGACCTGACCTTCGACCACGTGCTGCCGCGCTCGCGCGGGGGCGTGACCAGCTGGGAGAACGTGGTGGCCGCCTGTTCGCCCTGCAACCTGAGGAAGGGCAACCGCACCCTGCGGCAGGTGGGCCTGAGCCTGCGCCGCAAGCCCCGCGCGCCCACCGCCGAGGAGATGCAGGCCCACGGCCGCCGCTTCCCGCCCAACTACCTGCACGAGAGCTGGCTCGACTATCTCTACTGGGACGCCGAGCTGGAGGCCTAGGCGCGCCGATTGCATCCCGCCCCGCGCCGGTCCATCCTGCGGGCCGAACCCGGAGGATGCCCATGACCCTGCCCTTCGACGGCGCCATCAGCCGCTATTTCCGCGAAGGGGCGCCCAAGGCCCTGCGCAAGGCCATCGAGAAGGCGGGCAAGGACGACATCCTGTCGAAGTCCTATCCCTATCGCGAGGAGATGCGGAAGAAGGACTACGAGGCGCATATGGCGGCGCTGCAACTGCAGCTGGTGCGCTTTCACCACGACGTGCGCACCACTGGCAAGCGGGTGGTGGCGGTCTTCGAGGGGCGCGACGCCGCCGGCAAGGGCGGCGCCATCGAGCGGGTGCGCGAGAACCTGAACCCCCGGGTGGCCCATGTCGTGGCGCTGTCCAAACCCTCGGACCGCGAGGCGGCGCAGTGGTATTTCCAGCGGTATGTCGACTGGCTGCCGGCCGCGGGCGAGATCGCGCTCTTCGACCGTTCCTGGTACAACCGCGGGATCGTCGAGCATGTCTTCGGCTTCTGCACCCCCGAGGCGCGGCAGCTGTTCTTCCGCCAGCTGCCGGATTTCGAGCGCATGCTGGTGGACGACGGCATCACGCTGATCAAGTTCTGGCTGGACGTGAGCCGGGCCGAGCAGCTGCGCCGCTTCATGGACCGCGAGGCCGACCCGCTGAAGCAGTGGAAGCTGTCGCAGATCGACATCGACGGTCTGGCGCGGTGGGAGGACTATACCCATGCCATCGCCGAGACCTTCGCGGTCAGCCACATGCCGCAGGCGCCCTGGACGGTGATCCGCTCGGACGACAAGCTGCGCGCGCGCATCGCGGTGATCCAGACGATCCTGCGCTCGGTGGACTTCGCGGGGCGCGACGACCAGGCGATCGGGGCGCCCGATCCCGGCATCGTGGGCGGGCCCGAGATCTGGTCCGACGCCGAGGGCGACTGAGGGCGATGGCCGAAGGCAAGCGCGGCTACCACCACGGCAACCTGCGCCAGGCGCTGGTCGAGGCCGCGCTGCGGCTGATCGAGGCGCAGGGGCCGCAGGGCTTCACCCTGTCCGAGGCCGCCAAGGCCGCCGACGTGACGCCGGCCGCGGTCTATCGCCACTTCGCGGGCCGCGAGGAGTTGATCGCCGAGGCGGCGCGGCAGGGCTACGAGATCTTCGCGGCGCTGCTGGAATATGCCTTCGATGATGGCAAGCCCACGGCGCTGGCCGCCTTCGAGGCCACGGGGCGGGCCTACCTGGCCTTCGCCCGCAAGTATCCCGGCCACTACCAGGCGATGTTCGAGAGCGGGCTGTCGGAGCAGGAGCACCCCGAGCTGATGGCCGCCGCCGGTCGCGCCCGCGCGGTGCTGGAGCGCGCCGCGGCGCGGCTGTCGGACCACCTGCCAGCCGGCCGCCGCCCGCCGGCCAGCATGTTCTCGGCGCATATCTGGGCGATGTCGCACGGGGTGGTGGAGCTTTTCGCCCGCGGCCGGCCGGGCGCGCGTTCCCCCTACGCACCCGAGGACCTGCTGGAGGCCGGGATCGGCATCTACCTGCGGGGCCTGGGGCTGCTGCCGCCTGATCGGTAGGGCGGGGTTCACCCCGCCGTACCCGGGTTGCGCCCGCCCGGCCCAGAGGCCAGAGTGCCCCCGCGATATGGAGGGCAGGGCGATGGCGACGCTGGCGGAGATGTTCGGAAGCGGCGAGGTGGGCACCTTCATGGGCCTGCCGGCCTGTGCCGACCCGGGGGCGCCCAGGGCCCAGGCCGTGATCCTCGGGGCGGACGGCTGCACGCCCTATCCGGTGGGGTTCTACTGCGCCGGCGGGCCGGCGGCGATCCGGGCGGCGGGGGCGACCTATGCGGCGAACCTTTCCCATGTGAACTTCGACCTCGGCGGGCCGATCCTGCCGCCCGGCACCCGGGCGGTGGATGCCGGCGACCTGCCCGTGGACCCGGCCGACCCCGAGGGCAACCGCCGGCTGCTCCGCGAGACCGTGGCGAAAGTGCTCGACGCCGGGGCCGTGCCGCTGCTGATCGGCGGCGACGATTCGCTGCCCTCGCCGATGCTGGAGGCCTTCGCCGGCCGGGGCCGGGAGCTGACCGTCCTGCAGATCGACGCGCATATCGACTGGCGCGAGGAGGTGGGGGGCGAACGCTGGGGCCTCTCCTCCACCATGCGGCGGGCGTCGGAGATGGGGCATGTCGGCCGGATCATCCAGGTCGGCCAGCGCGGCATCGGCTCGGCCCGGCCCGCGGATCTCGCCGATGCGCAGGCATATGGGGTGGAGTTCGTCCCGGCCGCCGAGGCGGCCCGCCACGGCATCGCCCGGGCGCTGTCGCTGATCCCCGAGGGCGCCGAGATCGTGGTCTGCTTCGACGTGGACGCGCTCGACCCCGCGATCATGCCCGCCACCATCGGCCGCACCGCCGGGGGCCTGAGCTACTGGCAGGCCTTCGACCTGATCGCCGGCGCCGCCGCCCGCGGCCGGATCGCGGCCTTCGACATGACCGAATTCATGCCGGGCCGCGACATCGACGGCCAGGGCGGCGTGGTGGCGGCGCAACTGCTGGCCGGGGTGATCGGGCTGGTGGCGCGGCAGGCGGCGGGATAGGGCGAAGGCGGCTCGGGGGGGGCGCCCGAGGCCCGGGAAAGGAGGCGGGGATGACGCAGGATGCCGCTCGGGACATGAAGGACCGCCTGCGGGCCGACCTGCGTTCCGCGCTGAAGGCGGGCCGGGCCGGCGAGGCCGGGCTGATCCGGGCGCTGGTCGCGGCGATCGACAATGCGGAAGCCCCGTCGCCCCCCGCCGGTCGGGCAGGCGCGGATCCGCACCGATTTCGCGAGGGATCGGCCGAGGTGGAGCGGCTGTGCCTGGATGCCGGGCAGGTCCGCGCCGTCCTCGCCGCCGAGATCGCGGAGCGCGAGGGCGCCGCGGCCGAGATGGACCGCCTGGGCCGGCCCGACCGCGCCGAAGCCCTGCGCGCCGAGGCGCTGCTCGCCGGGCGCTACGTCGGATAAGGTCGCTGGCCGTCGCCTCAGCCCTTCATCTGGATCAGCTGGATCAGGTTGCCGCAGGTGTCGTCCAGCACGGCCATCCAGACGCTGCCGGCATCGACCGGCGGGCCGGTGAAGGCCACCCCCAGCCCGCGCAGGCGTTCGTATTCCGCGGCGAGGTCCTCCACCCGGAACGAGGCCGCGGGGATCCCGTCGGCCACCAGCGCCGCCTTGTAGGGGCCGACCGCGGGGTGGTCGGAGGGCTCCAGCAGCAGTTCGGTGCCGCCGGGGTCCTCGGGCGAGACCAGGGTCAGCCAGCGCGCCGCGCCCAGCGGGATGTCGTGCTTCACCCGGAAGCCGAGTTTCGTGGTATAGAAGTCGAGCGCCCGCGGCTGGTCGTCGACGAAGACGCTGGTGACATAGATCCGCATGTCAGCTTCCTTTCGCGAAGAGAGGGTTGATCGCCTGTTCCGTGGCCTGCCGCAGCGGGCCGAGGTTGGCGGAATGCGCCTTGGTGCGGCCCTTCCAGGCGGTCTCCACCAATCCCGCCCGCTCCAGCACCTCCAGATGCTGCGAGATGGTCTGCCGCGTGGCGGGCTGCCCAGTCTCGGCGAGCGAGGCCACGCAGATGTCGAACAGCGACTGCGCCGGCAGGTCGAGGAGCGAGGCGAGGATCCGCCGCCGCTCGGGATGGGCCAGGGCCTTGAACACCAGATCCAGCTCGTCGTCCTGCATCGGGCCATCATGCAGTCAAATGACTGCATGTCAAGCCACAGGGCTGTGATCGGTCAGATGCCCTTCTCCTCCGCCTTCGCCCGGTCCCACAGCGCGTCCATCTCGGCCAGGTCGCTGTCCGCGGGCCGCCGGCCGGTCTCGGCCAGCCAGTCCTCGATGCGGGCGAAGCGGCGGGCGAACTTGGCGTTGGCGGCGCGCAGCGCGGCCTCGGGATCGATCTTCAGGTGGCGGGCGAGGTTGGCCATGACGAAGAGGAGATCGCCGAATTCCTCGGCGGCGGCCGCGGCCGAGAGGTCGCGCGCCTCCACCAGCTCCCGCGCCTCCTCGGCGATCTTGTCCACCACCTCGGCCGTGGAGGGCCAGTCGAACCCCACCCGTGCGGCGCGGTTCTGCAGCTTGACCGCCCGGGTCAGCGCCGGCAGGCCCAGCGCCACGCCGTCCAGCGTGCGGGCCGGGCCGCGCTCGGCGGCCTTCACCGCCTCCCAGTCCGCGGTCTGCTGTGCGGCGGTCTTGTCGCGGCTTTCGGCGCCGAAGACATGCGGGTGGCGGGCCACCATCTTGTCGCTGATCGCCCGCACCACCTCGGCGAACCCGAACAGCCCGCGGTCCTGCGCCATCTGGGCGTGGAACACCACCTGGAACAGCAGATCGCCCAGTTCGCCGGGCAACTCGTCCCACGCCTGCCGCGCGATCACGTCGGCCACCTCATGCGCCTCTTCCAGCGTATAGGGGGCGATGGAGGCGAAGTCCTGCTCCAGATCCCAGGGACAGCCGCGCAAGGGATCGCGCAGCCGCGCCATGATGGCCAGCAGCCGCCCCATCCCGCCCGCCGGGTCGTGAATCGGATCACCGTCGCGCCCCATCACCCCGCCCTCCGCTGGCCGCCCCGGTGTCATAGCCTGCGGGGCGCGCCGGGGCCAGCCTCGGCCGCGGTTGCGGTTCCCCCGCGATCCGTGCGACATCGGCGCGTCATGAAGTCCGGAGGAAACCCATGCCCGTCCTGAACCGCATCGCCGCGATGGGCGAGGAGATGACGGAATGGCGGCGCCACCTGCACGCCCATCCGGAGCTGAGGTTCGCCTGCCACGGCACCGCGGCCTTCATTGCCGAGCGGCTGCGGGCGATGGGGGTGGACGAGCTGCACGAGGGCATCGCCGAGACCGGGATCGTGGCGCTGATCCGCGGCCGGGCCGAGGGGCCGGTCGTCGGCCTGCGCGCCGACATGGACGCGCTGCCGATCCCCGAGGCGACCGGGGCCGCCCATGCCTCGACCGTGCCCGGGGTGATGCACGCCTGCGGGCATGACGGGCATGTGACGATGCTGCTGGGCGCGGCCGCCTATCTGACCGAGACGCGCAACTTCGCCGGCACCGTGGCGCTGATCTTCCAGCCGGCCGAGGAGGACGGCGGCGGCGGCGAGGTGATGGTGCGCGAGGGGATCATGGAGCGGTTCGGGATCGGCCGCGTGTTCGGCATCCACAACGCGCCCAACCTGCCCTTCGGCCAGTTCCAGACCAACCCGGGGCCGCTGATGGCCTCGGTCGATACCGCCACGGTGCGGGTGACCGGCAAGGGCGGCCACGGCGCCACCCCGCACGAATGCGTGGACCCGGTGGTGGCGGTGGTGGCCATGGTGCAGGGGGTGCAGACCATCCTGACGCGCAACGTCCACGCGCTGGAGGAGGCGGTGATCTCGGTCACCCAGATCCACGCCGGGACGGCGTCCAACATCATCCCGGAAGAGGCCTGGTTCTGCGCCACGATCCGCTGCTTCTCGCCCGAGGTGCGGGACCTGCTGAAGACCCGCTTCCATGCCATCGTCGAGGGCCATGCCGCGGCCTTCGGGGTGAGTGCCGAGGTGGACTACGACTGGGGCTATCCCGCCACGGTGAACCATCCCGAAGAGGCCGACTTCGCCGCCGCGGTGGCGGAGGAGATCGTGGGCGAGGCGCTGGTCAATGCCCGGGCGCCGCGCGAGATGGGGTCGGAGGATTTCTCCTACATGCTGGCGGCGCGGCCGGGGGCCTATCTCTTCCTGGGCACCGGCCCGGGGGCGGGGCTGCACCACCCCGCCTTCGACTTCAACGACGAGGCCGCCCCCATCGGCGCCTCCTTCTTCGCCCGGCTGGTGGAACGCGCATTGCCCGTGGGGTAGGCGGGCCGGGGGCCTCCCGCCCCCCTTGCGCTGGCGCGCTGCGGGCGTTGGGCCGGGCAAGGGGGGCTGCCGCCCCCCTTGGACCCCCCGCGGCCTTTCCTGTCGGCGTCGCGCTGGCGGCAGGCCGCCGGGGGTTTCACACCCCCCAGCCAGTGGTTCACTCGAACCAATGGCGTAAACCACTGGCAACCCCGCAGAGTATTTGGACCAAAGTGAAGAACACCTTCATTCAAATGGTCCGCTTTTGCTTCTCTTTCGAGCCTCAAGTATCCTGGGGGTCCGGGGGGCTGGCCCCCCCCCCGGCGCTCTCCATGGGCGCGACATAACCGGGCTGGCGGGAATTTGATCAAAATGCTAGGCTCCGCCGCCTGACCCCGAGCCGGAGCCCCAGCCCATGACCCTCACCGCCCGCGCGCCCTCGCCCGACCGGCTGCGGGAGCTCGACCGCGCCCATTCCCTGCATCCCTGGACCCAGTTCGGCAGCTTCGAGCGCGAGGGGGCGCTGGTGATCACGAAGGGAGAGGGCGTCTGGCTGTGGGACGCCGAGGGGCGGCGCTATCTCGATGCGGTGGGGGGGTTGTGGAACACCACCCTGGGCCTCGGCCGGCGCGACATGGCGCAGGCGATCGCGGCGCAGGCGGAGCGGCTGGGCTTCTCCTCCACCTTCGTGGACATGACCAACGACCCCGCCGCGCGCCTCGCCGCCGCTTTGGCCGGGCGGGCGCCGCGGGGGCTGACCCGCGTCCACTTCACCACCGGCGGCTCCACGGCGGTGGATACCGCGGTGCGCATGGTCTGGTACGTGCAGTCCTGCCGCGGGTTGCCGGAGAAGACCGATATCGTCGCCCGGCATCACAGCTATCACGGCTCCACCTTCCTCGCGCAGTCGGTGGGCAACCGGCCCGGCGACCGGGTGGCGGAGTTCCGCTACCTGACCGAGGGCATCCACCACCTCTCCGCCCCAAACCCCTACCGCCGCCCCGCGGGCATGAGCGAGGCGGAGTTCTGCGACCACCTGGTGGCGGAGTTCGAGGCGCTGGTCGCCCGCGTCGGCGCCGAGCGCATCGGCGGCTTCGTCGCCGAGCCGATCCAGGCCTCGGGCGGGGTGATCGTGCCGCCCGAGGGCTATCTGCGCCGGATGGCGGAGGTCTGCCGCCGCCACGGCATCCTCTTCATCGCCGACGAGGTGGTGACCGCCTTCGGCCGGCTGGGGCACTGGGTCGCCAGCGAGGCGGAGTTCGGCGTGGTGCCGGACATGATCTGCCTCGCCAAGGGGATCACCGGCGGCTACCAGCCCCTGGGCGCGGTGCTGTTCTCGGACACGCTCTGGCAGGACATGGCGGCGGGGGGCGAGCGGTGGTTCACCTCGGGCTACACCAATTCCGGCCATCCGGTGGCCTGCGCCGCGGGGCTGAAGACCATCGAGATCATCGAGGCCGAGGGGCTGCTGGCCCGCGCCCGCGCGCTGGGGCCGGTGCTGCAGGCGCGCATGGCCGCCCTGCGCGACCTGCCGCTGGTGGGCGACGTGCGGGGCAGGGGGCTGATGGTCTGCGTCGAGAACGTGGCCGACAAGGCGACCCGCGCCCTGCTGCCCGACGAGGTCGGCGAGAGCAAGCGCATCTCGGACGCCTGCGAGGCGATGGGGCTGCTGGTGCGGCCCATCGGGCACCTGAACGTCATGTCCCCGCCGCTGGTCGTCACCGAGGAACAGATCGACTTCATCGGCGCGACGCTGGAACGTGCCATCCGCCAGGTGGCCGACGACCTGACCCGCGAGGGGGTGCGGCTGGGCTGAGTGTTTCGGCCCGGTGTCGCGCTCCCGCCCCCGGCCTTGACAGGCGCGGGGCCCTTCGCGCATCCCGCTCCCGCCCGGATCCCGTCGCCGTCTCCGGCCCCGAACGACGCGACCAAAGGGAGACCACCATGGCCCTCGAGGACACCAAGTCGCAGATCGACACCGCCTTCACCCGCCCCGAGCGCCGGGGGCTGAGCTTCGAGAACGCCTTCGCCGGCGCCACTTCCTTCCTGCGCCGCACCTATACCAAGGACCTGGCGGGCGTGGACCTGGCGGTGACCGGGGTGCCCTTCGACCAGGCGGTCAGCCACCGTTCCGGCACCCGCTTCGGCCCCCGGGCGATCCGCGAGGCCTCGGCGCTGATGCCGGCCGACCCGCCCTTCGGCTGGCCGGTCAGCCCGCTGGAGGAGATCGAGATGGTGGATTACGGCGACCTGGCCTTCGACTATGCCGCCGTGCAGGACTTCCCCGCCCGGCTGACCGACCACATCCGCACCATCCTGGCGGCCGGGGCGGGGTCGGTGGTGCTGGGAGGCGACCATTTCATCACCCTGCCGATCCTGCGCGCCTATGCCGGGGTGTTCGGCCCCATGGCGGTGATCCATTTCGACGCGCATTCCGACCTCTGGCCCGACGACAATCCAGCCCGCATCGACCACGGCACCATGATGTACAAGGCGGTGAAGGAGGGGCTGGTGGCGCCCGCGGCCTCGGTGCAGATCGGCATCAGGACGCAGGTCGAGGACTGGCTGGGGATGAACGTGATTTCCGCCCGCGAGGCGCACGAGGCGGGCGTGGCGGCGGTGGTGGAGCGGGTGAAGGGGATCGTGGGCGAAAGGCCGGTCTACCTCACCTTCGACATCGACGCGCTGGACCCGGCCTTCGCCCCCGGCACCGGCACGCCGGTCTGGGGCGGGCTGGCCAGTTGGCAGGCGGCGGCGATCCTGCGGGATCTGGCCGGGGTGGACCTGAAGGGCGGCGACGTGGTGGAGGTCTCGCCCCCCTACGACACCACCGGGGCGACGGCCATCGCCGGGGCGCATGTGGCCTACGACATCGCCTGCCTTTTCGCCTGGAAGCGGCTGGGGCGGTAGGGCCGCAGCCTCTCCTCCACACGGCGCTTGCGTCATCGGGGTGTCGCACCACAGGATCACACTAGGCCAACCGCGATCCCGGAGGATCCCATGCGTCTCGCCCTTATCCTCGCCGTCCTGCTCGCCCAGCCTGCCGCCGCCCAGACCCGGCTCACCGTGATGAGCTTCAACATCTGGGGCGGGGGCGTGAACGAGGGCAAGGGGGTGGAGGAGACGGTGGCAGCCATCCGTGCCGCCGGGGCCGATGTGGTGGGGTTGCAGGAGACCCGGGCGGAGCCCGAGGACTGCACGGCGGAACATTGCCCCGCCACCGGCCCCTCGGCCGCCGCGGCCATCGCCGCGGCGCTGGGCTGGCACCACTACGACCAGACGGCGGACAGCCCCGCGCTCTGGGCCAATGCGGTGATCTCGCGCCATCCCATCGCCGGGGCCAGCCCGGGCGACCTGGGCGTGCGGCTGGAGGTGGAGGGGCGCGAGGTCTGGATCTTCAACATCCACCTGGACGACGAACCCTATCAGCCCTACCAGCTGCTGGGCATCGAATACGGCCCGGCGCCCTTCATCTCGACCGAAGCCGAGGCGCAGGACTGGGCCACGCGCACCCGCGGCCCGGCGCTGGACCTGCTGGCGGCCGACATGGCGGTGGCCGAGGGGGCGGCGGCGGTCTTCGTCACCGGCGACTTCAACGAGCCCTCCGGCCTTGACTGGACCGAGGCCGCGGCAGAGGCCGGGCCGCACCCGCTGGCGGTGGACTGGCCCTCGACCCGCCGCCTGGCCGACATGGGCTTCGTCGACCTCTACCGCGCCGCCCATCCCGACCCGGTAGCGAAGCCTGCCTATACCTGGACCCCGACCTATGAGGAGGAGGCCGACGACGACCACCCCGACCGCATCGACTTCGTGCTGGCGCGCGCGCCCGGCCTGCGGGTGATCTCGGCCGCGATCGTCGGCGAGGACGGGCCCCGCTCGGACATCGTGGTCACCCCCTGGCCCTCGGACCACCGGGCGGTGGTGGCGGAGGTGGAGTTCTGACCCGCGGAACCGCCCGCCCCTTCCCGCGTTCAGGGTAGGGCCGGACGGCCCAGCACCCGGAGGCGGGATGACGCAGGACTGGCAACTGGTGCTGATCGCCTGGGGCACCAAGTACGGCACGGAAGAAATCGCGCTCCTGGTGCAGTCCATCCGCCGCCGGGCGCGGGGACTTGCCCGCGTGGTGCTGATCACCGACCGTCCGCGCCCGGGGCTCAAGCGCATTGAACAGGTGCCCTTTCCGCCCGAGTTCCTGGACGAGCCGCTGCGCCGCGGCGGGTGCCAGGCGAAACTGGCGATGTTCAAGCCCGGGGTGGTGCCGCCCGACCTGCCGGCGATCTTCGTCGATCTCGACACCGTGGTGCTGGGCGATCTCTCGCGCCTGCTGGCGGTGCAGCGGACCCCGCATGACATCGCCATGCTGCAAAGCGCGATCCTGCCCTTCGGCGCCTTCGCCCGCTGGCTGTACCGGGTGACCGGGGGGAAAAGATACGCGCGCGGCAATTCCTCGATCGTGGTGTTCCATCCGGCGCATTGCGGCTTCGTCGCCGAGCGGTTCATGCAGCTCTACCGCCCCGGCCGGCCGGTTCCGATCCGCCCCATGGTGGCCGACGAACGCTTCGTCAGCTGGGTGGCGCAGCCGCATATGCGGGCGGTGCCCGCCTCGCTGGCCGTGAAGTTCCCCACCGAGTTCATGTATCCTTGGCTCTGGCTGGGCCGGCTGCGGGCGGCTCTTCCCTGGGTGCGGGCGCGGCGGGCCGGGCTGGTGGCGATCACCCTGCCGGGCGAGGCGGTGAAGGCCGAGGCGCTGCTGGCGCTGCCCGAGGGCGCCGAGGTCGCCGACGCCAAGGGCCGGCGGATGATCTGGTCCGACGCCTGGCTGGGCCCGGTGCGGCAAAGGCTGCTGGCGCATTTCGGAGCTTCGGCGGGCTCTTGACGCACTCGCCCCGCCGGGCCACAGGGGCGGCATGATCCCCGCCGACAAACTCGACCAGATCACGGGCCGCTTCGAATACCTCGAGGCGCGGCTGGCCGCGGGCCCCGCCGCGGGCGAGGTGGCGGCCCTGGCCCGCGACTATGCGGCGCTGAAGCCGGTGGCCGAGCTGATCGCGCAATGGCGCGCGCTCTTGGCCGAGATCGCCGGGGCCGAGGCCATGCTCTCCGACCCCGACCTGCGCGAACTGGCCGAGGAGGAGCTGCCGCGCCTGCAGGCCCGGGTGCCGGAGATGGAGCAGGCGCTGCGGCTGGCGCTCTTGCCCCGCGACGTGGCCGACGACCGCGCCGCGATCCTGGAGATCCGCCCCGGCACCGGGGGCGAGGAGGCCGCGCTTTTCGCCGCCGACCTCGCCCGGATGTACCAGCGGTTCGCCGAGGCGCAGGGCTGGCGCTTCGAGGTGCTGGAGGAGACGGCGACCGAGCTGGGCGGGCTGAAGGACTTCACCGCCCATGTGCAGGGGCAGGGGGTCTTCGCGAAGCTGCAGTTCGAATCGGGCGTGCACCGGGTGCAAAGGGTGCCCGAGACCGAGGCGGGCGGGCGCATCCATACCTCGGCCGCCACCGTCGCCGTGCTGCCCGAGGCCGAGGAGGTGGAGATCGCGATCCCCGAGGCCGAGATCCGCATCGACACCATGCGCTCCTCCGGCGCCGGTGGGCAGCACGTGAACACCACCGACTCGGCGGTGCGGATCACCCACCTGCCGACCGGGATCGTGGTCACCTCCAGCCTCAAGTCCCAGCACCAGAACCGCGCCGCGGCCATGGCGATCCTGCGGGCGCGGCTTTACGAGATGGAGCGGGAACGGGTGGACAGCGCGCGCGCCGCCGACCGCAAGGCGCAGGTGGGCTCGGGTGACCGCAGCGAGCGGATCCGCACCTACAACTTCCCGCAAGGAAGGGTGACCGACCACCGCATCGGGCTGACGCTCTATGCCCTGCCGCAGGTGATGGGGGGGGATCTCACCCCCTTCGTGGACGCGCTGGTGGCCGACGACCAGGCGCGGCGGCTGGCGGCGGAGGGGATATGATCCCCGAATGGCCGCTGCGGGTGCAGATGGCGGCGGCGCGGCTGATGATGGCCGGCGTCGAGGATCCCATGCGCGACGCCCGCCGTCTGCTGGCCCATGCCATGGGCGTGGCGCCGGACCGGCTGACCCTGCACCTGAACGACCGGCCGGAGCCGGAGGCCATGGCGGCCTTCGAGGATCTGGTCGCCGCCCGCGCCGCCCGCCGGCCGCTGTCGCATCTGGTGGGGGGGCGCGAGTTCTGGGGCCGCCGCTTCCGCGTCACCCCGGACGTGCTGGACCCGCGGCCGGAGACCGAAATCCTCATCGCCGCTGCGCTGGAGGAACCCTTCGAGAGCGTGCTCGACCTCGGCACCGGCTCGGGCTGCATCCTGGTCTCGCTGCTGGCGGAGCGGCCGGGGGCCACCGGCCTCGGCACCGACCTGTCGCCGGCGGCGCTGGAGGTGGCGCGGGGCAATGCGGCGGCGCTGGGGGTGGCGGCGGAGTTCGCCGTCTCCGACTGGTTCGCCGCCGTCGTGGGCCGCTTCGACCTGATCGTCTCGAACCCCCCCTATATCGCCGCCGACGAGATGGCGGGGCTGGCCCCCGAGGTCCGCGACCATGAGCCGCATCTGGCGCTGACCCCGGGGGGCGACGGGCTGGACGCATACCGCGACATCGCCGCCGGGGCGCCCGCGCATCTGGCCCCGAAGGGCCGGATCCTGGTCGAGATCGGCCCCGCGCAGGGCCTTGCGGTGGCCGCGCTGATGGCCGCGGCGGGCCTGACCGGCATCCGCATCCTGCCCGATCTGGACGGCCGCGACCGGGTTGTCGCCGCCCGCGCCGGCTGAATCCGGCCTTTTCCGGCCGGAATCCCCCGAAATGGCGTGGGCTGCGACACATTCCCCCTTGTGCGCCGCCCGCGTCATGCTATGTCCCTGAGGACGCGGAAGGCGACTGGCCCCCAAAGGGATGTCTGGTTGCACCCGTGTCTAGCCCCCCGCGCTCCACCGGCTTCCCTTGCAGGATGGCCAGCGCGGCAAGGGGCCGGGCAAGCCCAGGAACCCTGGATCACAAGGACAGGAATGCGCTCCTCCAAATCCCGCTCGCGGTCCAAGCAGAACCGCCCGCGCACGCTTGGCAACATCGTCAACCGCGTCTTCGACAGTTCCGGCCCCGAGGGCAAGGTCCGCGGCACGCCGCAGCAGATCATCGAGAAATACCTGATCCTGGCGCGCGACGCCCAGCTGTCGAACGACCGGGTGTCGGCCGAGAACTTCCTGCAGCACGCCGAGCACTACACCCGGATGCTGAGCGAGGCGCAGCGCGAGATGGCGGCCGAGCAGGAGGAACGCCAGCGCCAGATGCAGCAGCACGGGCAGGGCGGCCGGCGCGACGACCGCGAGGGCGGCTGGCAGGGCGGCAACGGCAACGGCGAGCGGCGCGACTATCGCCCCGAGTTCCGCGACGACCGGCGCGACGACCGCCGGGGCGCGGCCGAGGTGATCGAGCTGGCCTCGGACGGCGAGGCGGCGCTGGTGGAAACGCCCGAGGCCCGCACCGCCCCCCCGCCGGAGCGGCGCGAGGCCCGCCGGCGCGACCCCCGCCGCGGCGGCGGCGGCGAGCAGCCCCGGGCCGCGGGCGAGGGCCAGCCGCGGCGCGAGGATCGCCGCCGCGACG
>JBBCJM010000012.1:0-6943 GCA_037190175.1 Paracoccaceae bacterium | reverse complement strand
CGCGGCGGCGATCCAGCCGCCGGCGGGGGCGGGCGGCGGCGGATCGGCCGGCGGGGCGGGCTGCTGCCGCGATCGCAGCGCCTCCTCCGCCCGCCAGTCGGCCACCGCCTGCCCCGCCACGCGCTGCAGCGCCGCCGCCATGTCGTCAGGCACCACCGCCTGGCGGTTCAGCCAGGTCCGCCCCAGCCGGGCCGGCAGGCCCTCGGGGCTTTCGCCCGTGATCGCGGCCACCTGCACCAGCGCCACGAAATAGAGGCCCCGGCCGTTCGGATGGATGTCGTCGTCGAAAAGGTCGCGGATCGAGGCGAGCCCCGGCACCTCGCCCGCCGCGATGGCTTCGGCCAGCCGGCCCATGGCCTGCCCGGCAGGGATCAGCCTGACCGGGGGCGCCTCGGCGGGCCGGCCCGCATCGGCGGCCTCCACCAGCGACCACCACAGGGCCAGGTCGCCCTCCAGCCCCTGCCGCCACATCCCGCCGCCGGGGTCGCCGGGGCCGGCCAGCGCGGGCCAGGTCTCATAGACGAAGACCTGCGCCTGCGGGTTGCCCGCCCAGGCGCGGGCGGCCCAGTCGGCGGCCATCGCGCGGCTGCCGCTCGATTCCACATGACCGGCCAGCGGCAGCGCCTCGGTCAGCACCAGCACGTCCACCCCTTCGGCCAGGGCGGCGAGGCCGTTGACCCCCCCGGCCTGCCCGGAATGGTCGCGGTTCCAGCCCAGCGAGGCGCCGTCGATCACCTGCGCCTGGACCTGCATCGGCTGCCCTGCGGCCTCCAGCCCCGCCTCCACCATCCCGGGCAGGTCGGGGCCGACCAGCGAATGGCCGACCATCAGCAGCCGCGCGAGAAAGGCCAGAATCATCCGCTACTTCCCGGCTACCCCGGCGGCAGGATAGCCGCGCACGACCTGCCAGACCAGTTGCTGCATCCCGGCGGCGGCCTCGGCCGACGGCGCCTCGGCCGGGGTGCCGTCCGCCCGGCGCAACAGGTGCGGCAGCCCTTCGGGCGAGCGGCCGTAGAGCACGGCGAAATGGGTCAGCGCGATGACCTGCACGCCGAGATCGTTCAGGTGGATCGTGTCCACCCCGCCCTCCGGCGTGCGGGCGAAGAAGTCCTCGCGGCTGGCCAGCCCCGGCAGCTCCCCCGCCTCGGCCGCCCGCACCACCGCGGCCAGCGCCTGCCCGCCGGGGATGACGCGGATCGCCGGCACATCCCGGCGGCCCATCGCCCCGGCCACCATCCCCTCCCACAGGGCCCGGTCGGCCGCGATCCGCTCCAGCCAGCCGGCGGGGTCGTCCAGCCGGTGCCAGGTCTCATAGAGGTAGAGCCGCACGCCGGGCCCCGCCAGCCGCGCCCAGTCGGCCAGCGCCCGCGGGCTGTCGTGCCAGCGGAGGGCGTCCCTCAGTTCCACCATCTCGGTCAGCACCACGGCGTCGTAACCGCCCGACCCCACCGCCTCCCGCGCCGGGCGGAAGGCGGGATGCGCGTTCTCCTCCGCCATCCCCGGCACCTCGCCCTTCCAGTGCTGGGCCAGCGAGGCGCCCCAGCCCAGTTGGCTGTGATGGCGGTGGCCAGCCAGCCCCGCGGCCTCGGCCAGCTGCCCGACCATGGCCGGCATGTCGCGGCCCACAAGGCTGTGCCCGAGGTGATAGACCGCCATCCCCCGCAGCGGCGGGGCCAGCGGGGTCCAGCGCGCGGCGAGTTCCGCCGGCCCCAGCGGTGCGGGGGTCGAGAAGCGCCAGGCCGCCGCCCCGCCCGCCAGCAGCAGCACCGCCGCCAGCAGCGCCCATTTGATCATGTCTTCCCCCTGTCGCTCGGCCCCCAATCTGCTATCCCCGGGGGCGGCTTGCCAAGCCAAAGGAGGGGCGATGACGCATCTGTGGGTCCGGGCCGAGGAAAGGCCGAACGAGGAACGGGTGGGGCTCCTGCCCGAGGGTGCGGCGCGGCTGATCGCCGCCGGCATGAGGGTGACGGTGGAGGAAAGCCGCCAGCGCGCCATCCCCATCGAGGGCTATCGGACGGCGGGCTGCGGGATCGCGCCGGAAGGATCGTGGCGGACCGCGCCTTCCGATGCGATCGTCTTCGGGCTCAAGGAACTGCCCGAGGACGGCACCCCCCTGCCCCACCGCCACATCATGTTCGGCCATGCCTTCAAGGGCCAGCCGGCGGGGCAGGTGCTCCTGCGCCGGTTCAAGGCGGGGGGCGGGACGCTCTATGACCTCGAATACCTGGTGGACGAGGGCGGGCGCCGGGTGGCGGCCTTCGGCTATTGGGCGGGCTATGCCGGCGCCGCGGTCAGCGTGAAGGCCTGGGCGGCGCAGGCGCGCGGCGGGATCTGCCCGCCGGTGCAGAAATATCCCGGCCGGCAGGCGCTGCTCGATGATCTGGCGGCCGACATGGCGGGGCTGGAGCCGCCCCGGGCGCTGGTGATCGGCGCGCTGGGCCGGGTGGGCACCGGCGCGGCCGACCTCTGCACCGCGCTGGGGATCGCGGTGACGAAATGGGACATGGCCGAGACCGCCCACGGCGGACCCTTCCCCGAAGTGCTGGACCACGGGATCTTCCTCAACTGCATCCTCGCGCGGCCCGGCTGCCCGGTGTTCGTGCCGGCCTCGGCGGTCGGTGCCCCGCGCGCGCTGCGGGTGATCGGCGACATCGCCTGCGACCCGACCTCGGACTTCTCGCCCGTCAAGGTCTATGACCGGGTGACGGAATGGGAGGCGCCGGTGCTGCGGGTGGCCCACGACCCGGTGCTGGACGTGATGGCCATCGACAACCTGCCCTCGCTGCTGCCGGTGGAATCGAGCGAGGACTATGCCGCGCAGCTCTTGCCCTCGCTCCTGGCGCTGACCGACCTGTCGGCAGGCGTCTGGGGCCGGGCCAAGGCCACGTTCCACGACCATATCGCCAAGGTTTGAGGGGGGGAAGACATGACCATCCACTGGTGCGGCACGGGGCTGTCGTCCATTCCCGGCCTGCGCCGGCTGATCGAGGCCGGCCATCCGGTGACGGTGTGGAACCGCACGGTCGAGAAGGCGCAGTCCGAGGTGGGCGACCTGACCGCCGATATCCGCGCCTTCGACATGGCCGCGCTGACCGAGGCGCTGCGGCCCGGCGACGTGGCGGTCTCCATGCTGCCGGCCGACCGGCATGTGGCCATCGCGCAGGCCTGCCGGTCGAAGGGGGCGCATTTCGTCTCCTCCTCCTACATCGCGCCCGAGATGACGGCGCTGGACCAGGCGTTCCGCGAGGCCGGGCTGGTCAGCCTGAACGAGGTGGGGCTGGACCCCGGCATCGACCACCTGATGGCGCATGACCTGGTGGCGGCCTGGCGCGCCTGCCCCGCCTTCGACCCGCAGGCGGCGCTGTCCTTCACCTCCTACTGCGGCGGGGTGCCGAAGGAGACCAACGCCTTCCGCTACAAGTTCTCCTGGGCGCCGGCCGGAGTGCTGAAGGCGCTGCGCTCGCCCTCGCGCTCGATCCGGCATTTCAGCGAGCTGACCGTGCGGCGGCCGTGGGAGGCGGTGACTTCTTACGTCGCACCCCTGCCGGTGCCGGAGAGCTTCGAGGTCTACCCCAACCGCGATTCGGTGCCGTTCCTGCAGGACTACCGCTTCGACCCCGAATGGAAGGTGAAGGACTTCGTGCGCGGCACGATCCGGCTGAACGGCTGGGCCGAGGCCTGGCAAGGGGTCTTCGCCGAGGTGGAGGCGCTGGAGGGCGCGGATGCCGGCACGGTGGATGCGCGGCTGAACGCGCTGGCCGCGGACCTGCTGCGCGAGAACGCCTATGCCCCGGGCGAGCCCGACCGGGTGGTGCTGTTCGTCAGCCTGAAGGCGGAAAGGGACGGCACGCCGGTCTTCCACCGCACCTGGGCGATGGATGCCTGGGGCGACGCGCGGGGCACCGCGATGGCGCGGCTGGTCTCGGTGCCGGTGTCGCTGGGGGTCGAGGCGGTGCTGAACCGCGAGATCCCGGCCGGCGTCCACCCCGCCCCGCACGACCCGAAGCTGGTGGCGCGCTGGCTGGGCGAGGTGCAGGTGCTGGCGCAGTACCTGGCGCGGGTGGACCATCTGGCCTGACGCGGGGCAAGTGGACAGCGCCGGGGGGTTTCACACCCCCCGGACCCCCCGTGGGATATTTGAGGCTCAAAAGAGAAGCGGTTCGGGTTCTCTTGACCTTGGGGTGCGGCCCCGCGGCGGTCAGAAGTCGACCGCCAGCCCCTTCTTCTCCCAGTCGCCATAGCGCACCGGCTCCAGCCCCTCGCGGCGGCCGCCGAGTTCGGGGGGCAGGGGCGGCTGGCCTTCGGCCAGGCGGCGGCGTTCCTCGGCCTCGGCCAGGGCGCGGCGGGCGGCGGGGGGCAGGTCGTCCTTCGGTTCGGGCATGGGGCGGGTTCCTCGGGCGGGTTGCGGCTGATATAGGCGGCGCGGGACGGCGGGGAAAGGTCGGGCATGGCGGCAGAGGGCTGGGCGGCGCGGGCGGCGGCAGTCGCGCTGCTGGATGCGGTGCTGGGCGAGCGCCGGATGCTGCGCGAGGCGGATCCGCTGCTGGAAGGGCTGGCGCCCCCCGACCGGGCGCGGGCGCAGCGGCTGGCGGCCACCGTGCTGCGCCGGCTGGATGCCGCCGACGCCGTACTGGCCCCGCACCTGCGCCGGGCGCCGCCGCGGCGGGTGAAAAACGCGCTGCGGCTGGGGGTCACGGAACTGGCGCAGGGGGCGGCCCCGCACGGGGTGGTCAATGCGCTGGTCGAGGCGATGCGGCAGAACCGCCGCACCGCGCCCTTCGCCGGGCTGGTGAACGCGGTGCTGCGGCAGGTGGCTTTGAGCCCGCCGCCCGAGCCGCCGCCGCAGAAGCTGCCGCCCTGGCTGCGCAAGCCGCTGGTCGCTGCCTGGGGCCGCAGGGCGGTGGAAGGGATGGAGGCGGTCCAGGCCCTGCCCCCGCCGGTGGACCTGACGCCGCGCGACGGTGCCATCCCCGAGGGGGCCGAGCCCCTGCCCACCGGCAGCCTGCGCCTGCCCGCCGGCACGCAGGTCACCGCGCTGCCGGGCTGGGCGGAGGGCGGCTTCTGGGTGCAGGACGCGGGCGCGGCGCTGGCGGCGCGGCTGCTGGATGCGCGCCCGGGCGAGGCGGTGGTGGACCTCTGCGCCGCGCCGGGGGGCAAGACGCTGCAACTCGCGGCCATGGGCGCGCGGGTCACGGCGGTGGACATCTCGGCCCCGCGGCTGGAGCGGCTGCGGCAGAACCTGGCCCGCACCGGGCTGAGCGCCGAGGTGGTGGCGGCCGATGCGCTGCACTGGACGCCGCCGGCGCCGGTGGAGGCCGTGCTGCTGGACGCGCCCTGTTCGGCCACCGGCACCATCCGCCGCCACCCCGACCTGCCCTTCGTCAAGGACGGCGCCGACCTGCCGGCTCTGACCGCGCTTCAGGCGGCGCTGATCGACCGGGCGCTGGCCATGCTGGCGCCGGGCGGGCGGCTGGTGTTCTGCACCTGCTCGATCCTGCCGGAAGAGGGCGAGGCGCAGCTGACCGCCGCGCTGGCCCGCCACCCCGGGCTGGCGGTGGAGCCGCCCGGCCTGCCGGGGCTCGACCCGCGCTGGATCACCCCCGCCGGCGCGCTGCGGCTGCTGCCCCACCACTGGGCGGAACGGGGCGGCATCGACGGCTTCTTCATCGCCCGGCTGCGGCTGCCGGGCTGAGCGCCGCGCCCGGTCACGACCGCCGGTCCTGCCAGCCCTTCTCCGCCGCCAGCGAACATTCCGCCACCCGCAGCAGCCGCGCCCAGACCGCGGCGAAGGCGGTGGGATCCGCCTGTTCCAGACAGGCGCGGATGTCGCCCGCCACCTGGCCCAGGCTCACCATCCCCAGCCCCTCGGCCATCCGCTGCAGCCGGCGCAACTGGCGCGAGATGTCCTGCCGGTCGCGCGAGCGCACCTGCTCGGCCAGCCCGGCCATGGTCATGGCCAGTTCCGACAGCGCGCGGGTGACCACCTCCTCCGCCGCGGCGGTGCCCATGCTGCGATACATCAGCGCGATCGGCGCGCTGTCCTGGCGCACCCGCTCGCGCGGGCGCAACGCCACCACCATGCCTGTCATCCGTCCCACACCTTTTGCACCCGTGCCCCGTCGGACAGCCTCCACCCCCGTGCTGAAGATTTCGTTGTCGCGCCGCGGCGAAACCGCTCGAATTCGTCGCGATATCGGCCTATCAGGAAGCGCCCGCGGAGCAGCAAGGAACCCGGATGGACAAGGCCAGTCTTCTTCCCGCCAGCCTCGTCAGCCGCTATCACGGCTGGAAGGCGACCAGCTATCAGCAGAACCGCGCCTGGTATCGCCGCCTGGCCGAGATCGGCCAGCATCCCCGCGCGCTGATCATCTCGTGCTGCGACAGCCGGGTGCATGTCTCGTCGATCTTCGGGGCCGACGAGGGCGAGTTCTTCATCCACCGCAACCTCGCGGCGGTGGTGCCGGCCTTCAAGCCCGACGGGTTGCAGCACGGCACTTCGGCGGCGGTGGAATATGCGGTGACCGCGCTGAAGGTGGCCCATGTCATGGTGCTGGGCCATTCGAAATGCGGCGGGGTGAAGGGCTGCCACGACATGTGCTCGGGCCATGCGCCGGAGCTGGAGGCCAAGTCGAGCTTCGTCGGCCGCTGGATGGACATCCTGCGCCCCGGCTACGACCGCATCGCGCATCTGCCCGAGGAGGTGCGGCTCGACGCGCTGGAACGCGAGGCGGTGGTGGTGAGCCTCGAGAACCTGATGACCTTCCCCTTCCTGCGGGAAGAGGTCGAGGCCGGCAACCTGACGCTGCACGGGCTGTGGAACGACACCGGCGAGGGCGTGCTGGAGCAATGGGATCCCGCGCGCGGGGCCTTCGTGCCGGTCTGAGCCCCTCGGGGCACCGCGTCCGGCCCCCTCCCCCATCCCCTCCCCACGAGGGGGAGGGGA
>JBBCJM010000011.1:0-5124 GCA_037190175.1 Paracoccaceae bacterium | reverse complement strand
CGCCGACGGCGAGTTCGTCACCATCTCCTTCTCCACGCTCAGCTGAGGCACCCATGGCCCCCGTCAACACCCGCACCGCCGCCGTGATCGACCCGATCCTGTCGAACCACGCGCGCGGCTACCGCAATGCCACGTTCGTTGCCGACGCCCTGTTCCCCCGCGTCTCGGTGCCCAACCGCTCCATGTCCGTGCTGAAGTTCGGCAAGGAGGCGTTCCGCAAGCTCAACACCCGTCGCGCGCCGGGATCGAACGTCAAGCGCGTGCAGTATGGCTATGGTGCCGACACCATCTCGCTCGTCCAGGATGCGCTGGAGGGGATCGTGCCGGTCGAGCACCAGCAGGAGGCCGAGAAGGTTCCGGGCATCGACCTTGGCGCCAACGCCATCAACATGGTGCTGGACGTTGTTGACCTCGGCCTCGAATACGATGCGGCGCAGCTGGCGCGCAACCCGGCCAACTACGACGCCAACCACAAGCTCGCCCTGGCCGGCGCCGACCGCTGGACCAGCGCCACCAGCGATCCGGGCAAGGACATCGGCGACGCCAAGGAAGACATCCGGCGCTACATCGGCCGCCGGCCGAACGTGCTGATGCTTGCCCCTTCGGCCGTGGTGGCGCTCAAGCGCCATCCGAAGATCAAGGAGCAGTTCAAATACGTGTCGAAGGATTCGATCACGCTGGACATGCTTGCGGCGTATTTCGAGCTGGAGAAGGTGGTCACGGGCGACGCGGTCTATCTGCCCGAGACCGCGCCCGACAGCGCCGAGGCCACCGACATCTGGGGTGACGATGCCATCCTCGCCTGGGTGCCGACGACAGGGGGCAACTTCATGGTGCCGTCCTTTGGCTACACCTACGAGCTGATGGGCTATCCGCAGGTCGAGGCGCCCTACTACTCCCGGGAAACCAAGTCGTGGATCTACCCGACCACGACCGAGCGCAAGCCGTATCTGGTGGGGGCCGACGCGGGCTTCCTGTTCCAGAACGCCGGCGCGCCGCCGGCGTGAGGGGGCGGCCATGATCACCGTCACCCTGATCGGCCCGGCCAAGGTCGGCGGCCTGCGCAAGCGCCCCGGCGACGTGGTCGAGGTCGATCCCACCACTCTGGGCCAACTGGTCGAGGCCGGCGCCGCCCCACGCGATCCCGATGCCACCGCGCCGGTGCGCACCCTGACGCAGGCCGAGTTCGAGACGGCGGTCGCGGGGGCCGCAAAGGTGCTGGCCGAGACGATGCTCGATGCGGCGCTCGAAGGAGTGGCCGAAGCGTTCGAGGCCGAGAAGAACGCGACGCTGGCCCGGGCCATCGAGGCCGAGGCGCAACGCGACATGCTTCAGGACCGCGTCCTCGAGCTCCAGGCACAGCTGGCCGCCGCCACGGAAAACACCCCCGCCGGGGAAGCCCCGCCCGACACAGATACCCCCCAGCCGAGCGAGAAGGCCGCGAAACCCGCTCCCAAGACGGGCGCGGCGGCCACCAAGGGCTGAATGGCCCCTCGTGCGGGGCGGCTCCGCTCGCCCCGCACACCCCTCCCCTTGTCAGGATTTCCGCCATGACCACGAGAGTGACCGTCCACGCCAACCATGGCTGGCCTGTCGATGTCTACAGCCTGCCCGCCAATCCCGAGGCCAAGGGGGGCGTGTCCCGGGTGCCGCCCGGCACGAGCCTGGACTTCTACGTCCATTCCGGCCTCGACCTGCGGATCCACGAGGTGCAGCCCTCGGAACTCGCGGCGGAGGTGGGCCAATGACCAGCCCGCATTCGGGCCTGCCTGTTGCCGGCTACCGCCCGCAGTCGGACAAGGCCATCGCCACCGTCAACGGCAACAAGCTCATGGAGGAGCGCATCCTGCGCCAGATCGACGCCCTGGAGCAGGATCCCGCCGTCGATCGCCGCTGGCTGGCCATCGCCAAGACCCATGTGCAGGAGGGTTTCCAGGCGATGAACCGGGCTGTCTTCCAGCCCGCGCGCATCGAGCTGCCCGAAGACCGCGCCGAGGATTGATCATGGCCACCCCCGCCCAGATCGCCAACGACCTCGCCGCCAAGGCCGCCCTCTGGGAGGGACGGCACCTGTCCGGCCATGGCCTCGGTGACGTTGTGGCGACCCTGCGCCGGGGCGCCGCCACGATCCGCGGGCTGCTGGATGACCTTGAGCGGCTGCGTGCGGAGAAAGGCCAATGACCTACGCCACCTTTGCAGACCTGATCGAGCGCGCCGGCATGGCAGAGATCAAGCAGATCGCCGACCGCGACCGCGATGGCACGCCCGACCCGGAGGTGATCGCGGCCGCGCTTCAGGACGCCGACGACGTGATCGACGGCTATCTCGGCACGCGCTACGGCCTGCCGCTCGCCTCGGTGCCGCCGCAGCTGCGGCCCTGGGCGGTCTCCATCGCGCGCTATGTGCTGCACCGCAATGGCGCACCCGATCACGTCGCCCAGGACTACAAGGATGCCATCGCGGCCCTGAAGGACGTGTCGCGCGGCCTGATCGCCCTGCCGGTGGCCGCGGGTGAAACCGCACCCTCGCCGGTCACCGGCCAGACCATGGCGGCGCATCCGCCGCAGGTGTTCACGCCGGCCAAGCTGGCAGGGTGGTCCTGATGCTGGCCGACATCCATGACCGCCTCAAGGCGCAGCTGCCGTCCGCCCGCTGGGCCGGGGTCGAGATCGCCGAGGACATCGACGCGCTCGCCGCCCGTGCCGGGCAGGTCGAGCACGGCACAGCCATCGTCATGCCCTGGGGCGAGCGGGCCGAGCCGCAGGCGCTCGCCACCGGCGGGTTCCGGCAGCTGGTGCTGGAGCAATACGCCATCGGCATCGTGATCCGGCACTACGACGACATGATGGGCGGCGACCGCGCGCTCCAGTTCGCCGACTTCAAGCGCGACCTCGAGACCGCCATGGCCGGATGGGAGGCGCCCGACAGCGTGGACCCGTTCGAGCTGGTCGGCGGCGAGGGCAGCCCGGTCGAGACGGGTGTCAGCATCTACGTCCAGACCTGGGCGACGACCCGTTTCCTGACAGGAGCCTGACCATGATCGAACGCCCTGCAACCGGCGGCGTCTGGATCCGCGACCCCGAAACGGGCGCCCTGACCCCCGCCCAGCCGGCCGAAGCTGCTGCCCCGCCGGTCGAGCCGACGGCCGAGGCGTCGGTGGACACCGACCAGGATACCGCGCCCGCGCCGCCCCCGGCCGCGCGCCCCAAGAAAGGACGCTGACCATGGCCTTCCGCCGCGCCAAACGGCTCGGGATGCTTCTGAAGCCCGAAACGACCTATGGCACCGATGCCACCCCGGCCGCCGCCGATGCCATCATCGCATCGAACGTCTCGTTCACGCCGCTGGAGGCGGAAGAGGTCCGCCGCGACCTGCTGTTGCCCTATCTGGGCAACCAGGGCGCGATCCTGACCGCGGAATACGGCCGGGTGGAATTCGACGTCGAGATTGCGGGCTCCGGCGCCGCCGGGACCGCCCCGAAATGGGGCTCGCTGGCGCGCACCGCCAGCTTCGCGGCCGCCGTCACCGCCAGCACCGATGTGACCTACACGCTGGTCGAGGACGCGGTGGAGAGCGGCACGCTCTACTTCATCCACGACAAGGTGCGTCACGTCTTCATCGGCGGGCAGACCAACCTCGTCATGAACTTCGGCGCCAAGCAGATCCCGAAATTCCGCGCGACCTATCTGGGGCTGCTGGGTGCGGTCACCGATGTGGGGTCCATGCCCGCCATCTCCCAATCCGGCTGGACCAAGCCGGTGCCGGTGTCGAAAGCCAACACGACACTGACCCTGCACGGCTGGTCGGCGGTGGCCGAAAGCGTCTCGCTCGATCTCGGCAACGTGCTGACGCCGCGCCACCTGATCGGCGACGAGCGGATCGTGATCGAGGATCGCCAGGGCACCGGCACGGCGGTGGTCGAGGCGCGGTCGATCGGCACCATAGACTGGTTCTCGCGCGCGCGCGCGAGTCAAAGAGGTGCGCTGTCGCTGGTTCACGGCACCACGCCCGGCAACATCGTCGAGATCACCGTCCCGGCGGTCGAGATCGGCAAGCCCAGCCAGGGCGAGACCAACGGCGTGATCAACTACAGCCTGCCCCTGCGCCTCTGCCCCGATGTGGGCCGCGACGAGATCACCATCGTCGTCCGCTGACCACACGGCGGCTTAAAGCGCCCTTCAACCGACCTTCAATCCCCTCGGAGCACCCCCATGAAATTCGTCCTCGGATCCTCGGCCGTGTGGTGGCCGGTCACCGTCAGGCGCCCCGACCCGGAAACGCCCGGCAAGACCATCGCCCAGACCCTCAAGTGCCAGTTCCTGCCCATCGAACAGGATGCCTTCCTGGCGGAGCAGGAGCGCATCGCCGCCATCCCGGGGCTGCGCGATCGGGCAGCGGCCGAGCGGGCCTATCTGGCAGGCACGTTCCAGGACTGGGCGGATGTCGAGGATACCGAGGGCAACAGCGTGCCCTGCACCACCGACGCGCGGGCGGCGGCGCTCCAGGACGGGGCTTTCCGGTCCGGGCTCTGGCAGGCCATCGGCGAAGTGACGCTGGGCGAGGCGGCCCGCCTGGGAAACTGAGGGCGGCGGCACGGGCCTGGGCGCAGTCGCGCCTCGGCCGTGCCGACGACCGCACGCCGGCGGTGTTGGACAGCGAGCTGGCGGCGCAGTTCGCGGAGCTCGGATGGGACGTGCCCCCCGAACTGATCGAGGAAGCCCCGGCCAGCGCCGACGCATTCGAGGTGATGCCGGCCAACTGGCCCGCCGTCACCGCGTTCCTTGCCTGCGAGACCCAATGGCGCTGCGTGGCGGGTCTCGCCGGTCTGATCTGGCTCGGCCTCGACTATCCGGCGGTGGACGTGGTGCTGCGCCGCACCGGCGCCGCCGCCGCCTTCGCGGATCTCCAGGTGATGGAGGACGCGGCCCTTGAAGTGTTCTCGGAGGATCGGCCATGAGCCAGCGCAACGTCGGCGTCTACATCCTGTTCCGGGCCGACACCGCGCAGGCCAAGGCCGGCGCGACCGAAGTCAAGGGCGCCGTCGAGGGCGTCACGGCGGCCACCGACCGGCAGGCGGACGCCGCCGCGCGCAACACCGCCGCCAAACAGGCCGAGGCGCGGGCG
>JBBCJM010000010.1:0-24335 GCA_037190175.1 Paracoccaceae bacterium | reverse complement strand
CTCCCCCATCCCCTCCCACGCGGGGAGGGGAGGCGCCTTTCCTGCCGGCGATGCCGCCTGAAACGATCCTGTTTCGGCTCCCGCTCAGCGCAGGGTCGGGCGGACCTTCTGCATCCACTCCTCCACCCCCGCCGCCACCGCCTGCCACACGGCCCGGCCCAGGGCCTCGCCCAGGTCGGTGTGCAGCCCGGCGTAGCGCAGGGCCGGGCCGTCCAGGCGGCAGGCCAGCGCGATGCAGTCGGTGCCGGTGCCGGTGGCGCGCCCCGTGGGCAGGTCGGGCCCCGCCGCCATCACCGCGGCGGTGCGGGCCTCTGCGGCGATGCTCAGCGCCTCGGTCAGCGCGGGGTCGGTCAGCGCGGTGTGGATCTGCACGGCGAGGTTGATGGTGCCCCAATGCGCGCCGGTGCGGTCCAGCCGCGATCCCACCGCCTCGGCGTTCGACAGGCCCACGGTGGCCAGCGCCTCGACCCCCATGCCGCCCACCTCGGCCGCGCGATGGTGATGCGCCCGAAGGTCGCGGGAGGTCAGCATGGCGACCGCCTCCCCCTGCCCGAGGGCGGCGAGTTCGCCGGCCAGCCAGGGCTCCACCGCGAAGCCCTCGGGCAGGTCGGCGTTGCGCACCTCGCGCCACAGGATGGCCCGCGCCTCCACCAGCCCCGGCCGGTGCACGGCCCAGCTCAGCACCCGGTGCCCGGCCCCCAGATCGGCGCAAAGCCAGGGCGGCGTGCAGGTGACGATCACCGGGGCACCCGGCCGATGGGTTGGAACACCGGCCCCTCCGGCGTCTCGGCCCGCCAGGCGCGGATGCCGAAGACGCGGGCCAAGAGTTCATCGGTCAGCACCACCGCAGGCGGCCCGTCCGCCGCCACCCGGCCGCGATCCAGCACCACCAGGCGCGAGCAATGCCGCACCGCCAGCCCGGGGTCGTGCAGCGAGGCGATCACCGCGCCGCCAGCGGACGCCAGCCCGGCGAAGACCTCCATCACCCCCAGCTGCGCCGCCGGGTCCAGCCCCGCGGTGGGCTCGTCGGCGATGAGCAGCGGCGCCTCCTGCGCCAGCGCGCGGGCGATCAGCACCCGGGCCTGCTCGCCGCCCGACAGCTCGGTGGCGATCCGGCGGCGCAAAGGCTCCAGCTCCAGCCGGGCGATGACGCGGTCCACCGCACCGGGATCCCGCGGCCGGGCCAGCGCCACCACCGCCTCCACCGGCATCGGCCAGGCGATCTCGCGCCGCTGCGGCAGGAAGGCGGCGCGGCGGGCGCGGGCGGCGGGGGGCAGCGCGGCGAGATCGGAGGCGCCGGCGAACCGCTCCAGCCCCAGCGCGGCGCGCAGGAGGGTGGTCTTGCCGGCGCCGTTGGGGCCCAGCAGGCCCACGAACTCGCCCTCGCTCACCGTCAGATCGACGCCATCCACCACCGCGCGGGCGCCGAGGCGGACGGTCAGGCTGGAGAGGGCGAGCAGGGTCATCCCTCCCTCCGCGTCTTCAGGATCAGGTGCAGGAAGAAGGGCGCGCCGACCAGCGCGGTCAGCACCCCCAGCTTCAGGTCGCGGTCGGGCGCGATCAGCCGCACCGCGATGTCGGCCGCCAGCACCACCGCCGCGCCGCCCAGCGCCGAGGCCGGCAGCAGCCGCGAGGGCAGCGCGCCCACCGCCCGGCGCAGCAGGTGCGGCACCACCAGCCCGACGAAGCCGATCCCGCCCGCCACCGCCGTCGCGCCCCCCACCAGCGCCGCGGTGCCCAGCACCAGCATCAGCCGCAGCCGCCCCAGCCGCACCCCCATGCTGGCCGCGGCATCCTCGCCCAGCGTCAGCGCATCCAGCCCCCGCGCCACCGGCACCGCCAGCAGCGCCCCGGCCAGCATCAGCGGCGCGGCCAGGCTGACGTGCAGCATGGAGCGGTCGGCCAGCGAGCCCATCATCCAGAACACGATCTCGTTGGCCGCGAAGGGGTTGGGCGAGAGGTTCAGCACCAATGAGGTCGCCGCCGAGGCCAGCGCCGAGATGCCGATCCCGGCGAGGATCAGCGTCAGCACCGAGCCCCGCGGCCCCGCCAGCGTCAGGATCAGCAGCACCGACACCGCCGCGCCGCCCAGCGCCGCCAGCGGCAGGGCGGCGGGGAAGGCGGCCGCCAGCCCGGTCTGCAGGGCGATCACCGCGCCCAGGGCGGCCGAGGCCGAGGTGCCGATCAGCCCGGGCTCGGCCAGCGGGTTGCGCAGCATCCCCTGCATCATCGCGCCGGAAAGCCCCAGCGCGGCGCCCACCATCGCCCCCAGCAGCGCGCGGGGCAGCCGCACCTCGCGCATCACCAGCACCACCGCCTCGCCCTCGCCGCGGATCAGCGCGTTCAGGCTGTCGGAAAGCCCGATGGCCGCGGGGCCGACCAGCAGCGAGGCCGCGAACAGCAGCGCGACCAGCAGCCCCAGCGGCAGGCAGACGCGCATCTCAGCCCGCCATCCGCAGCCGCTGATCCCGCAGCGCCCGCACCGCGCGCAGGACATAGGGGGTGCCGCAGACCCAGTCGCGGTCGGCCAGCAGCGGGCTTGGCCCCAGGGCGCGCAGGGCGGGGTGGTCCAGCAGTTCCTCGGACCGCGAGGCGGCGGGATAGCGGCCGCCGGTGATGACCAGATCGGGGTCTGCCATGACCAGCACTTCCAGCGGCAGGAAGCCGCCGCCGTCAAGCCCCGCCACCGCATTGGCGAAACCCGCCGCCGCCAGGATCTCGCCCGCCAGCGAACGGTCGCCCGAGGTATAGCCGTTGGCGTAGTAGAGCGCGGCGCGGGGGCGGTCCGCCACCTCGGCGCGCAGGGCGGCGAGGTCGGCCTCGAACTCCGCCGCCAGCGCAGCGGCCTGCGGCCCGCGCCCCAGCGCGGCGCCCATGGCGAGGATATTGGCGCGGATGTCCTGCATCCCGCTTTCGGGGTCGAAACGCACCACCGGGATGCCCAGCCGCTCCAGCAGCGCCACCGTGGCCTGCCCGGTATAGCGCCCGGCCAGCACGAGGTCGGGGCGCATGAGGAAGATCTGCTCCGCCTGCCCGTGGTTGGCCGGAAACCCCGCCGCCTGCTCCGCCATCGCCGAAACCCGCGGATCGGCGGCGAGGAAGGACACCGAGACCAGCTGCCCTGGTGCTGCCAGCAGCATGGCCAGCTGGTCGGTGCAGAGGTTCATCGAGACCACGCGCTGCGGTTCGGCCGCCGCGGGCGCCCCCAGGAACGCCAGCGCCAGCGCCGCGCATCTGAGGACGCCCCCCGGCATCAGAACCGCGCCCGCACGCCCAGGAACACCGAACGGCCGGCGGTGGCATAGCCGTTGACCAGCTGGTAATCCGTGTCGGTCAGGTTCTCGATCCGCAGATAGGCCTCGGCCCGCTCGGTCAGCGCGTAGTTCAGTTGCGCGTTCACCACGGTGTAGTCGGGCATCGCCACCACCGCGAAGGTGGCATGGTCGTTGTCCAACCGGCCCGAGGCGTGCTTCACCACCACCCCGGCGGACAACCGCTCGGTGAGGTCCGCGTCCAGCGACAGGGCCAGGGCATGGCGGGGCACCTGCACCAGCCGGGCGCCGTTGGGGCGCCGCGCATCGGTATAGGTATAGGCGAAGCCCAGCCGCACCCGCTCGCCCAAAGGCAGGGTCGCGCCCAGTTCCACGCCCTTGCGCACCGACTCGCCCGGCAGGTTCACCAGCGTGGAGAAGGTCACGGGGTCGGACTGGATCAGGTTGTCGATCTCCAGCCGGTAGAGCGTGGCCGAAAGCGTGGCGCCGCCGGCGAAGGCGTGCTCGACCCCGATCTCATAGGACCGGCTTTCCTCGGGCTCCAGATCCGGGTTGCCGGTGAAGAAGAACTCCGGGTACTCGCCGAAGCGTTCGTCGATCGAGGGCGCACGGAAGCCGAGGCCCGCGGCGGCGCGGATCGTGGTGCCCTCGGCCGGTCGCCAGGCCAGCGCCAGCCGCCCGGTGGGGAAGGTGCCGAAGGCCGAGTTGCGGTCCACCCGCACGGTGGCGGCGATGTCCAGCGCCTCCGAGGGCGACCACAGCACCTGCGCGAAGGCGCCGGCAATGGTGGTGTCGGCCACCCCGCCGGGCAGGAAGCTGTACTCCGCCCGCTCGCGCGACCAGTCGAGCCCGTAGACCAGCGTCAGCGGGTCGGACAGGTGGGTGGTGGCCTGCCAGCCGAAGGTCAGCCGGTTGCCGGCATAGGTGGAAACGCCCACCTCGGGCTCGGTATAGGCGCGGTCGATGTCGAAATAGGCCAGGTCGAACATGTGGTCGGTGTTGCCCAGCGCCAGTTCGGCAAAGACCCGGGCGCCGCGTTCGGTGCGCGTCTGGCCATAGCCGGCCTCGGCGGCGGTATCATAGACCCAATCCCCGTCGGGGTCGGTCCAGGCGTCGTAGTCCTGTTCCGTGCGCTGCACGAAGGCCGCCCCGCCCACCGCAAGCGTGTCGCTCAGCTGATAGCGGGCCGAGAAGGACAGCCGCGTGGCCTCGGCGCCATCTTTCTCCGCCCCGCCGGGGATGGCCGAGAAGCCGTCGGTCTGGAACCGGGTGGCGGTGAAGGCCAGTTCCAGCCGGTCGTCCTTCTGCGTCAGCCCGTAGGAGAGCTTGCCCGAGCCGAAGCTGCCGGCCTCGGCGGCCAGCGACTGGCGGAACCCCTCCTCCAGCCCCGCGCGGGTCGAGATGTTGATCACCCCCCCCACCGCCGAGCCGCCCCAGAGCGCGGATTGCGAGCCGCGCAGCACCTCGATCCGGCGCACGTCGTCGGTCATCAGGCTGCCGAAGTCGAAGAACACCGTGGTCCCGGTGGGGTCCGACACCCGGATCCCGTCGATATAGACCGCCAGATAGCGCCCGTCCGCCCCCCGGATCCGCAGGTTCGCGGTATTGCCGAAGGGGCCGGACTGGGTGAGCGTGACGCCCGGCAGGGTGGAAAGGTATTCGGCCAGGGTGGTGGTCTTCGCACGGTCCAGATCCGCGGCCTCCACCGCGGTGACCGAGGCGCCGCTGCGCTCGCGCTCGGCGGCGGTGCGGAAGGCGGAGATCACGATGGTGTCGAGCACGGTCTGCGCCGCGACGGGGGCGGCCAGCAGGGTCAGCGCGGTGGTGGCAAGGGCGGTCCGGGTCAGGGACATCGCTATGGTTCCTTTCCTGTGCGAGGGCCCCGGGGGCCGCCCGCAAACGACAGATGTCTGGGAAAGGCATGGCCCTTCCGCCGACGGGTGAGCGTCACCACTGGCGAAAGCCGCCTCCGGCCGTGCGCCCCGCACGGCGGAAAGGGTGATCACCCCGGCAGGTCTCCTGGCTCGCGGGTCACGGCTTGGGCGGCCTTCCCGGGACGCTCGGCCCCAGTGGCATGATCACCCGCGCTCGCCGCCTACAGTTGCGGGGGCAGCCGCGGCATGGCCCTGACGGGCGCACCGCGTTCCCTTTTCACCGGCTGGCAAGGCCGGAACCGAGGTGATCCCTCATGCGCAAACCGGGGGCCGGCTGTCAAGCGCCGCCGGTGCCCGCCGCGCCGGGCCAGTAGTGGGAATCGGGCAGCGGCCGGGCGCCGAACACCGCCTGGCCGACGCGCACGATGGTCGCCCCTTCCTCGACCGCCCATTCGAAATCGCCCGACATGCCCATGGAAAGCTGCGCCAGCGCGGGGCCCTGCGGGGCCTCCTGCACCGCGCGGTCGCGGATGGAACGTAGGACGCGGAAGCAGCGGCGCACCTCGGCCTCCTCGGGGGTGAAGGTGGCCAGCGTCATGAAGCCGCGGGGGCGCAGCGCGGGGAAGGCGGTCAGGTCGCGCAGGAAGGCGGGCACCTCCCCCGGCGCCAGCCCGAACTTGCTGGCCTCGGCCGAGGTGTTCACCTGCACCAGCACGTCGAGCCCCCTGCCCTCCTGCTGCAACCGCCGCTCCAGCGCCGCGGCCAGCGACAGGCGGTCCACCGACTGCACCTCGTGGGCAAAGCGCAGCACGTCGCGGGCCTTGTTGCTTTGCAGATGCCCGATCATCGACCAGCGGACGGGCTGGCCAGCCAGGGCCTCGGCCTTGCGCAGCCCCTCCTGCACCTTGTTCTCGCCCAGGTCGCGGGCGCCCGCGGCGATGGCCTCGGCCACCCGTTCGGGCGGCACGGTCTTGGTCACCAGCACCAGCCGCACCGCGGCCGGATCGCGCCCGGCACGGGCGGCCGCTGCGGCGATGCGGCCCTGGACCGCGGTCAGGTTGGCGGCGATTTCGGTCATGGCTTCCTGCGATAGGTCGTGGCCGGCGCCAGGGATAGGGCCGGATCCGCCGGGGGCGATGGTGCCGGGCTCACCCCCGGCCGGTGAAGCCGATGGCGCGTTCCACCCGCAGCGCGGCGTTCTGCACCGCGGCGGCGAGCTCGCCGGACCGCTGCTCCGCCTGCCGCTCGGCCAGCACGATGGAGATGGTGGCGGCGCAGTCCCCCCGCTCGTTGCGGATCGGGGCGGCGATGCAGGCCACGGCGAATTCCGACTGCCCCATCTGGATCGCCAGCCGGTTCTGGAAATCCGCCGCCGACTGCCGGGCCAGCCGCACCGCATCGGTCTCGGCCATGCCGGTGGAGGAGGGCCGGGCCGAGCCGGCGAAGGCCGCCACCCGCTCGGCCTCGTCCAGATGCCCCAGCAGCAGCCGGCCCGAGGCGGTCCAGTTCAGCGGCACCCGCGTGCCCACGTCCGAGGTCACCCGGAAATGCCCGCGCCCCTCGACCATGGCGATCACGGTCATCATCCCCTCGTCGCGGGCGCAGAGCTGCACCGTCTCGCCCGTTTCCTCGGCCAGCAGCCGCATCTCGCGCCGCGCCTCGGCGAAGAGGTCGATGGCGGCGCGGTAGGCCAGGCCATAGCGCATCAGCCGCGGGCCCAGCCAGATCTGCCCATCCTCGCGCCGCGTCAGCATGGCGCGCTCCACCAGTTCGTCCACCAGCCGGTAGATGGTCGAGACCGGCGCGCCGGTGGCCTTGCTGAGTTCATAGGCGCTCATCTGCCGCCCGGCCTCGGTCAGCGCGTCGAGGATCTGCAGGGTGCGGTCGATGCCGCTGGTGCGGCTGCGGATCGGGCTGAGGTCGGTCATGCTCCACTCCGGGCTGGGCGCTTCCCTTATTGTGGAGGCCGCCCGGCTTTGCAAGTCACCCCTCGGCGAGCCAGTTCAGATAGGCCGTCACGCCCCCGTTGCGCGCGCCGTCCAGATCGTCGGGGCGCTGGGGGATCCCGGCCGCGCCGCGCAGGACTTCCGACAGGGTGCGCGCCACGATCTCGGCCTGGTCGGGGGCCAGGTTGCAGGGGTCGAGCTGGAAATAGCCCAGCTCCACCTCGTGGTCGCGCACCACGATGGCGGGGTCGAGCCCGCCCAGATGCCGGGCGATGGCGGCGGCGGTGCTGCCCGCGCCCGCAGGGTCCACGTCCACCTGCAAGCGGTCCAAGGGATTTCCGGTGGGGTCGGGGACGATCCGCGGGGTGATCCCGGGGATGCCGGAAAGGCTCTGCACCCACAGGTCCAGCGCCGCCCGTTCCGCCGCCCGCACCGCGGCATGGTCGCGCGCCATCCAGCGTTCCATCGCCGCGATGGCGCCGGCGATGCTTTCCTTGCCGATCTTCATGCCCCGGCCGATGCCGATGTTCTGCAGGTAGGTGGCCCGCACCGCGTCCTTCCGCCCGGCGACGATCCCGCCGGTGGGGCCGCCCAGGAACTTGTGGGCCGAATAGATGGCGATGTCCGCCCCCTGCGCGATGAACCCCCGCAGGTCGTATTCCGAGGCCGCGTCCACAATCACCGGCACCCCGGCCGCATGGCAGATCGCCACGAAGCGGGCGAAGGGGATCTGGCCGTAATGCACCACGTGGTGCGACACGACATAGAGCGCGGCCGCCGTCTGCGGCCCCAGCGCGCCGGCCAGCTGGTGGTCCATCGCCAGCGTCGACTGCCCCACCTGCCGCACCGTGCCGCCGGCAAGCTCCACCGCCGTCGCCACCGGCGCGCCATAGCCGCACAGGTGCCCGGCCTGCACCACCACCTCCGCCTTCGGCCCCGGGTTGCGCGGCAAGGCCTCGGCCCGCGCCGGGTCCAGCCCGGTGATGCAGCCCGCCACCGCCAGGGTGATCCCGGCGCTGGCCGAGGCGGTCAGGCAGCCGGCCTCGGCCCCGGTCAGCCGGGCGATCACTTCGCTGGCCCTGGCCTGCAACTGGTGCACCCGCACGAAATGGCCCATCGAGGCCGCGGTCGCCTCGGCCACCTGCGGCGCCACCCGGCTGGCGCCCAGCGAGGTCATGGTGCCCGAGACGTTGATGACCCGGCCCAGCCCCATGGCGTCGTGCCAACCCCAGTCCTCGTTCTGCCCGAAGGCGCGGGTGTCCATCGTGATAACCTCTCTCAAAGCGCCAGTTCGAAGATCGCCTCGATCTCCACCGTGATCCGATTGGGCAGCGACCCCACCCCCAGCGAGGAGCGCGCGTGCACCCCCCTTTCGCCGAACACCTGGTGCATCAGGCGCGAGGCGCCGTCGATCACCTCGGGATGGCGCTCGAAGTCCGGCACCGCGTTGACGAAGCCCAGCAGCTTCACCACCCCCGCGATGGGGTCCAGCGTGCCGAACTCGTCGCGCAGCACGGCCAGGATGTTCAGCGCCACTAGCCGCGCGTGCTCCTGCGCCTCGGCCACGCTCACATCCTCGCCCACCCTTCCGCGGATCAGGCTGCCGTCCTCGCGCACCGGCCCCTGGCCCGAGACATAGACGCAGCCGCCGTGGACGCGCAGGTTGCGAAAGGCGCCGATGGGCGCGGGGGCGGCGCGCGGCAGGGCCAGGCCCAGGGCCTTCAGCCGGCGTTCGGGGGTGTCGAGGGTTTGCAGGCTCATGCGGGGGTTTCGGCTTTCAGGCAATAGCTCACGTGGCCGGGCGCGACGGGCACGGGGGCGGGGAAGGCTTCCGCGCAGGCCGGTTCGGCCAGCCGGCAGCGGGTGCGGAACACGCAGCCCGAGGGCGGCGCCATCGGGCTGGGGATGTCGCCCGGCAGCACCTCGCGGTTGCGGGGCGCGCGGGGGTCGGGATGCGGGATCGCGGAGAGCAGCGCCCGGGTATAGGGGTGTTGCGGATGATGGTACACGCGGGCCGCCGGCCCGGCCTCCACCACCCGGCCCAGGTACATCACCACGATCTGGTCGCAGAGGTATTCCACCACCGCCAGGTCGTGGGCGATGAACAGCATGGTCAGGTCGCGCTTTTTCCGCAGGTCCAGCAGCAGGTTCAGCACCTGCGCCTGGATCGACACGTCCAGCGCCGAGACGCATTCGTCGGCCACGATGAACTCGGGGTCCAGCGCCAGGGCCCGGGCGATGCCGATCCGCTGGCGCTGCCCGCCCGAGAACTCGTGCGGATAGCGGGTGGCAGCCTCGGGCGGCAGGCCCACCTCGGCCAGCAGCGCCTCCACCCGGGCGCGGCGCTCGGCGTGGGTGCCGATGCCGTGCGCGATCAGCCCCTCGGCCACGATCTGGCCCACCTTGAGCCGCGGGTTCAGAGACGAGACCGGATCCTGGAAGATCAGCTGCATCCGCCGCCGCATATGCCGCAGCGCCGGGCCGTCCAGCCGGTTGATCTCCTGCCCGTCGAAACTCGTGGCGCCGCCGGTGGGTTCGATCAGCCGCAGGAGGGTGCGGCCCAGCGTGGTCTTGCCCGACCCGCTCTCGCCCACCAGCCCGGTGATCGAGCCGCGGGGGATGTCCAGCGTCGCCTCGGTCACCGCCTGCACCACGCCGCGGGCGGTGGGGAAGGTCTTGGTCAGGGCGCGGACCTGTACCAGAGCGTCAGACATGCGCGGCCTCCATCACCCTTGCGGCATGGTGGCAGGCCACCCGGTGGCCCGCGGCGACTTCCCCCAGCGCCACCGGCCGCTCGCACACCGCATCGGCATAGTGGCAGCGGGGCGCGAAGGCGCAGCCGGGCGGCATGGCGGCCAGCGAGGGCACGGTGCCGGGGATCGGCACGATCCGCGCGCCTTCGGGCCTTTCGGGGCGGGGGATCGAGGCCAAGAGCCCGCGGGTATAGGGATGGTTCGGCCGGTCGAACAGGTCGGGCACCGGCGCGCTTTCCACGATGGCGCCGGCATACATCACCGCCACCGCATCGGCGATCTCGGCCACCACGCCCATGTCGTGGGTGATGAACAGGATCGACATCCCCATCTCGCGCTGGAGCCGCCGCATCAGGTCGAGGATCTGCGCCTGAACCGTCACGTCCAGCGCCGTGGTGGGCTCGTCGGCGATCAGCAGGCGGGGCCGGCAGATCAGCGCCAGCGCGATCATCACCCGCTGGCGCATGCCTCCCGACATTTCATGTGGATACTGGTCCAGCCGGCTGGCGGCGGCCGGGATCTCCACCAGTTCCAGCATCTCGATCACCCGGGCGCGGCGGGACCGGGCGTCGAGGCTGCCGTGCAGCAGCAGCATCTCGCCGATCTGGTCGCCCACGGTGAAGAGCGGGTTCAGCGAGGACATGGGCTCCTGGAAGATCATCGCGATCTCGGAGCCCCTGAGCGCCCGCCTCGTGGCCTCGGGCGCGGTGGCGAGGTCTATCTGCCCGCCTTCGGAAGTGGTGAATCCGATCCTGCCCGCCGCGATCCGCCCGTTCCGCGGCAGAAGCCCCATGATGGCCAGCGAGGAGACCGACTTGCCCGAGCCGCTTTCGCCCACCAGCGCCAGCGTCCGCCCCGGCGGCACCGCGAAGCTCACGTCGCGCAGCGCGGTCACCCGGCCGGCATGGGAGCCGAACTCGACCCGCAGCCCTTCCACCGACAGCAGCGTCATGAGAGCCTCCGCGCCGCCGGCTGGTGGCTGGCGCCGATCACCGTCGCCACCGGCTCCAGCATCTGGTTGAGCACCAGGTGGTTGCCGAGGCTGTCCACCGTCTGCGCCGCGGTCTCTGCTAGCCGGAACAGGGTGAAATCGGCCTTGTCGCCGGCTTTCGGCACCGGCGGCAGGCCCAAGGTCTCGCGCGGGCGGGTGGAGATGGCGGCCACCGTCTCCTCGAAGGGCAGGCCCACCGCCAGCAGCTTGGAGGCCGTGGTGGCCAGGTCCTTCACCGCGTCGCGGATGTTGCGCAGGTGCAGGTCGGTGGAGATCGACCAGGGCTTCAGCCCCTCGGCGATCGAGGCCCGTGCGGTGGCGAAGCAGAACGACGCCTGCCCGTGGCCGATGTCCATCCGCACCCCCCGCTCGGCCAGCCGCCGGGCCTGGTCGAACAGCGCCGCGGTGTCGCGGATCGAGCCCGCCTTCTTGCCGTTGAAGCAATGGGTGATGATGTCGCCGGGGCCGAGGATGTCGAAGATCTCGTCGATCAGCGCCGGCGGTTCGCCGATATGCACCATCAAAGGCAGGCCGGCGATCTCGGCCACCCGTTTCGCGATCTTGGCCGGGGTGATGCCCCAGGCGCCCACGATCACGCCCGAGGCGCGCACCTTCACCCCGCAGATCACGTCGCGGTTGGCCTCGATCACCGCCAGGGTGCGGTCCACGTCGATGGAGCGCATGTCGATCAGTTCCGACACCCGGTTGCAGGCCACCAGGCCGATGGAGCCGATGTTCAGGAAGGCCCGGATGGTCTCGGCCGCGGGGTCGATGACGTATTCGCGCAGCCCGTGGAAATTCGCCTCGCCCGCCGAGCCCGCGTCGGCCATCGCGGTCACCCCGGTGGCCCGCCCGGCCTCGGCCGCGCGCACCGAGATATCGGTGCCGCCGTGCCAGACATGCACGTGCAGGTCGCACCAGCCGGGCGACAGCCAGTCGCCGCCGCAGTCGATCACCCGGGCGCCGGGCTCCGCCGCGTCCCGCAGCCGCCCGTCGGCGCCGATATGCAGCGGCGCCTGCGGCAGCCCCACGGCCCGGAAGTTGGTGAGTGTCAGCGCCATTCCTACAGGTCCTTTGCCAGCTTGGGGTCCAGCGCGTCGCGCAAGCCGTCGCCGATCAGTTGCAGCGACAGGACCGAGATCGAGATCGCCAGCCCGGGGAACAGGATCAGGAACGCCGCCTGGTCGATGAACTGCCGCCCCTCGTTGATCATGGTGCCCCAGGTGGGGATCGCCGGGTCCACCCCCACCCCCAGGAAGGACAGCCCGGCCTCGGCCAGCATCGCATAGGCGAAGATGAAAGTGGCCTGCACGATCACCGGCGAGACGATGTTGCGCAGCACGTGGTGGCGGATGATGTAGCCGGTGGTCGAGCCCAGGGCACGGGCGGCCTCCACGAAGGGCAGTTCGCGGATCACCAGGGTGGAGGCGCGGCTGATCCGAGCGAAGCGGGGGGCATAGACGATGGACAGCGCCAGCACCACGTTCAGCACCGAGCCGCCGAGGATGGAGACGAGGGCAATGGCCAAGAGGATGTCGGGGAACGCCATCATCGCATCGACCAGCCGCGACAGCACCGCGTCCAGCCGGCGGATGAAGCCCGCCAGCAGGCCCATGGTCACGCCGATCACGGTGGAGAGCACGGCGACGCCCAGCCCGATCCCCAGCGAGACCCGGCCGGCGTACAAGAGCCGGGACAGCACGTCGCGGCCATAGGCATCGGCGCCCAGCAGGTAGGCGTCCCCGGGCGCGGTCAGCCGGGCGCGCACCGCCATCCGTGCGGGGTCGGCCGGCGCCACCAACGGCGCCAGCAGGCAGAGGCCCGCGACCACCACGAAGATCGCCAGCGCCACCATCACGCTGCGGCGGGCGAACAGCAGCCTGGCGAAGCTGGGCGGGGCGGCGGCGGAGGCGACGGCAGCCATGGGCGGACCCTCAATACTTCACCCGCCGGTCGATCACCGCGTAGAGCAGGTCGACGGCCAGGTTGATGACGACATAAAGCGTGGCGACCACGATCAGCGTGCCCTGGATCACCGGGTAATCCCGCCGCAGCACCGCGTTCACCACCAGGTTGCCCATCCCGGGCAGGTTGAACACCCGCTCGGTCACCACCGCGCCCGAGACGAGCAGCGCGAAGGTCAGCCCCACCACGGTGATCACCGGGATGGCCGCGTTCTTCAGCGCGTGGCGCAGGATGACCCTGCGTTCGCCCATCCCCTTCGACCGCGCGGTGCGGATATAGTCCTCGCCCAGCACGTCCAGCATCGAGGCGCGGGTGAAGCGCAGGATCAGCGCCGAGTTCACGATCCCCAGCACCAGCGACGGCAGCAGCAGGTGCCGCATCCGCTCCAGGAAACTCGCGTCCGGCCCGCCGTAGCCCGAGGAGGGGAACCAGCCCAGGTCGGTGGCGAGATAGCGTTGCAGCAGAAGCCCGGTCCAGAACGAGGGCACCGAGGCCGCCAGCATGGCGACCGAGACCGAAGACTGGTCGACGAAGGAGCCGCGGCGATAGGCGGCATAGATGCCGATGGGCGTGGCGATCACCACCGCGAAGATCAGCGAGAAGAGCGCGAGGAAGGCGGTGGGTTCCACCCGGTCCCACAGCACCTGCGTCACCGGCTGATTGAAGAAGATCGACTGCCCCAGATCGCCGCGCAGGACGTTGGCGAGGAAGGACAGGTACTGCACCACGATGGGCCGGTCGAGCCCCAGCCTTTCGCGCATCGCCGCGGCGTCCTCGGGCGTGGCGTCGGGGCCGAGCATCAGCGCCGCCGGATCGCCCGGCGCCAGCCGCACGATCACGAAAGCGATGGTCAGCACGAAGAACACCACCACCAGAAGGCCCAGCAGGCGGTTCAGGATGTAACGTGTCACGCGCTCCCCCCTGCGGATGGCCCGGGCCTGCGGTCACAGGCCCGGGCGGTGCCTCACTCGACCTTGGCGTTCCAGAACGCCGGCCAGGGCGAGGGCGTCACCCCGGTCAGCCCCTTGCGCTGGCCCTGCAGCGCCGCGAAGCTGCCGGTCTTGATGAAGCCCACGTCGCTCATCAGGTGGCCCTGCAGCTCGCCGAACAGCGCCAGCCGCTTGTCCGCGTCGGTCTCGGTGGTGAAGGCCGCCAGCACCGCGTCCTTCTCGGGGTTCGACCAGCCCAGCCGCGAGGTCGGCGCATAGAGGTCGGTCAGCGCCGGCTCGGGCAGGAAGGGCGAGTGCGTGATGTAGATGTCCCACAGCGAGGGGTCGTTGCGCTGTTCGCCCAGCGTCGCCCAGTCCACCACGTTCATCTGCACGGTGAAGCCCGCGGCCTCCAGCGCCAGCTTGGCGACCTCGGCCATCTTGAAGTGGAACTCGTACTGCCGCGAGGTGAGGATGCGCAGCGGCGTGCCGTCATAGCCGGCGGCCTTGAGGTACTCGGCCGCCTTGGCCGGGTCGTTCTGGTTGTAGAACTCGGCGCCGTTCTCGACCTGCCAGACCCAGCCCTCGGGGTACATCGTGCCCTCGGTCTTGAAGAACTTGTCGTCGCCGAAGGCCGCGAACATCATGTCGTCGAAGGGCAGCGCGGCCTGCAAGGCCTTGCGCACATTGGCGTCGGTCAGGAGCCCCGCCTTGTGGTTGATCGCCCAGACCGGCCAGCCGAAGCCGTCCAGCAGCACCGGCTCGGCGGTCGTGCTGGTGGCGATGCGGTCGTAGGATTCGACCGGCAGCCCGTCCACATAGTCGAACTGGCCCGACAAGAGCCCCTCGACCCGGGTGTTGGGGTCGGGCACCGGCACCAGCCGGATCTCGTCCACCAGCGCCAGCCGCTCGCCCGCGGTGCCGTCCGCCGGCTCGCTGCGCGACTTGTAGCCGTCGAAGCGGGCCAGCTGGATGTACTGGTCGGGCCGGTGCTCGACCAGCCGGTAGGGGCCGGTGCCGACGATGGCGCTCAGTTGCTCGCCCAGCACCTCCTGCGGATAGATCGCCGCGGCGGAGTTGGAGAAGGCCAGCAGCGAGAGGAGCGGCGCATAGGGTTCGGAAAGCCGGATCTCCACCGTCAGCGGATCCACGGCGGCGATGCTGGCGATACGGGCCGCCACGCCCTTGCCGCGGGTGGACTGGTCGCGCCAGCGTTCCAGCGAGGCCACCACGTCGGCGCTGTCCATGGTGGAGCCGTCGTGGAAGGTGATCCCCTCGCGCAGGGCGATGCGATAGGTCTTCCCTTCGTCGCTGATCTCCGGCAGCGCCTCGGCCAGCAGCGGCGCGATGCCCCAGCTGCTGTCGAAGGTATAAAGCGTCTCTACGAAATGCTGGGTGACGATGCTGACCACGTCCTGCGTGGACATCATCGGGTCCAGCGACTGCGGCTCGCCGATGATGGCGACTTCCAGCTTGGTCTGGGCCAGCGCGGGGGCGACCAGCGCCGTTCCCGCCAGCAAGGCGCCGGCGACCGCCAGTGTGAGCGATTTCATTGTGACCTCCCTTATAATGTAATGTCATACCCTACAGAGAAATAGTGCATGGCGCCGCGATTGTGTCAAGCGTTTCGCAAAGGGCAGGCGCGGCGGGATTGCGGGCGCGCCGGGCGCGGCATATAACCAGACCAGTCCATACCTGTTCTCCCCGCGTCCCCCTCACCCCATCGGAAGCACTCCCGCCATGCCGCATTCGGAAGACCACGACGCGCTCGCCCGACGCTGCGACGCCATCGACAAGCTGGTCAGCATCGACTTTCCCCGCCGGGGGGTGATCGGCCTGCTGTACGACGCCGCGCGGCGGGATGCCGGGGTGCCGCTGACGCTGAAGGCGGCGCGGCTGTTGCAGGGCGCGCTGCGGCCGGGGCGGGTGGCGCTGATCGCCACCGGCTGGCTGGACCGGCCGCATGTCAGCCTGGACATCGCCGAAAGCGACGGGCCCCCCGGTGCGGCGGCGCTGGCCCGGGCGCTGCACGTGGGCTGCGGCGCGATTCCCTTCGTGCTGGTCGAGGAGCAGATCGTCGCCGGCACGGTCGCGGTGGTGCAGGCCGCCGGGCTGCGCTGCGTCCGGCCGGAGGAGGCGCTGCTGGCTGCCGGCGGCTCGGGCGCGCTGCATTGCGCCGCGGTCATCGCCCTGCCGCAGGACCGGCAGGCGGCCGAGGCGCTGACGCGCGACCTGCTGGACCGCTTCGACGTGGGCGCTTTCGTCTCGGTCGAGAAGGGGGGCGAGAACGCGAAGGGGCGCATCCGCACCAGCCGCGGCGCCGATACCACCGCGGCGCTGGCCAAGGCCGATGCGGTGCGCGAGGGCTGCATCGCGCGGGGCATTCCCACCATCGGGATCGGCGACGGCGGCAACGAGATCGGCATGGGCCGGATCCGCGCGGCGGTGGCGCCCCGGCTGCGCCACGCGCTGGATGCCGACGGCACGGCCGAGGACGGCACCATGCCCGCGGGCAGGACCGACGCGCTGGTCACCGCCACGGTGTCGAACTGGGGCGCCTATGGCGTGGCGACCGCGCTGGCGCTGCTGCTGGGCCGGGCCGAGGTGATGCACGGGCCGGAGACCGAGGAGGCGATCCTGCGCGCCTCGGCCGCCGCGGGCTTCATCGACGGGGTGAGCGGCTATGTCGGGCCCACGGCGGACGGGCTGCCCTTGGCGGTCAACCTGGCGCTGAACCGGCTGTTGCGCACGATCCTGGGCGAGGGGCTGGACACCTCGAACTGGAAGGCGGACGGCGACTCGCCCCGCCCGGCCGTGCTGCCCGACTGGCTGCCCGGGGCCACCCGGCGGTGGGAGCTGGAGGCGGGCGAGGATCCGGTGCGCGCGACCTGCGACGCCATCGACCAGCTCCTGTCCATCGACCTGCCCGAGCGCGACGTGATCGACATCGCCTTCGCCGCCTTCCGCCACCACTACGGCGCGCCGCTCTCATGGCTGGCGGCCCGGGCGCTGGCGGGGGTGCGGCCGGGGCAGCTGGTGCTGATCGGCACGGGGTTCCCGAACCGGCCTGGGATCGACCCCGAGATCGCCGAATCCGATGGCCCGGTGGGCGCGGCGGTGCTGGCCCGCGCGGTGCATCTGGGGCTGGGCGCGGTGCCGGTGGTGCTGATCGAGCGGCAGCTGATCCCGGCGATGACCCGCATCCTGCAGGTCAACGGGCTGCGGGTCGAGACGCTGGAGGCCGCCCGGCGCGCCGCGGTGCCGGCCTGCCAGTACGGCGCCACGGTGCTGGCGATCCCCACCGACTGGGCCGCGGCCGCGGCGCAGGCGGCCCGGCTGCTGGCGGGCGGGGACGTGGGCGCGCTGGTGGTGATCGAGAAGGGGGCGCGAAACCCGAACGGCGACATCTGCTTCAGCCGCGGCCGGGTGAACACCGCGCATGTCGGCAAGATCGACCCCCTGGTCGCCGCCTGCCGCGCCGCGGGCATCCCCACCATCGGCATCGGCGACGGCGGCAACGAGATGGGGATGGGCAACGCGGGCGGGATCCTGCGCGGGCTGCTGGTCCACGGCGACCCGGCCCGGGCCGGCGGCATCGTGCCGGCGCAGGAGACCGACCACGTGATCGCCGCCACCGTGTCGAACTGGGGCGGCTACGGGCTGGCCGCGGCGCTGGCCGCGGTGCTGGGCAAGCCGCAGATCCTGCACGACGAGGCCGCCGAGCGGCGGATGCTGCTGGCCGCCTCGATGGAGGGGCTGATCGACGGGGTGACCGGCTCGACCCTGCCCACCTCGGACGGCTTCGTCGAGGAGGTGCATGTGGCGGTGGTCACCCTCCTGCGGGCGATCCTGGGGCTGGGGGTGCCGAAGACCGACTGGCCGGGGGCGCCTGCGACATAGGAAACGGGGGGCCTGCGGAGAGCGCCGGGGGGCGGTCTGCCCCCCGGACCCCCCGAGGATATTTAGGACACCAAAGAAAGCAGGGGGAAACAATTTGAATCAATGTGTCTTCGCCTTGGCTCAAATACTCCACGGGGTTAGCCAGCGGTTTCGCCATCGGTTCGAGGAACCGCTGGCTTGGGGGGGTGTGAAACCCCCCGGCTTGGGCGGCCTCCCCGGAGACCGCCGCTCACCCCCTCCCGGCGGCGGCCAGATCCACCTCCAGGTCCAGCAGCGGCGCATATTGCTGGGCGCCGAAGATGTCGCCGTCGCCGGGCGAGCCGCTGGGGCGCAGGCGGCGGATGGTGAACTTGATCGCCAGCCCCGGGTCGTATTCCACGAAGTCGGTGATCCGGTCCGCCGGGATCCCGAAGGTGGCGCAGACCGAGGCGCGCGACAGCGCGCCCGAGCGTTTCACCTGCTCGTAGGTCTCGGGCTCGCGGAAGATCACGTCGAAGGTGATCCGGTCGGTCCCGGCGTTCTTGCTGCGCAAAGTCTTGGCCAGGTCGCCGAGCTTCACCCGGCTGTTCGTCGCGGTCATCCGATCATCTCGCTCTGGGTGGGGAAAAGCTCCAGCGGGTCGTCCACCGCCATGGTGTGGTTCAGCGACCAGCGGTAGGCGGGGCTGGCCTGCATCACCTCGTCGAAGGGGAAGGAGACGCCGCCGGCGGTGCCCTTCACCTCGGGCAGCCGGGCGTAGAACAGTTGCCGGGTGCCGGTCATCGCCACTTCCTCGGCCATCTCGCGGGTGGGGGCCACGCCCTGCACCACCACGCAGAGCTCGTGCCCGGGCCTGTCCTTAAGCGGCTCCAGATCGCCCATCACCCCGTTGCGGCCATAGACGTTGTAGTGCAGCTCCCACCCCTCGGGGCCGAAGCGTTCGCGGGCCTGTTCGCGGGCCCAGTCGATCACCTTGTCGATATTGGCGATGGTATAGGGATCGCGCACCCCGGCCATGCCGACGAAACGCTCGCCGATCCGTCCCGCCCCTTCCAGCTTCACCCGGAACTCGGGCGCGGGGTGGAAGGCCATGCCGGTCACCCGCGTGGTCTTCTCGGCGATCTGGTCGTAATGGCAGTTGGTCATGTCGAGCTGCCCGCCCGCGACATATTCGAAGAACGGGTTCGAGCGTTCGTACATCGCATGGCCGGCGACCGAGGCCACGGTGCACCTTTGCCCGGGGTTCATCGCGGTCACGTCGACGTGGCGGGCGGTGATCTCGCCCATCACCGTCTCCTTGCCGCCATAGGGTTCGGCGCAGAAGCTGGCGCATTCCAGCACCTTGCCGAGGTAGTAGGACTGCGCCTCGGGAAAGCCGCGGTGCAGCGCGGCGGCGGCGAAGATCGCGCTGTCCGAGGAGCGCCCGCCGATGATCACGTCGCAGCCCTCCTCCAGCAGCCGGATGAAGGGATGCACCCCGGCCATGGCGACGATGCGGTCGGTGGCGTCCAGTTCCGCCTCGGTCAGGTCTTCGCGGTCGTCCAGCCCGCGGATCGCCGAGCCCGCCCGGATCCTGGCGCGCACCGTCTCCTTGCCGACCTCGGAATAGAACCAGCCCAGCCGGAACGGCGCCAGCCCGTGGCGGGCGGCGATGCGGGCGATGATCGCGCGGTAGAGGTCGACCCGGCTGTTGGTCCCGGTGTCGCCGGCCGAGCCGATCAGCATCGGCACCCCCAGCCGGCGCGCGGCCAGCAGCATCACCTCCAGGTCGTGCTCCTGCCAGGCCTCGGGGCTGGTGCAGGTGTCGCTGCCCAGCGGCGTCGGCCCGATGTCGTCGCTGCCCGAATCCGCGGCGATGAAGTCGGGCCCGGCCGCGACGCCGATCTCGAAGCTGGCGGTCTTGATCGGGGCGAAGCCGAGATGCCCGTTCGGACAGATGATCTTCATGGACTGCATGGTGTTCCCAGTACTCCGGTGGCTCCGGTCCGGGGGCGGGCCGGATTGGAAGGCGTCGCCCCGTTCGGGGACGCCGGCAGGCGATGTTCAGGCGGGCGGCTTGCGCAGGCAGCCCGGGCCGCGGAGGGCGCTGTCGGCCTCGCCCCCGGCCCAGATCGAGAAGGTGAAGCGAAGCGCGGCCTCGGGGTTGCGGTCATAGCGGGGCCAGCTGGAATTGCCGATCTGCAGCCGGATCCGGTGGCCCCTGGCGAAGACGTTCGACAGGTGGATCGGCCCGATCTCGACCAGCCGCGGCCGGCCCTCGTCCTGGTCCAGCAGCGTGGTCCAGCTGGCGAACCGCTGGTAGTGGTCGGCGATGTTCAGCGCGAAGCCCGCGGGCCAGTCGCCGCCGGGGGGATATTCGTCCACGATCTTGACCGACAGGTCGCAGGCCGGCGAGGTGGACGAGAGCCACAGCCGCAGGTGCAGCGGCCCGGTGATCTCCACCGCCTCCTCCAGCGGCGCGCTGCGGAAGGCGGCCACGTCATGGCGGCTGGTCAGCGGCAGGCCGGTGCCGGGCGAGAGGTTCACGTCCCGGCGTTCCACCTGGTCGCAGCCGCCGGAGGAGATGAAGCCCGGCATCGGCGCGGGATTGCGGATCGAACTGCCGATGGTGGGGATCGGCCGTTCCAGGTTGGCGGCGATCCGCATCCGCCCTGCTTCGGCGGGCGGCGTTGTCCCCAGCCCGCCGCCCGCCTCCAGATGCAGGAGCAGATCGCCGCCGCCCGCGGGCGGCCATGCCTGCGCCTGGGCCCAGTGCCCGCCATGCAGCCGCCGGCGTTCCGCATCGCGCCCGCCGGTGCCGCCGCCCATCACGAAATAGGTGATCCTGGGCGCCGCCGCCGGCGCCCCGGGCTCGATCCCGCGCAGGGTGGCGTCGAACCAGCGGCGGCGGATCTCGTCCATGTTCAGGCTGGCCGCATCCCCGAACTCCACGTCGCCCGAGACCGTGGCCTCGCCATAGGGCGAGGAATGGATCCAGGTGCCGACGATCATCCGGTTCGGCGAGGCGTGGTGCGCGAAGGCCTCGAGCTTGCGGAAGTTCGACCAGGCGTGATGCCCGTACCAGCTGGTCACCAGGAGCTTCGGGATGTCGGGGTACTGGTCCAGCCAGGGCTCGATCATCATCTGCGGGTTGCGCCAGCGGGCGTTCTCGCGCGGGTTGTCCTGCGCGTGCAGCAGCCAGTCCTCGTACTCCGGCAGGCAGGAGACCGGCGAATCCCCCCTGCGCCAGGGCGCGCGGGTGTACCATTCGGCCGGGTTCTTCAGCACGTGTTCCAGATGCGCCCGCAGCACCGGGTCGCGCCGGGCCTGCGGCGAGGTGATCGCCATGCGCAGCGCATAGGTGCCCAGCTGGCCGATGACGAAGGCCCCGTCCTCGCGCACGCAGCGGCTGAAATAGTTGATCCCGGCGTCCTGGATCACCTGCGACTTCAGCGTCGGGTGGTTGGTGATCGCCAGCGACTGCTGGTTCGAGCCGGTGTAGGAAAAGCCGATGGTGCCGACCTGCCCGTCCGACCACTCCTGCCGGTCGATCCAGTCCAGCAGCGCATGGCCGTCCTCGCCCTCGTGCGGGATGGCGAGGTAGTGCTGGAACATCCCCTCCGAATCCCCCCGCCCGCGGGTGTCCTGCAGCACGACGTTGTAGCCATGGCCCGCCAGATGGCTGGCGGTCTTCATCAGCTCGACGTCGCGCCGGTCATAGGGGGTGCGCTCGACGATGGTCGGGCCGGGGCCGGGCCGGTCGGCGGGGACATAGCAATCGGTGGCCAGCCGGACGCCGTCCGGGGCCTCCACCATCGCGGTCAGTCGGCGGACATGCCCGCGAAGAAGCCAGTTGGGGGTGTCGGTCATATCGGATCGCAACATGCTTGCAGGACGGGCAGAAGGCTCACAAAGTGAATTTCAGTGGTGTGCCGTCTGGACTGGACTGGTATGGATGATACACGAAACCAACGGATGTGCAACCCATGTCGAACTGGATGACCACCCGATACGAGGACGTTTTCGCGTATATTCAGGCCGGTATCAGGGACGGCGCCCTGACCCCGGGCGAGCGGCTGGTGGGCGAGCGCAAGCTGGCCGAACAGCTGGGCCTCAGCCGCGAGACGGTGCGGATCGGGCTGAACATGGCCGAGGAATCCGGCCTGATCGTGCGCATCCCCCAGCGGGGCACCTTCGTGGCCAACCCCAAGGTCCGGCAGGATCTGGGCAAGATGGTCACCTTCAACCGCACGGTGCGCGACCTGTCGATGAACCCGGCCTATCTGCTGCACGGGGCGAACTGGGTCGCGCTTGACGACAAGGCCGCGGCCAGGCTGGAGGTCGCGGCCGGGTCCCGCGCGCTGATGGTCGAGGTCACCGGGCTGGCCAACGGGCTGCCGCTGGCGCTTTACCGTTCGTACCTGCCCGAGGCGCTGATCGCCGAGATCGGCGAGGATCACGCCTGGGGCGAGAAGGCCAGCTACGAATTCGCCGCGCTGGCGCTGGGCGCCCCCAGCCTGACGGTCGAGCAGGAGCTGGAGGCGATCACCCTGCCCCGCGAACAGGCGCTTGCGCTGAAGGTGCGCGTGGGCGCGCCGGGGTTTTTCGCCCAGAGCGTCTTTTCCACCCCCGCCGGCCGGCGGGTGGAGCTGCGCACCACCTGGTATCCGGGCGCGCGCTACCGCTTCAACCTGACGCGGACGATCCAGATCTAGGCGGGAGGTCATGCCCTGCTGCCGGCCGCCGCGCTGCGCGGGTCGGCGATGTCGCGGATCACGTTGCCGATGAAGTTGATCGCCAGCACCACCACGAAGATCGCCACCCCCGGAAAGGTCGACAGCCACCAGGCCGTGCCCAGATAGGCCCGCCCCTCGGCCAGCATCCCGCCCCAGGTCGGCTGCGAGGCCGAGACCCCCAGCCCCAGGAACGACAGCGAGGCCTCGGTGGCGATCACCACCCCGATCTCCAGCGTCGCCACGATGGTGATCGAGGGCGCGACCGCCGGCAGGATGTGCTGGATCGCGATGCGCGGGTGGCTGACCCCCAGCATCCGCGCCGACAGCACGAACTCGCGCTCCTTCAGCGACAGCACCTGCCCGCGCACCAGCCGCACGTAGATCGCCCAGTGGCTGGCCACCAGCGCGAGGATCACGTTCTCCAGCCCCGGCCCCAGGATGCCGACGAAGGCGATGGCCAGCAGGATGAAGGGAAAGGCCAGCCAGGCGTCGGTGATCCGCATCAGGATCGTGTCGACCAGCCCGCCGACATAGCCGCTGAACAGCCCCACCGCGACCCCGATCAGCACCGACAGCGACACCGCGGCCGAGGCCACGATCAGCGGTACCCGGGTGCCCGCGATCATCCGCGACAGGGTATCGCGGCCCAGCACGTCGGTGCCCAGCGGATGGCCCGGGGTCAGCGGCGGCTGCAGCCGGCGCATCAGGCTTTGCGCATTGGGGTCCATCGGCGTCAGCAGGGGCGCGAAGATCCCGATCAGCACGAAGGCGGCGCTGACCGCCAGCGCGATGACCAGCAGCGGCGTCAGCCGCACGGAGCCGGTGAAGCGCATCAGTGCCCCCCGCCGCTGCGGATCCGCGGGTCGAGGATCAGGTGCACGATGTCCACGACCAGGCTGACCAGCACGAAGGCCGCCGCCATCACCAGCACGCCCCCCTGCACCAGCGGATAGTCGCGCGCCCGGATCGCCTCGACGATCAGGAGCCCCAGCCCGGGCCAGGAGAAGACGGATTCGGTCACGATGGCCCCGCCCAGCAGCCCGCCGAACTTCACCCCCATGATGATCACCGTGGGCGGCGCGGCGTTGCGCAGCATGTGGCGCCAGATGTCGGGCCGGCCGAGCCCCCGGGCGCGCAGCGCGTCGATGAAATCCTCCTGGCTGATCGAGATCAGGCTGCCGCGCAGCACCTGCATCAGCGCCGCGGTCAGGGCGGCGGCGATGGCGAGCGAGGGCAGGATCAGATGCCGCAGCGCGCTTTGCAGCGCGACCAGGTTGCCGGTCAGCACCGCGTCCAGCGTGAAGATGCCGGTGATCTGCTCCAGCCCCGCGCTGCGCTCGATCCGCCCGCCGGTGGGCAGCCAGCCCAGGGTGACCGAGAACAGCAGGATCAGCATGACCCCCAGCCAGAAGCTGGGCATGGAAAAGGCGAAGAGCGCGAAGCCGCTGCTGAGCTGGTCGGCCCAGCGCCCGCGCATCATCGCCGCCATCAGCGCCGCCGGCACCCCCACGACGATGGAGATCAGGAGACCGAAGGTGGTCAGCTCCAGCGTGGCCATGAAAGCGGGGGCCAGCAGGTCGGCCACCGGCCGGCGCTGCACGATGGAATTGCCCAGGTCGCCGGCCAGCGCATGGCCCGCGAAGCGCAGGTACTGCACGGCCAGCGACTGGTCCAGCCCGTGCCGGGCGATCAGGGCCTGGCGCTGTTCGTCGCTGATCTCCTGCTCGCCCAGAAAGATGTTGATCGGATCGCCCGGCGCCATGCGCACCAGCAGGAACACCATGATCGAGACGACGAAGAGGACGACGGCGGCCTCGGCTATCCGGGTGGCGATGATGCGTGACATGGGCTCTCGGTCTGCGGAAGATGCGGCTGCGCCGGCGGAGGCCGCCGGCGCAGGCCTCGGGCCGTCACTGGCCGGCCAGCCGGGCGCCGGTCAGGTGGTAAAGCCCGGTCGGCGCGGGCTCCCACCCCTCCAGCGCGGTCGAGGCGCCGTAGATGTCGGTCGGGT
>JBBCJM010000009.1:0-1982 GCA_037190175.1 Paracoccaceae bacterium | reverse complement strand
GAGAGGCGGCCCTTGGCGCCGCAAGAAATTGAGCAATAGAGCGATCTCGACTGACCAACGAACATCTCGCCGCATGCCCGGCAGATCTTGGGTGCGACACTACCGATGCTGCGAATGTATGCCGCCCGTGCCCTGCATGGTTGCGAGCAGTATCTTGCGTTGGCGCGGCGATCATCGGGGATACACCTCCCGCACCATCTGCATGACCAAGCCTCTCGACGCGCTTCCGTTTTGAGCTTGCCATCGGAACGCGACTTGCAAAGCTGCGAGCAGTATTTGCGCGTCACGCGGCTTTGCTCGGGAAGGGCGGCACCACAATGGGCACAGCGCTCGTTCATATCATCGAGCGGACCGCCATGTCTAGAACCCGATCCTCCCGCCGCGTGAATCGGCGCTGGACCTTGCGGAACGAGGAGTTCGAACAAAGGCTCCCGCAGAACTTGAAATGCCCCTCTGGAAGAGGTTTGTGGCAATTCGCGCATCTGGTCCTTTCGATGAGGGTTCCTCCTTCGATAGTCCATTCCAACTGTCCTTCTCTCCAAGATGGCCGGGCCACCTTCAGGATTGCCATGGCTTCCATCAGCATCGCCCGCGCCACCATATCAGCGTCGGACCACCGCCAGCCTTGCAGGCAAAGACCTGACCTGATCGCATAGCGCATCGGACCCTCCATCCCGAGTGGTGAACTGATTACACTCAATTCAAACGCGAGCCGAATAGTGGCCGCTATGTGCTTCACAAGTGCCGAGTAGCGTTCCGGCCCCATCCGTCCGCGCCGTGCATCCCGGGCACGTCGCGCGGCGGTAAAATCCATAACCGATGCATTCATCCCATCACCGCATCCAGCAGCGCGGCACTGAGGGGCGCCTTGCTGACCGGCGGCAGGGTCTTCACGCCTTCCGGTGCCTTTGTGCGGGTATAGGCGTGGTCGAGCCATGCGGCATCCATGGCCAGCAGGATCGAGACATGCCGGGGTTCCAGCGGCAGGCGCATCAGGCGGCAATATGCGTCGATCTCGGATGGCTGGATCGGGTTTGGTCCGGCGGCATGACAGGTCCGGGTTCTGCTGAGCTGCTGGAAGGCGTTCCAGAGCGGCAGGCTTCCTTCGGGGGGCAAGATCTTGCGACCGGCCAGATTGGCCCTGACAGCGGCGCAGAGAAGGCGGGAGAGGCGGGTCATCTGCGTCTCTGATTTTCAAGCAATCGCTTGTGGTATTGGCTGACGATGTTGGTCGTTATCGGCACGGCCCCTTCGGCACCGGCCTGCCGGGCGATGGCGACCAGCTTCCCGCTATCGTTGACCGAGACCTCCACCCGGATCGTTGTCCCGCCATGGCCAGACGAAGCCTGTCCGCGCGTCCGGTCCAGGACGTCTTCCTGCGGATGAAGCATGGCGAGGAACCCGCCCTTGCCGTCCAGCCCGCCCGAGCGCGCCGCATTGCCGGTCGAGCCGCCCCCGTCGAATTTCGGGATCTGTGGCGTCAGCAACGATCCGACCAAACCGAACAGACCGGATCCCCCGAGCGCGCCGAAGACCGCTTGCTTCATCTGGACCCTGGCCATTTCCAGCAGCAGGTTCGACAACGCCCGACGGGTGGCATCCGCCCCCTCAAGCGCGGCCGTGAAGATGTCGGCTATCGCATCGCCACCGCGCTGCGCGCGTTCAGCGATCTGGTCGAATTGCCGCTTCGCTTCCTCCGCCGCCAGGCCGCTGTCAGCATAGGCGCGGGCCAGGTCCTCGATACGGGCGATCTGTTCCGGGGTCAGGTCGATCCCCATCTTCTGCGCCGCGATCAGCAGTTCGGCCCGCTTCTTGGCATAGTCCATCGAGCCGCCGTAGGAGCGGCCGGCCTCGGTCAGGTCCTCGAACGATTCCGCCTCGGCCCGGTTCGCGGCGATCTGCCGTTCTGTCGTCTCCATCGCACTCTGGAAATCGTCTCGCCGGCCGCCACCCTTCCGTCCCTTGCCCCCCGGAGGGGCCGG
>JBBCJM010000008.1:0-27976 GCA_037190175.1 Paracoccaceae bacterium | reverse complement strand
CCGAGGCTGCCGCGCAGGCCGCCGACGAGGCCGCCGCAGCCGAGGCGCAGCGGGCCGCCGAGGAAGCCGCCGCCGCCGAGGAAGCCGCCCGCGCGGCCGAAGAGGCCGCCGCCGCCGAGGCCGAAGCCGCCGAGGCTGCCGCCGCCGAGGCCGCGGCTGCCGCCGACGCCGCCGCCACCGAGGCCGCCCGTGCTGCCGAGGAGGCCGCGCAGGCCGCCCGCGACGCCGGGACCGTCGAGGGTCCGGTGACCGAGGCCGGCCCGCCCGAGACCCCCGCCGAGCCGGGGCCGGAGGCCGAGGCGATCCCGCCGGTGGTGCCGCCCGCCGCCCAGCCGGAAGTGGCCGAGCCCGCCGCGCCCGAGGTCTCGCCCGAGACCCGGCCCGAGCCGCGGCCCTCGGATCTGGCCGAGGAGCCCGCGCCCGAGACCCCGGACGCCACCGTGACCGCGCCCGAGGCCGAACCGCAGGCGCCCGACGCGACCGTCGAGGCCCCCGCGCCCGCCGAGACGCCGGAGACCGCCGAGACGCCGGAGACTGCCGAGACCGCGCCGGCCGAAGAGCCCGCCGACACCGCCGAGGCCGCCCCGGTCGAGATCCCCGAGGCCGCGCCCGAGGCGGTCAGCGCGCTGGAGGCGATCCTCGCCCCCGCGCAGGAGGCCGCCGAGGAGGCCGCCGCCCCCACCGCCGAGGCCGCGGCGATCCCGCTGGTCGACCCCGAGCCGGGCGCGGAAGCCACCGAGGGCGCCACCGCCGAGACCGCGGTCGAGGCGCCCGCCCCGGTCGCAACCACCGAGACCACCATCACCGAGGCCGACACCCGCTCCTCGGCCGAGGACTTCGCCGCCGCCCCCACCGCCGCGGCCGACGGCCGGCGCAGCGGGCTCTCGGATCTGGAGCGCGTGGGGCTGGTCGCCCTGGGCGCGCTGGCCGTGGGTGCGATCCTGTCGAACGGCAACCGCGTGGTGTCGAACACCGGCGACCGCGTGGTGGTGGAACGCGGCGACGGCCGCTACGAGGTGCTGAAGGACGACGACGTGCTGCTGCGCCGCCCGGGCGCCAACGTGCGGACCGAGACCTTCCGCGACGGCTCGACCCGCACCACGGTGACCCGCGACGACGGCACCCGGGTGATCACCATCCGCGATGCCTCCGGCCGGGTGCTGCGCCGGGCGCGGGTGGATCTCGACGGGCGGCAGACCGTGCTGATCGACGACCTGACCCCGGTCCAGCCCATCGACGTGACCACCCTGCCGCGGCCGCCGGCGCCGGTGACGATCTCCACCGCCGGGGGCGATGCCGAACTGGCCGCCGCCATGGCCGCCATCGCGGCGCGCGAGGCCGCGCGCGGCTTCAGCCTGCGCCAGATCCGCGAGATCCGCGAGGTGCGCGCGCTGGCCCCGCAGATCGACGTGGAGCCGATCCGCTTCGCCACCGGATCCTCGGCCATCGCGGTGACCGAGGCCGAGAAGCTGGCCGAACTGGGCCGGTTCATCGCCCGGACCATCGAGCAGCGGCCCTACGAGCTGTTCCTGATCGAGGGGCATACCGATGCGGTGGGCTCGGCGGCGTCGAACCTGACGCTCTCGGACCGCCGGGCGGAATCGGTGGCCTTGGCGCTGACCGAGTATTTCGGGGTGCCGCCCGAGAACCTGGTGGTGCAGGGCTATGGCGAAAGCGACCTGCTGATCCCGACCGAGGCCGCCGAGGAACGCAACCGCCGCGTCGCGGTGCGGCTGATCTCGCCGCTGTTGCAGGCGGCGCGCTGATCCCTGGGGGAGGGGCTTCCGTCCCCTCCCCCTCTGCGTTTCACCCCTCTGGCCATCCGCCGCGCCCCGCGCTAGGACCGGGGCCAGCAGGGGGCCGCCGCACATGACCGACCGAACCGACTATTCCGATGCCGTCTCCTCGGTCGAGGAGATCATCGACGATGCCCGCAACGGGCGGATGTTCATCCTCGTCGACCACGAGGACCGCGAGAACGAGGGCGACCTGGTCATCCCCGCGCAGATGTGCACCCCTTCGGCCATCAACTTCATGGCCACCCACGGGCGCGGGCTGATCTGCCTGGCGCTGCCCTCGGCGCGGATCGAGGCGCTGGGGCTGACGCTGATGAGCCCCAAGAACTCCAGCCGGCACGAGACCGCCTTCCCCGTCTCGTTCGAGGCGCGCGAGGGCGTCACCACCGGCATCTCGGCCGCCGACCGCGCCCGCACCGTGGCCGTGGCCATCGACCCCACCAAGGGCCCGCAGGACATCGCCACCCCCGGCCACGTCTTTCCCCTGCGCGCCCGCGACGGCGGCGTGCTGGTGCGGGCGGGCCATACCGAGGCGGCGGTGGACATCAGCCGCCTCGCGGGGCTCAACCCCTCGGGCGTGATCTGCGAGATCATGAACGAAGACGGTACCATGGCGCGGCTGCCCGACCTGGTGGCCTTCGCGCAGAAGCACGGGCTGAAGATCGGCACGATCAGCGACCTCATCGCCTATCGCCGGCGCAACGACAACCTGGTGCGGGTGACCTCGGAACGCCGGGTGACCAGCGAGTTCGGCGGCGACTGGACCATGCGGGTCTATACCGACGTGACCGAGGGGGCCGAGCATGTGATGCTGGTCAAGGGCGACATCCAGGCGCCCGGGCCGCTGCTGGTGCGGATGCACACGCTCGACCCGCTGATGGACGTGGTGGGGCTGGGTGGGCCCGGCCGCACCCGGGAATTCGGCGACGCCATGCGGATGATCGCCGAGGAGGGCCGGGGGGTGGTCGTCCTGCTGCGCGACCTGCACATGAAGCTGGCCGTCGACGGCGAGGTTTCCCCGCAGATCCTGCGCCAGTACGGGCTGGGCGCGCAGATCCTCTCCTCGCTGGGGGTCCACGAACTCATCCTGCTCACCAATTCGCCGCGGCCGAAGATCGTGGGGCTCGAGGCCTATGGGCTCGAGATCGTGGGCACCCGTCGCATCCCGTCCGCGGAGTAGGCCATGGCCGGAACCGAGATCCACAGCACCCTGCCGCTGCCCGCCTTCGACCGGCCGGTGAAGCTGCTCATCGTGGTCGCCCCCTATTACCGCGACATCGCCGACAACCTGATCGCCGGGGCCAGGGCCGTGGCGGCGCAGGCCGGCGCCGAGTTCGATCTGGTCGAGGTGCCGGGCGCGCTGGAGGTGCCGACCGCCATCGCCATGGCCGAGAAGCTGTCGAATTTCGACGGCTACGTGGCGCTGGGCTGCGTGATCCGCGGCGAGACCACGCATTACGACACGGTGTGCAACGACTCGTCGCGGGCGCTAAGCCTGCTGGGCCTGCAGGGGGCCTGCATCGGCAACGGCATCCTGACGGTCGAGAACCGGGCCCAGGCCGAGGTGCGCGCCGACCCCGCGGGGCAGGACAAGGGCGGCGGGGCGGCGGCGGCCGCGCTGCACCTGATCGCGCTGGCCCGCCGCTGGGCCGGGGCGCGCAAGGGCATCGGCTTCCGCGCCGAGGGGGGGCATCGGGCATGACCACCCGGCCGATGGGGGCAGGGCGCCGGCGCAAGACCGCGGCCAGGCTCTATGCCGTGCAGGCGCTGTTCCAGATGGAGACCTCGGGCCAGGACGCCGCCGCGGTGGCGGCCGAGTTCGAGACCCACCGCTTCGGCGCCGCCATCGACACCGGCGAGGGCGAGCCGGTGGCGCTGGAAGAGGGCGACCCCGGCCATTTCCGCGCCGTGCTGGGGCAGGCGGTGAACTGGCAGGCCCGCATCGACCAGATGACCGACCGCGCGCTGGGGGCCAAATGGCCCATCGCCCGCATCGACCCGGTGCTGCGCGCGCTGTTCCGCGCCGCCGGGGCGGAACTGGTGGCGCTGGACACGCCGCCCCGGGTGGCGATCACCGAATACGTGGAGATCGCGCGGGCCTTCTTCCCCGAGGGCAAGGAGGCCGGCTTCGTCAACGCCGTGCTCGACCACATGGCGCACGAGGCCAGGCCCGAGGGGTTCTGAGCCGGCCGGTTGACCGCGGCCGACGCGGCGCCTATCTATGGGGCCTTCCGCGAAGGAGTGCATCGCCATGGACTGGTTCTTCGTAGCGCCCTGAGGCGCCGCCGCCGTCCGCCCCCGCCAGCCCGGGCCGGGGCCATTGCCGATCTTGCGGGGAGTACCCTGACAATGGACCTGATCTGAGCCCGCGCCCTGCGGGGCTGCAACGCCGCCCGTCGCGGCGGCACCCGGTCATTCCATCCGAAAGGGCAGATCATGCCGAAATCCGACAAGACACCCGCGCCGGGCGCGGGGCCGAAACCCGTGCTGATCCCGGCGAAGCGGGGCTTCGACCCCGCGCAGGCCCGCGGGCCGAAGGGGCCCAAGGGGCCGAAAGGGGGCTTGGCCAAGCCCATGCCGTTGCCCGGGAAATCCCGCGGCCGGTAGGGGTCCCCCGGGGCCGCTCATCAAGGCCTTGCGGCTTTCTTCGCTCGGTTGGGGAGCGCAGCGAAGAGAGCAGCAGGGCTGGATGGAGCGGCCCCGTCTCATGGCAGCGGCAGCCGCTCCAGCTGCCAGCCGTTCTGCGCCAGCAAGTTCAGCACCCCCTCCTCGCCCGCCAGATGCAGCGCGCCGAAGGCCACGAAGACCGGCCCCTCGGCCGCCGCCGCCTCGATCGGCGGGATCCAGGCGCGGTTGCGGGCGTTCATCAGCGCCTCTTCCATCATCGCGAATTCGGCCGCCACCCGCTCGGGGGTCATCCCCGGCAGGGTCAGGCTGACGTGGCGCATGTATTCCCAGAAGAGCCGGCTGTCCTCGGCGAAATAGGCATTGGCCAGCGTGACCATGTGGTCCTCGGCCGCGCCCAGCGCGAGGGTGGAGCGGATCATGTCGACCTGCGTGGCCTCGGGCATGGTCTCGAACACGCGGAAGGCGGTGTCCCAGGGCTCCAGCGCGCTGAGCGGCAGGCCGAGTTCATCGGCGTGCCCGATCAGCAGCGCGTCCAGCCCCTCGGGCCGCGCCGTCATCTCGGGCATCAGGCAGGGCGGCACGGCCAGCAGCACGGCGAGATACCAAGGCCGCATCCGCGAGGCGATCATCGGCGGCATCGACCGGGCGCGCAGTTCCTCGGCCAGCAGCTCCCAGTCCTCGGCCGGCATCAGGTCCAGCAGCGTGCGGCCGTCCGGCAGCAGCAGGAGGTCGGTGTTGCGCCCCAGCTCGCGCATCAGCTGCGCCTCTTCCTCCGGCCCGGCCTCGACCATCAGCCGGCTGGCGGCGCGCAGGCGGGGCAGGGCGGCCTCGACCACCGCCGCGTGGCGGGGGTCGTTCAGGTGATAGGTGCCGATCAGGGTGATCTCCTGCCCGTTGCGGGTGGCGCGCCAGTAGTTGCCGCGCGGAAAGGGCGCGGCATCGGCCGCGGCGCGCAGGGCCGCAAGCTCGGCCGGCGGCATGGCGGCCAGCAGGTCCTGGCCGTCGCAGGCTTCCTGCGCGCGCAGGCCGGCCGGCAGCAGGCAGAGGAGGGGGATCAGAAGGCGGGCGAGCAGGCGCATGGTCACCTTGGGGCGGAAGGGCGTCGCGCCACTCTGCCACCTCCGGCGCGGCGGGCCAAGCCGCGACGGCGGTCGGTCGGGGGGCAGGCGGGGCTTCACCTTTTCGTGATCGTCGCGGCGGGCCGGCGGGAAGCCCGCGCCGCAGGCGGTTGATTTCCATGGGTTATTCGGCAGCCCGGTTCCGGCGCTAAATCCAGGGGCGACGCGCATTCAGGACTACAACCAAGGGTTGCGGGGTGCGGCGGAATAGGGGGTAGGCAGCGCGGATCCAATCCGTAACCTGTGGGCATTTAAGATTTTTCGGAGGATTGCCCTGTGTCGGAGATATTGCGTGCGCCCGTCGGGCTTCAGGTAAAGGGCGGGCCGCAGGTCCGGAACGCGCCCGAGGATGTTCTTCTCGTCCGCAAGATCCTGCGCGCCAACGGCTATAACGTGGCGCCCACCGGCGGCTGCGACCCCGGCGTGCTGAAGGCGCTGTCGGCCGCCGCGGCCAGGGCGAAGATCGAGCCCGCCATCGGGGTGATCGAGCCCAACAGCCCGCTGATGAAGTCGCTGAAGCCCAAGTACGAGCAATGGCTGAAGAAGGGCGGCGAGGCGGCCGAGGGCGGCGGCAAGAAGGCCGAGAAGACCGTGCAGGTCCTGCAGGTCAAGATCGGCAGCACGACGCATACGCTGACGCAGGGCGACTACACCAAGGCCAGGAACGCGGTCTTCGACCGGCTGTCGCGCTATGTCACCACGCTGATCGCCAACCACAAGCACAACGTCAAGACGGTGCAGGAGTACAGGGACGCGCTGAACATCCGCAACGGGCTGATGCAGGCGCTGACCCACAACTCGATCAAGGTCACCGGCAAGGTCACCGGCTCGGTGAAATATCCCTCGGACAGCCTGCGCGACGCGGCGACCAAGGCCACTTCGGATCTGGCCAGGGCCTTCGCGGCCAAGGACTTGAAGGCGCTGTCGGTGGCGCTGCCGGCGGCGGAAAAGGCGCTGAACGCCTATTCGGCCGACATCGCGCAGTTCCTCAAGGGCTTCACCGGGGCCGCCGGCGGGATCGCCACCGGGCTCAGCGTCACCTCGGCCGCGGGTTTCGCCGTGGTGGGCGCGATGGCCACCCCGATCATCGTGGCCGGCGGCATGTCGGCGGGCGCCGCGGCGGTGGCCTCGGCCACGGCGGTGAAGACGATCGAGACGCTGGCCGACAACCTGGGCCGCTCGACCGCGGGCGAGCAGGTCACGCTCCTCAGCCTCGGCAAGGAGTTGACGGTGAACGGGGTGATCGCCGCGGTGACCGCCGGGGTGGGCGAACTGATCCCGGCGAAATGGACCCAGGCCTGCGCCAAGTCGCTGTCGGCCAAGATCGCCGCCACCTCCTTCGGCAAGGCGGCCGGCGCGAACGCCACCAAGTTCGCCGCCAACTTCCTGGTCGGCGCCGGGGTCGAGGTGTCGAAATCCTCGTTCTCCGAGGCGCTGAACCTCTTCGGCAAGCAGATCAAGTCGGGCAAGCCCGCCAGCGGGCAGGACCTGATGGACATGTACGTGAACGTGGCCGTCAGCGCGCTGACCGCCGGGCTGATGAAGAACCTTTCCGTCGCCAATACGAAGGCATATTCGAAAGTGCGCCACGACATCGAGGTCAAGCTGCTGCCCGAGCGGATCAACAAGCTGGGGCTGAAGAACGTGCTGTCCAAGAAGGAGGCGGTGGCGGTGCTGGCCGAGATCGACGGCAAGATCCAGGAAGAGGTGATGAAGGCCGCCGCCAGCAGCTTCATGTCCTCTGCCTCGGGCAAGGAATCGCCCGACCAGCTGGCGCAGATCGGGGCGGCCGGGGCCTTGAAGGACGCCCAGCTTCTGCGGCTGATCGACCGCGAGATGGACGCCGCGCTGAAGAAGGCCCAGGCCAAGAACAAGGGCAAGAAGTAGCCGCGGCCCCCCGCACCCGCGCGAACCCCGTTGACAGGCCGCGGGATGCTCCCTAGATGGGCGTCGTTGGCACTCGCCCCGGGTGAGTGCCAACCACCATTCAACCTGGAACCCTAGGGAGTGTTCTCAGATGGCTTTCAAACCGCTGCATGACCGCGTGCTGGTCAAGCGTGTCCAGTCCGACGAAAAGACCAAGGGCGGTCTGATCATCCCCGATACCGCCAAGGAAAAGCCCGCCGAGGGCGAGATCGTCGCCGTGGGCGAAGGTGCGCGCAAGGATTCGGGCGAGCTGATCACCCCCTCGGTCAAGGCCGGCGACCGCATCCTGTTCGGCAAGTGGTCGGGCACCGAAGTGACCCTCGACGGCGAGGAACTGCTGATCATGAAGGAAAGCGACATCCTCGGGATCATCTCCTGATCCGTCGCGGTGCGTGACGATCACGCACCCTACCCCTTGATCCAACAACGAAATTCCGAAGGAGTAGGCACATGGCTGCCAAGGACGTGAAGTTCGACACCGATGCCCGCGACCGGATGCTGCGCGGCGTCAACATCCTCGCCGATGCCGTCAAGGTCACCCTGGGTCCCAAGGGCCGCAACGTGGTGATCGAGAAGTCGTTCGGTTCGCCCCGCATCACCAAGGACGGCGTGACGGTCGCCAAGGAAGTGGAGCTCTCGGACAAGTTCGAGAACATGGGTGCCCAGATGGTGAAGGAAGTCGCTTCCCGCACCAATGACGAGGCCGGCGACGGCACCACCACCGCCACCGTGCTGGCCCAGGCCATCATCAAGGAAGGGCTGAAGTCGGTCGCCGCCGGCATGAACCCGATGGACCTGAAGCGCGGCATCGACCTCGCGGTGACCAAGGTCGTGGAAGCCATCAAGGGCGCCGCCCGTCCGGTCAAGGACTCGGACGAGGTCGCCCAGGTCGGCACCATCTCGGCCAACGGCGAGGCGCAGATCGGCCGCTTCATCGCCGACGCGATGCAGAAGGTCGGCAACGAGGGTGTGATCACCGTCGAAGAGAACAAGGGGATGGAGACCGAGGTCGAAGTCGTCGAGGGGATGCAGTTCGACCGCGGCTACCTGAGCCCCTATTTCGTCACCAACGCCGACAAGATGGTGGCCGAGCTCGACGACGCGCTGATCCTGATCCACGAGAAGAAGCTGTCGTCGCTGCAGCCGATGGTCCCGCTGCTGGAGGCGGTGATCCAGTCGCAGAAGCCGCTGCGGATCATCGCCGAGGATGTCGAGGGTGAAGCCCTGGCCACCCTGGTGGTCAACAAGCTGCGCGGCGGGCTGAAGATCGCCGCGGTCAAGGCCCCGGGCTTCGGCGACCGCCGCAAGGCCATGCTGCAGGACATCGCCATCCTGACCGCCGGCCAGGTGATCTCGGACGACCTGGGCCTGAAGCTCGAGAACGTGACGCCCGACATGCTGGGCCGCGCCAAGAAGGTGTCGATCAACAAAGACAACACCACCATCGTCGACGGCGCCGGCGACAAGGCCGAGATCGAGGCCCGCGTCACCCAGATCCGCGCCCAGATCGAGGAGACCACCTCGGACTACGACCGCGAGAAGCTGCAGGAGCGTGTGGCGAAACTCGCGGGCGGCGTGGCGGTGATCCGCGTCGGCGGCATGACCGAGGTCGAGGTGAAGGAGCGCAAGGACCGCGTGGACGACGCGCTGAACGCCACCCGCGCCGCGGTGCAGGAAGGCATCGTGGTGGGCGGCGGCGTGGCGCTGATGCAGGCCGGCAAGGTGCTGGACGGGCTGACCGGGGCGAACTCGGACCAGGATGCGGGCATCGCGCTGGTGCGCCGCGCGCTGGAGGCCCCGCTGCGCCAGATCGCCGAGAACGCGGGCGTGGACGGCGCCGTGGTCGCAGGCAAGGTGCGCGAGTCGAGCGATGCGGCCTTCGGCTTCAACGCCCAGACCGAGGAATACGGCGACCTGTTCAAGTTCGGCGTGATCGACCCGGCCAAGGTCGTGCGCACTGCGCTGGAAGACGCCGCGTCGGTGGCCTCGCTGCTGATCACCACCGAGGCGATGATCGCCGACAAGCCGGCCGACAAGGCCCCGGCCATGCCCGGCGGCGGCGGCATGGGCGGCGGGATGGACTTCTGATCCACCCGCGATCTATGGGGAAGGGGCGGCCTGCGGGCCGCCCCTTTTCGTTTGCGGAGGACTGCCATGGTCGTCGGCCCCGATTTTGCCCGCGAGATGCGCCCCGGCGAGGCGGAGGAGGTGGACGCCCTTCTCCGTGCGGCCTTCGGCGGCCCGGACGAGGCCGAACTGGTGCGCGCCCTGCGACGGGACGGGGCGATGTGGGCCGAGATGGTGCTGCCATGGGGCCGGATCGGCGCCTATGCCGCGGTCAGCCGGATGGTCGCCCCCGCCGGATGGGGCTGCCTCGCCCCGGTGGCGGTTCTGCCGGAATGGCAGCGCGGGGCGCTTTGGCGCGGTCGGCGCGAGGATGGCTGGAAGGAGGACTGGCGCTTCGGCACGAGGCTGGTCTCGATGATCGTGGAGTCCATCCTGCACAATGCAGGCAACCCGCGCGCCCCGCAGACCCTGGTCGTCCTGGGCGAGCCCGGCTTCTACGAACGCTGCGGCTTCTCGCTCGCCCGCGCCCAGCGGCTCACTTCGCCCTATCCGCTGTCGCATACCCTGATCGCCCGGCCCGGGAACGATGTGCCGGAGGAAAGGCTGGTCTACCCGGCCGCCTTCGGCTGAGGGGCGATGCCTGGCTAGGCTTCAGCCCTTCACCAGCCGCAGGTGGGGCGCACGGCGGGGCAGGGGGGCGAAGCCGGCGGCGGGGGGGGCGAAGCCCGGGGCGGGTTCGGGCGCGGCCGGGCCCTCCGCCGCCTCGGCCCGCGCGCCGGCCAGCACGAAGCGGCGCGGGGTGCGGCCGATCTCGCCCTCGGTCGCCAGGCAGCCCAGCGCCAGCCCCGGCCGTCCCGCCGCATCGGCCAGCGGCAGAAGCAGCATCCGCCCCTCCAGCGCCGGCCGGCCCAGGCCCCGCTCGGCCTCCAGCACCAGAGTGACCGGCCCGGTTCCCGCCAGCGCCGGCGCCACGGCGGCGGCGAAGGACGTGCGCGAGGCGGGGTCGATCAGGCTGGTCAGCGGCATCCCCCGCAGGTCCATCCCCATCAGGTCGCACAGCCCCATGCCCGCCAGCCGGAACCGCGCCTGGCCGGGCGCGATCCGCTCGGCCAGAAAGCAGCTCTCCAGCGCCCCGGCGATCCCGCGGGGGTCGATCAGGCTGCGCGGGGGCGCCGCGCCGCCCGGGCCGCGCAGCGCCTCCCAATAGCTGCGCACCTCGGCCAGAGCCGTGAACCGTGCCTCCCCGCCCGACACCGACCTGAACATGCCCGACCCCTTCGCCGCCCGCCGGTTGCCCGGCCCCCTTCGCTCTGCTATCGCTCGGCCCGCCCCGCCCGGGCCCTCTCGGCCTCGCGTCGGCGTTAATCCTGCGGCAACAGGTGTTACCGCCCCCTTAACATAGCGCGGCATCCCGCGGATTCGGTCGGAAATCGAGACAAATGGTAAACCTGAGGGGTGCGCGGGCATGACGGTCTCGATGACGGGTTTCGCGGCGCGGCGCGGGCAGGGGGCGGGGGCCTCCTGGACCTGGGACCTGCGCGGGGTGAACGGCAAGGGGCTGGACCTGCGGCTGCGGCTGCCCGACTGGATCGAGGGGCTGGAACAGGCGCTGCGGGCGGAGCTGACCCGCGCGCTGGCCCGCGGCAACGTCTCGCTGTCGCTGAAGGTCGCGCGCGACGCGGGCGCCGAGGGGCGGGTGACGGTGAACCCCGCCGCCCTGGCCGGGGCGCTGGCGGCGCTGCGCGAGGTGGAGGGCGCCGCCCTGGCCGCGGGCCTTGCCCTGCGCACCGCCACCGCGGCCGAGATCCTGGCCGTGCGCGGCGTGGCCGAGACCGGGGCGGAGGAGGAGGGCACCACCCCCCTGCGCGCCGCGATCCTGGCCGACCTGCCCGCGCTGATCGCCGATTTCCAGACCTCGCGCCGGGCCGAGGGCGCCGCGCTGGCCGCGGTGATCCGCGCCCAGATCGACCGGATCGAGAGCCTGACCGCCGAGGCCCGCACCGAAGCCGAGGGGCGGCGCGACCAGTGGGCGGCCAACCTGCGCGACAACATGGCCCGCGCGCTCGCCGACATCCCCGAGCCCGGGCGGCTGGCGCAGGAACTGGCCGTGCTGATCGTGAAGTCCGACGTGACCGAGGAGCTCGACCGGCTGACCGCGCATGTCGCCGCCGCCCGGGCGCTGGTCGCCTCGCCCGACCCAGCCGGCCGCAAGCTCGACTTCCTGATGCAGGAATTCATGCGCGAGGCCAACACGCTCTGCTCCAAGGCCGCCTCCACCGGGCTGACCCGTATCGGGCTTGACCTCAAGGTCACCATCGACCAGATGCGCGAGCAGGTGCAGAACGTGGAATGACGATGGTGCGTCGCGGGCTTCTGCTGATCCTGTCCTCGCCCTCGGGCGCGGGGAAATCCACCATGGCGCGGCGGCTGATGGACTGGGATCCGACCATCCGCTTCTCGGTCTCGGCCACCACCCGGCACCCGCGGCCGGGCGAGGAGCACGGGGTGCATTACTGGTTCCACGACCACGCGGCCTTCCGCGGGCTGGTCGAAAGCGGCGGGATGCTGGAACATGCCGAGGTCTTCGGCAATTTCTACGGCTCGCCCCGCGCCCCGGTGGAACGGGCCATGGCCGAGGGGCGCGACACGCTCTTCGACGTGGACTGGCAGGGCGGGCAGCAGATCAAGCAGGCGATGCGCGACGATGTGGTCTCGGTCTTCATCCTGCCGCCCTCCATCGCGGAACTGGAGGCCCGGCTGCGCGCCCGCGGCCAGGACGCGCCCGAGGTGATCGCCGGCCGCATGGCGAAGAGCGAGGGCGAGATCAGCCACTGGTCGGAATACGACTATGTGCTGGTGAACCGCGAGGTCGAGGAGACCTTCGACCAGTTGGTCGCCATCCTGCGGGCCGAGCGGCTGAAGCGCATCCGCCAGCCCGGCCTCACCGATTTCGTGCGCCGCCTGAACGAGGAGTTTGCCGCCCGATGATCCATGCCCTGGAAGGACTGGTCCCCGAACTCGCCGCCGACGCCTGGGTGGCGCCCGGCGCCCATGTGATCGGCCGCGTGGTGCTGCACCCCGGCGCCTCGGTCTGGTTCGGCGCGGTGCTGCGCGGCGACAACGAGCCCATCGTGGTGGGCGAGGGCTCGAACGTGCAGGAGAACTGCGTGCTGCATACCGACATGGGCTATCCGCTGGTGATCGGGGCGCACTGCACCATCGGCCACAAGGCCATGCTGCACGGCTGCACCATCGGCGAGGGCACGCTGATCGGCATGGGGGCCACGGTGCTGAACGGGGCGAAGATCGGCCGCGGCTGCCTGATCGGCGCCTGCGCGCTGGTCACGGAAGGAAAGGAGATCCCCGACGGCTCGCTGGTCATGGGCGCGCCGGGCCGGGTGGTGCGGGCGCTGGATGCCGCGGCGCGCGAGCGGCTGCTGCTGAGCGCCAGCGGCTATCGCGCCAATGCCGCGCGGTTCCGCGCCGGGCTGACGGAGGTCTGAATGGAAATCGCGGGCAGGAAGATCGGGCCGGAGCATCCGCCGCTGGTGATCGCCGAGATCGGCATCAACCATGGCGGTTCGCTGGAGGTGGCGAAGGAGATGGTGCGGCTGGCCGCCGGCGCGGGCTGCGAGATGGTCAAGCACCAGACCCACATCATCGAGGACGAGATGACCGAGGAGGCGAAGTCGATCTTCCCCCCCAACGCCGATGTCTCGATCTGGCACGTGATGGAGGCTTGCGCCCTGTCGCTGGACGAAGAGGCGGAGCTGAAGCGGTACACGGAAAGCCTGGGGATGATCTGGATCTCCACCCCCTTCTCCCGCGCCGCCGCCGACTTCCTGGAAAGCCTCGACGTGCCGGCCTACAAGATCGGCTCGGGCGAGGCCGACAACCTGCCCCTCATCCGCCACATCGCCCGCAAGGGCCGGCCGGTGATCCTGTCCACCGGGATGCAGACCATCGAGACCATACGCCGCTCGGTGGCCATCCTCGACGAGGCCGGAGTGGACTATGCGCTGCTGGAATGCACCAACCTCTACCCCTCGCCGCCCGGGATCGTGTCTCTGCGGGGGGTGACGGAGTTGAAGACCACCTTCCCGCGGGCGGTGGTGGGCTTTTCCGACCATTCCATCGGGCCCGAGATGGCGCTGGCCTCGGTGGCGCTGGGCGCCTGCATCCTGGAACGCCACTACACCGATACCCGCTACCGCAAGGGGCCGGACATCATCAACTCGATGGACCCGGCCGAACTGCGCTTCCTGATCGACCGGAGCCGCGAGATCTGGATCGCCGCCAACAACCCCAAGGAGCGCACGGAAGCCGAGGAACCCGTCTACCGCTTCGCCCGCGCCAGCGTGGTGGCCGATCGCGACCTGCCCGCGGGGCACGTGATCGGCGAGCAGGACATCTGGGCCCGCCGCCCCGGCTCGGGCGAGATCGCGGGCTACGACTTCGACAAGGTGGTGGGCAAGCGGCTGACCCGGGCGGTCACGCGGAACACGCAATTGAAATGGAGCGACCTGGGGTGATCGGTCACGGCTGGCGCGTCCCGCGCGCCAGTTGCCCGATCCGCCAGAGGCCGAGCATCTTGTCCTCGGCCTGTCCTTTCGAGAAAGCCTGACCCTCGGCAATCAGCCGGGTCGGCGGCGGCAGAGAGAAGGGGGGCTTCGTCAGGTCGATGGCGCGCCATTGGCCGGTGGCGATGTCATCGTTCCTGCCGCTTTGCGGAAAGGTTGTGGTCAGCAGCCACTGGCCGCCCGACTGCGCGATGTTGCGCAGGGCAGCCGCGGCATGTTCGTTCGAAAGATGTACCAGACAGTCGCGGACGAAGATCACATCCGCCGGCGGAACCGGGCCGCGGATCAGGTCGATCACCTCGAACCGCACGCCGGGGCCTGCGTGGTTGTCGCGGTTGCGCCCGATCAGTTCCGGCACGATGTCGCCGCCCAGATAGTCGATACCGCCCAGGTCGACATGCGCCATCCAGTAGAAATCGCCGCAGGGCACATCGAGAAGGCTGGTTGCGCCCAGTTCCTTCAGCAATGCCGGCAGGATGCGGCGCAGTTCCTCGGTCGCCTCCAGATTGGAGCCCTTGCCAGACAGGCTGTCCCTGTCGCCCCATTTGTTCGAGCGGGCATAGTCGGAAAATATCTCCTGCGGCGCCCGATGCGACAGGCGTCGGCGGCGCAACCGTTCCTTGAGGCGGTCGAAAAGGCCCATCATCCTGCCTCCCGTTTCAGGTCTTGCCGGGAAGGCGGCCGCCGTTCCCGGTCCAGTAGTCGCGCATCCAGGCCACCTGGCCGCGCCCCAGATGCGGCAGGCGGTCCCACCGGCGGTTGCCGGGGCGCAGCAGCGCGGCGGGCCTCGGGTCGCCGTGGAAGGCCACCATGCCGGTGCCCGGCGGCGGCGCCTTGGGCGGCAGGAACAGATCCGCCCCGATCGGCCGGCGCAGCCAGCGTTTGAAGCTGATCACCCAGTCGCGCGGCCAGTAGGCCAGCGAGGTCGCATGTTCCTGCGCCCAGACCTGTTCGATATCGGCGCGGTCGAAGGCCGCCTGCGGATCGGCCATGAACCGGATCAGGATCTGCGTCTGGCTTCCGGCGTCGAAGGCGAAGACCCCGGTGCCCAGAAGCGCCTCCGGCCCGCCGGTCGTGCCGCCCGGCCGCCAGTGGTCCGAGGTGTCGATGCCGATGAAGGGCGCGGGGTGGTCGAAAAAGGGCGCCAGGTCGCCGCAGACCACGGTGTCGAGGTCGATGAACAACACCCTGCCGCGCATCCCGTAGAGGTCTTCTGCAAAGACCGAGAGCTTCGGCCAGGCCCCGTGCCTCCACATCTGCGGCGTGCAGCCGATTTCCGGGATAGGGCGGGCCTCGATCTCGGGCAGCAGGTCGTCGGTCCGGTCGGTCAGGCAGAGGAAGCGGAACTCGCCGGCCAGGCGGCTGCGGCAGGCGTTGTAAAGGACGTTGACGTAATCCGCGGGATAGAGCGTGCCCCATCTCATGCACAGCACGGTTCTGGACTTGCGCATCGAAGGGGCCGCCGGCAGGGGTTGTTTCCCTGCCGTGGCTAGACAATCGGGCGCTTCCTGTCCATATCGGCCCGACCTCCCCGCGCCCCGGCCCGCCATGACCCGCCACCTCCTCTTCCTCACCGGCACCCGTGCCGACTTCGGCAAGCTGGAGCCGCTGGCCGCCGCCGCCCGCGACGCGGGGTTCGGGGTGGGGTTCTTCGTGACGGGCATGCACATGCTGGGCCGCTATGGCACCACGGTGAACGAGGTGCGGCGGATGCCGGGGGTGGCGGTGCACGAGTTCATGAACCAGCGCCCCGGCGACAGCCAGGACATCGTGCTGGCCAAGACCGTGACCGGGTTTTCCGACTATGTGGCCGAGGCGCGGCCCGACCTGATCGTGACCCACGGCGACCGGGTGGAGGCCTTGGCGGGCACCCTGGTCGCCGCCATCAACTACATCCGCTCGGCGCATGTCGAGGGGGGCGAGGTCTCGGGGACCATCGACGAGATGTTCCGCCACTGCAACACCAAGCTCGCCTATGCGCATTTCGTGAGCTCCGAGCCCGCCGCCGCCCGGGTGCGCAGCCTGGGCGAGCCGCCCGAGGCGATCCATGTCATCGGCTCGCCGGAGCTCGACGTGCACGCCCAGCCCTCCGGCGTGACGCTGGACGAGGTGCGGGCGCGCTATGCGATCCCCTGGGCCGACTACGGCATCGCGGTGTTCCACCCGGTCACCTCCGAGGCCGCCGACATGGGGCGGCAGGCGGAGGCCTTGTTCGGGGCGCTCAGCGACAGCGGCCGGCATTTCGTGGTGATCGCGCCCAACAACGACCCCGGCTCGGAAGGGATCTTCGCGGTGCTGAAGGGGCTGCCGGCGGAACGTTTCCGGGTGCTGCCCTCGATGCGCTTCGCCTATTTCTCGGAACTGATGCGGAATGCGGCCTGCATGGTGGGCAATTCCTCGGCCGGGGTGCGGGAGGCGCCGTTCCTGGGGCTGCCCTCGCTGGACGTGGGCTCGCGGCAGAGCGGGCGGGCGGCCTCGCCCTCGGTCCGGGCGGCGGAGGCGCGCGACCGGGCGGCGATCCTCGATTTCCTGACCAATGCCTGGGGCCGGGCGCATCCGCGCCATGCGGGCTTCGGCGAGGGGCGGGCGGCCGACCGCTTCGTCGCCGTGCTGCGCGAGCCGGGCTTCTGGACCCGCGGCTTGCAGAAGGCGTTCCGGGATCTGGGGTAAGGGCGCTCATCGCTCTCTTCGGGCGCTCTTCGCTGGGAGGAACCCGGTCAGGGCCGAGGAGCGTCCATCTCCACCGCGACCTCGCCCACGAACCGCCGCGCCTCCCAGGCGGCGGCGATCAGGGTGCTGGAGGCTGCCATCCGGTCGAAGCGGGGGACCAGCGGGTTCAGCGCCGCCTCCTGCCCCTCGGCCAGGGCCAGGAAGTCGCGCATCGCCTCAAGGAACATGTTGTTGCGTTCGAAGGCGAAGCCCTGTTCCGCGACCCCCGCCGGGGTCAGCGCGCGCAGGGCAGGGGCCAGCAGGTCGACCTCCACCGCCGCGTCGAGGCCGCGGATCCCGCCCCGCCGTAGCGAGACGGGCGAGAGATAGTCCATCGCCACCGTGCCCACCGGCCCGCCGGGGGCGGCGAGCGCCACGCGGCTGGCGAAATCCACCCCCGGGAAGCCGGCATGGCCCAGCGACTGCACCCCCTGCACGGCGAGGCCGGGGAACAGGGCGAGCGCCATGTCCAGCTCGTGGCAGAGATCCAGCAGCACCCCGCCGCCCTCGGCCCCCGCCGCATAGCTGTCGGCGAAGCGCCAGTTCGCCCGCCACTGCCGCACGTCATGGCCGATCTCGAAATGGAACCCGTAGACCCGCGACAGGTCGCGCTCGGCCAGCGCCCGCACGGCCGGGTGGTAGCGCATCATGAAGCCCGCCAGGCTGCGCGCGGCCACCGGGGCGGCGGCGGCGTGGATCGCCCGGGCCTGCCCGACCCGCCAGGCCAGCGGCTTTTCGGCGTAGAAGGGCCAGCCCCTGCGGGCGCAGATCTCGATCAGCTCCAGCCGGATCGGCGTTGCGGTGGCGATCACCAGGGCGGCCACGTCGCCCCGCGCCTCCAGGCCGCGCAGGTCGCAGCCCCGCCAGGGGATCAGGTCGGCCGAAACGCCCAGCCGCTCCAGATTGGCCGCGTGGCGCCGGCCGATGGAGCCCGCGCCCACGACGAGGATCGTCACCATCCCGAGAAACCGCCGTCCACGTTCACCAGTTGCCCGGTCATGTAGCCGGCCGCGGGGCTGCACAGGAACAGCATGACGTCCGCAATCTCGTCGGGCTTCGCCATCCGGTCCAGCATGATGAGTTCGCCGACCCGGCGCTGGAATTCCTCGGAATGGCCGTTGAACACCGCGCCGGGGGCGATGGTGTTCACGGTGGCCCCCCGCGGCGCCCAGTAGCCGGCGAGCCAGACCGTGAGCCCGTGGATCCCCGCCTTGGTCACTCCATAGGCCGAGAAGTTCTTGAACGGCATCCCTTCATAGATGCGGTGATGCGCCCCGTTCAGCGCGTACATCGAGGCCACGTTGACCAGCGTGCAGGGCCATTTGCCCACGAGGTCGCGGTCCATCTGCCGGGCGACCATGAAGGGGCCGGTCAGGTTGGTGCGCAGGGTCTTCTCCCAGTCGGCGACCTTGAGGTCGGCGAAGTCGGGGAAGGGCTGGCCCGCGCCCATCAGCAGCTCGCCGGTGATCGCGGCGTTGTTCAGCACCACGTTGGGCTGCCAGCCGTCGGCCATGATGCGGACGAAGATCTCGGAAACCTGGATTTCGTCGGCGACATCAAGCGGATAGAAGCGGAAGTTCGCGTTGTTCCTATGGGCCTCCACCAAAGCCTCGGCCCGCTTGCCGGCCAAGTCGGAGGCGATCACCCGCGCCCCTTCCGCCAGCATCCGCCGCACGTAGGTCGAGCCCAGCACGCCGCCGGCGCCGGTGATGAAGACGGTGCGCCCGTCAAGCTGCGTGCCCATCGGCGGCCTCCTTCAGGCGTTCGGTCATCAGGAACTCCACCACCCGGAAGTCGAGCGGGCTGTCGATGTCGAGGCAGCGTTCGGGCGGCATCTCGAAGGGGATCACCCGGCCCTCGTAGATCGTCCTGGCCCGGCGCAGGTAGGCGGGGTCGACGACATAGGTCGAGGCCGCGTGTTCCCAGACCTTCGGCGCGGCCTGCCGCGACCAGACCCCGCCGGGCAGGGGCTTCGACACCTTCAGCGAGCCGGTTTCATCCAGTTCTACCAGGTTGAAATAGGGGTTCTTGCGCGCCTCGCAGACGCTCATCACCATGTCGGGGCGCTCAGCCTCGAACAGATCCAGCGCCCCGTCGATATCCTGCATCAGCCGCAGCGGCGAGGTGCAGTCGAGGTCGAGGAAGGCGGTCACCGGGCGGTCCAGCCGGGCCTGCGAAGCCTCCAGCGCGTGCTGCCAGACCCCCCATTTCGGCGCGCTGTCGGTGGCCAGTTCCGCGGGGCGCAGCCCGATGGGCAGGGTGCCCTTGGCCGCCGCGTGGTCGTAGATCGCGGGATCGTCGGTCGAGACCACCACGGCGCCGATGCGCGGGTTGGCCAGCAGCAGGTCCAGCGACCAGTCGATCAGCGGCTTGCCGCAGAGGGGGCGGATGTTCTTGCCCGGAACGCCCTTCGACCCCCCGCGCGCCCCGATATGCCCCAGGATCACCCGAACCTCCAAAGCCTTGCCTGCCGCCGCCGCCCGCGCTAAGGCCCCGGGGAAGGGCGGTTAGCTCAGTTGGTAGAGCGTCTCGTTTACACCGAGAATGCCGGGGGTTCGAGTCCCTCACCGCCCACCAGATCGGGCCACTGTTCCAGCGCATGATGACGCTGACGGTCTGCGCCGGCGGCCCGGTCATCCGCACCGCGCCTGACGGAATGGACCTGTCGAAATCGACAACTTGTGAGTGCGCCGACTCACCTGTTAGTTGTCCCCCGGCCAGATGGGGGAACCCGCCATCCGGCAGTAGTGTAACGAGTTCGTCCGTAGCGGCGGGCCACTGGGGCAGCCCTCTCCCCCAGTGGCCGGCCTACTCGGCCGGGTGGGCGAAGACCGATGTCGGCGGCGAACCGCCGCGCAGCGCGGTGCGCTCCTGCAACCGCAATGCCCGGAACAGGACGGATGGGTCGGCGGGCCGCGCTTCCTTCCGGTCGAGCGCATGGCGCAGCTGGTTCTCGCGCAGGGCGAGGAGTTCGTATTCCAGATCCTCGTTCGGGTTGCGCGCCAGCCGGACGGCCAGACACAGCAGCACCCCGGTGAGGATATAGCCGAGCAGGAAACTGCCGAGCAGGGCCAGACCGAAATCGGCGCCCAAGGCCCAGGCCATGGCGGTGCCCGCCAGGCCAACGACGCTTCCAAGCAGAACGCATACGACCGCCACGCCGGCCTCCTTGCCGCGCCATGCCCCCAACGCCGCGCCATGCCCCCAACATACAATCTGGGGTTGTTTTTCGTGACAGGCAAGCGGACCAGGCGGATTTCCGCCTATCCACCGGGTGGGGCAATCGCCCAACGCCGTTCACTGCCCATCCGCGCCGACCTGCCGGCGGATCAGGTCGACCAGTTGCCGGCGGTCGACCGGCTTGGTCAGGCGCGGCACGCCCGCGAATTCCGCGGCGATGCCGCCGGTCTGGTATCCGGTGGCGAACAGCAGGCCGACCGAGCGGCGGGCCAGCGTGCGGGCCACCTCGTCCACCGGGTTTCCGCTCAGGTTCAGGTCCAGCACGGCGCAGTCGAGCGCCTCGGCCTGACGGGCCAGCCGCAGGGCGGTCTCGACGGTGCCGGCGGGGCCGACGATCTCGGCGCCCTCCCTGCGCAGGCAGTCGCACAGGTCCTCCGCGATGAAGTAGTCGTCCTCCACCACCAGGATGCGGCATCCGGCGAGCCTGCCCTCCGCGTCAGCTTGGTCCCGGCCCATCTCCGTCGGTCCGATCATCCGGTTCCTGCCGCACGTCCTCCGACAGCGGCAGCTCGATCTCGCAGCGCACCCCGTCCGAACCGAAATCGAGCCGGCCTGTTCCCCCGAATTCGTAGGGAACCACCTTTTCGATCAGGTCCGAGCCGAAGCCGCGGCGCCGGGGCGGCTCGACCGCCACGCCCGTCTCGATCCAGGAGATCAGCAGCCTGCCGCGGTCGATCCGCCAGGACACGTCCACCCGCCCGGCGGAGGAGGCCAGCGCCCCGTACTTCGCGGCATTGGTCGCGAGTTCGTGGATGGCGAGGCTCAGCGTTTCGGCGGCCTTGCCCGACAGGGTGACCGGCGGCCCGGCGATCGAGATGTCGCCGGCGGTCTCGCCCCCGTCCGCGGTCAGCTCGTTCCGGAACAGCTCCGAAAGGCCCAGCCGGGCGCCGGGCGCGCTGGTCAGGACGTTGTGGGTCCGCGCCATGGCGCTGATCCGGCCGTCCAGCTCGCGCTCGTAGTCCTGCACCGTCTCGCTGCTCAGCGCGGTGCGGCTGGCGATGGAGCGCATCAGCGCCAGGATGTTGCGCACCCGGTGCTGCAATTCGTGCAGCAGGATCTCCTGGCGCTGCTGCAGCAGCAGAAGCTCGTTCACGTCCGTCGCGGTGCCGAACCATTCCACGGGCTGGCCGGCCTCGTTCCTGACCGGGCTCGCCCGCAGCCGGACGCTGCGGTAGTCTTCGGCCGCGGCGTTCCACAGCCGGTGGTCCACGTCCAGCCGGCCGGTTTCCACCGCCGCCGCCCAGGCGTCCTGCACCGGCTTGCGGTCGTCGGGATGCACCACCTCCAGCCAGCCGAAGCCCAGCGAGGCGTCCTCGTTCTGCCCGGTGAAGGACTTCCACTGCGGGCTCGACCAGGTCCACTGGCCGCCGTCGACCGCGCGCCAGACCAGCTGCGGGATGCCCTCGACCACCGAGCGCAGGCGGGCCTCGCTCTCGCGCAGCCGCTGTTCGGCACGCGACAGCGGGGTCACGTCCAGGAAGGTGATCACCACCCCGTCGATCACGTTGTCGACGCTGCGGTAGGGCAGGATGCGGGTCAGGAAGCGCGCGCCGGACTGCGAGCTCGCCGTCTCGCGCTCGATGGTGGAAAGCGTGCGGATCACCCGGCGCGCGTCGCCCTCCAGGTCGTCGTAGGTGATCTTCCTGGCGATGTGGTGGATGGGGCGGCCCACGTCGCTGTCGATCAGGTGCAGGATGTCGGTGATCGCGGGGGTGAAGCTCTTGATCTTCAGCTCGTTGTCCAGGAACACCGTGGCGATCTGGGTGCTTTCCAGCAGGTTCTTCAGGTCCGAGTTGGCGCGGGCCAGTTCCTCCACCCTATGCGCCAGCTCGCCGTTGACGGTCTGGAGCTCCTCGTTCAGCGATTGCAGCTCCTCCTTGGAGGTCTCCAGCTCCTCGTTGGAGGATTGCAGCTCCTCGTTGACCGACTGGTATTCCTCGTTCGACGCCTTCAGCTCCTCGTTGGTGCTTTCCAGTTCCTCGATGGTGGCCTGCAACCGCTCGCGGGTGATCCGCAGCTCCTCCTCCAGCCGGCGGACGTGCTCGTCCTCGGCGCTGCCCAGGCGGGCGGAGGCGAACTGGTGCGCCTCGTCCTCGTCCGAGACCACGTGCCCGTCCTGCAGGATCACCGCGAAGCGCCGCGGGTGGCCGACGCCGCCGTCGATGGGCTCGATGGACAGGGTGACGAACATGGTCTTGCCGTTCTGCCCCACCCGAAGGCCGTTGATCCGCACCGGCTGGTTGTCGGCCTCGATCTTCAGCAGCGCGGCGCGCAGGTCCATCCGCAGGTCGCGGTGGATCAGGTTGAAGACGTTCAGGCTGGCCACCCCCGTCGGCGGGTCGAGATAGCGCCCGGTGCGGCCCGAGAAATGCAGCACGTCGTGGTTCTCGTCCAGGATCAGATAGGCCGGGGCGTAGCGTTCCATGATCCGCTCGGCCTGCTTGGTGACCACCGAGCTGTTGTTGAACGCCGGGCGAGGGATGGCCGGGGCGTCCATCGGCTGGCGGATGCCCGAGGAGGTCGATAGCGGAAACTCCGGCAGCACGCGGTTCAGCGTCTCGATCTGGCGGAAGATGCGGAAGCGCCGGTCCACGGGGGCAAAGAGCTTGCCGTGGCGCGAGACGTTCTCGGAATTGCCCAGGAACAGGAACCCGCCGGGCCGCAGCGCGAAGTGGAACAGCGGGATGACCCGGTTCTGCAACTCGGCGTTCAGGTAGATCAGCAGGTTGCGGCAGGAGATCAGGTCCAGCCGCGAGAAGGGCGCGTCCTTGACCAGGTTGTGCTGCGAGAAGATGCACATCTCGCGCAGTTCCTTGACGATGCAGTAGGTGTCGCCCTCCTTCACGAACCAGCGCGCCAGCCGTTCGGGCGGAACCTCCCGCACCGCCGAGGCGGGATAGCGGCCGACCCGCGCCTGGGCCAGCGCCCGGTTGTCGATGTCGGTGGCGAAGATCTGGACGTGCGGTACGGAATCCACCTTGGCCAGATGCTCGCGCAGCAGGATTGCCAGCGAATAGGCTTCCTCGCCCGTGGCGCAGCCCAGCACCCAGACCCGGATGTGGTCGCCCGGCCCCTTGCCGTCGAACAGCCGCGGGACCACCTCGCGCTCCAGCGCCTGGAATTCCCTCTGGTCGCGGAAGAAATGCGTGACCCCGATCAACAGGTCGTTGAAAAGGTTCGTGGCCTCGTCGGGTTCGGCGCGCAGGATCTGGAGATAGCCTTCCATTGTGTCCGACTGGGTGACCTGCATCCGCCGCTGCACGCGCCGGAAGAAGGTGTTGTGCTTGTAGCCGTGGAAGTCGTGCCCGGTGCGGTTGCGCAGCACGGTGGCGATCTTCTTCAGCTGCGGCGCGGCGGCGGTCACCATGTCCTCGAAGCTGCGGCTGGCCTGTTCGCGGCTGCGCTTCAGCTGGTGCCCGGTCGCACGCCGGGCCAGATCCTCCGCCGAGCCCAGGAAGTCGGCGATGGCCGCGGCCGAGCGGGGCGACTGGTCCTGATGGTCCTCGTCCTGGCCGGCCGGGGCGCGTTCGGCCAGGGTGAAGCCCCCGGCCTCCTTGATCGCGGTGACGCCCAGGGTGCCGTCGCCGCTGGCCACGCCCCGCAGCACGATGCCGATGGCGCCTTCCCGCTGGTCCTCGGCCAGCGACACGAAGAAGCTGTCGATGGAGCCCCGCTCCCCCGCCGGCTCCTGCGCCGTCCGCACCCGCAGCCTGCCGTCGCGCAGGGTGACCGTGGCGCGCCCGGGCGCCAGGTAGATGCCGCCGGGCTCCAGGGCCAGGCGGTCCTTGACCGGATGCAGGGTGCCGCCCGCCGCCTCCGTCAGCCGCGCAAGGCCCTCCCTGCCCAGATCCCCGCGCTGCTGCAGCACCACGACCATCGCGAGGGGGCCCAGCCGTCCCGCCATCTCGGCGATCAGCCGGGCCAGGCTCTCCGACGCCGCGGTGGCGCCGACGCCCACCACCCCCCGCAGCGCGGAATCGCCGGCGTCGGGCCTGGTCCGGCGCTTGCGCGGCGGATCGTCGTGGTCCGTTTCCTCGGTCATTCCTGCCCCCACCCTTCGCGGACCCCCAGGGACTTATAGCTTCCCGGATTCGGCTGGGCCACGGACTTCCGTCTCCACCACGCCGCCATTCTTCTCGGCCCCGTACCGGCTTTCCATCTGCCACAGCACGGCCTGGCGCAGGGTCTCGGCGTGCGCGCGGTACTCCGCCGCCCGCCGCTCGTACATGTCGGCCATATGCGTCCGGCCGGTCGCCGCGGCCTCCTTCCCCATGCGGGCGACCAGCGAGGCGCGCTCCTCCACGATCCGCAGCGCCACCCGCATCGCCTCGTCCACCTGCGGCTCCTTCTCGGCCAGCAGCGCCTTGGCGCTGAAGGCATGGCCCACCTGGCAGCGGAAGCGCAGCGGCCTGTCGTCGTCGATCTCGGACAGCACCCCGCCGCAGTCGGGGCAGGTCAGCACCGTGGGCTTCGAGGTTCCGGCGAAGGCCTCGCGGTCGATCCGGTCGCCGGCGGCGATCTCCACGTCCAGCAGGAGGTCGAGCGGCGGGGGCCGGGCGGGCGGCGCCGGCTGGGCCACCATCTCGCGGATGGCGGCGGCGAGGTCGGCGGCATGGGCGCTGCGGTCCACCGGCGAGGCCTCCAGCGCGGCCAGCGGCATCTCGCTGGCCTCGGCGTCGTGCGGCGTCTGGACCAGCGCCATGCCGCCGCAGCGCTTGATCGCGGCCAGGCCCGAGGCGCCGTCGTTCAGCATCCCGCTGAGGATGACGCCGATGGCCCGGGGGCCATGCGACAGCGCGGCCGAGCGGAACAGCGGGTCGATGGCCGGGCGCACCAGGTTCTCGCGCGGCCCGGTGCCCAGGCGGATCCGCCCGTCGAGGACCAGCAGGTGGCGGTCGGGCGGCGCGAGGTAGACCTGGCCGTGCAGCAGTTCCTCGCCCTCCTCGGCGTGCTTGACCCGCAGGGCCGAGACCGCCGAGGCCACCGTCATCAGGATCCCGGTGCTGTTGGCGGGGATGTGCAGGACGACCGCCACCGCGGCCGGAAGGCCCGAGGGCAGCGCCGCCAGGATGTGCTTGAGCGGCCCCGACGCGCCCGCCGAGCCGCCGATCACCACGAGATCGCGATTGGCCGGTGCCAAGGCATCGCCTCCTCGGGTGCGGGAACCTGTGCGGACAACGGGAAAGGCGGCGGGCGGTTCCCCGCTTTCCGCCGCCGGCGCGCATCGGGGCAGGAATTGGCCGCGACAAGGCCGTTGCGGCGGCATATGCTGCCGCCATGACCTATACCCAGAGCGATCTCGACATGGCGAACCGGCATGTGGCCGAGGGCGAACGACACGTCGCCATGCAGGAGGAACTGGTCAGCCGCCTCCGCCTGCGCAACCAGTCCGCCGCCGAGGCCGAGGCGCTCCTGGCCCTGTTCAACGCCACCCTCGCCCAGCACCGCACCCACCGGGACAAGATCGAGGCGGCGGTGAGGGGGGCGGTTTAGGTTTCGGGAAATGCCATGGCAAAAGGCCCGGCTTTCGCCGGGCCTTCCGCGGTCATGTCAAGGGGCGTCAGCCGGAGGTCGGAGTGTATTCCGGGATCGCCCGCAGCGCCTCTTCGTCCATGTTCACGTAGGCGATCACGTCAGCCTCGGCGTTACGGAAGATGTGCACCTCGTCGGGCGTCAGCCGCACCGTATGGGCGCCCATCCCCAGGAAGCCGCCGATGTCGACGATCACCGCCGAGACCTGCCCGTCCGCGGACAGTTCCACGTCCGAGATGCTGCCGACATTGGTGTCGCCGGCCGCCATCACGGTGGCGCCGTCAAGCTCGTCGGTGGTCACCGCGGCCCAGTCGGTCACCGGGGTGTACCCTTCGGGCGGGGTGATATCGACGCCCAGGTTGGCGCTCGCATCCGGCACCACGGGCGGCACCACGGGCGGAACCGCGTCGGTCGCCGGCGGCAGCGGATCGGTGCTGGGCGCGGTCTGCGCAAAGGCCGGGGCCCCCAGCAGGAGCGCGGAGGCGATCAGGGTGGCAGGGGCGAATACTCGCATGGTCCTCTCCTTTTCGTCTTGGACGGGTGAAGAACGCCGCTCCCCGCGGCCCGGCTCCGCCCTGCCCGGAGCGTGCGCAAGGACCTGCCGGAACCGGCTTTTCCGGCGTGCGGGAAGCTGCCGGGCGCGGATGACGGGGCGGCAGGCGGGGTTGCAGGCGGGCCTCCGCCTCCCCTCGCGCACAGGACCCGTGCGCCAGGGCCGGGATGACAGGCGCCGCCGCCGCGCCTAGCTTGGTCGCCATCCCCAACCCCGGAGGCGAGCCATGAGCTGGAACCCCGCGCTGGACCCCGACATCCCCCTCGGCGATGCCGTCGACGCGATCGAGACGGTGATCGTGCCCCGCGCCCGCGACCTCGGCGGGTTCGAGGTGCGCCGGGCGCTGCCCTCCTCGGCGCGGCAGATGGTGGGGCCCTTCATCTTCTTCGACCAGTTCGGCCCGGCCGAGTTCCTGACCGGGCAGGGGATGGACGTGCGGGCGCATCCGCATATCGGGCTGGGCACGGTGACCTACCTGATGCAGGGGCGGATCCATCACCGCGACTCGCTGGGCACCGACCAGTGGATCGAGCCCGGGGCGGTCAACTGGATGCTGGCGGGGCAGGGGATCACCCATTCCGAGCGCACCGATGGCCCGGCGCGGGCGGCGCCGCTGACGCTCTATGGCCTGCAGACCTGGCTCGCCCTGCCGGTGGGCAACGAGGACGACCCGGCGGCCTTCGTGCACGCGCCCAGGGCCAGCCTGCCGGCGCTGGAGGGCGAGGGCAAGAAGGTGCGGCTGATCCTCGGGCAGGCCTGGGGCGAGCGCGCGCCGGTGCCAATGCCCTTCGAGGTCTTCTATGCCGACGCGGTGCTGGAGCCGGGCGTGGCCATCCCGCTGCCCGACGACCACGAGGACCGCGGCGCCTACGTGCTGTCGGGCGAGGTGAGCGTGGGGGGCGAGACCTTTCAGGCCGGCCGGATGCTGGTCTTCCGCCCCGGCGACCGGATCGGCCTGCGCGCCGGGCCCGGGGGCGCGCGGCTGATGCTCTTGGGCGGGCAGACCATGGAGGGGCCGCGATATATCTGGTGGAACTTCGTCGCCTCCTCGCGCGAGCGGATCGACGCGGCGAAGGAGGCCTGGCGGGCGGGCGACTGGGCGCATGGCCGCTTCCGCCTGCCGCCGGGGGACGACGGCGAATGGATCCCCGCGCCCGAGCGGTGAGGCTTCACCGGCGGCCGGGTCTCTGGCATAGATGGCCGAGGAGGACGGGCGATGCTGGTGCGCGACTGGATGCTGCGGTTGATGCCGGCCCGCTGGCGCGCGGCGGCCGAGGCCGAATCGCGCGAATGGCATCTGGTCTGCGGCCGCTGCCAGACGGCGGAAAGCATCTGGAGCCGCGGCGGCTTGCGCTGGAAATGGACGGGCCGGCCGCTGACCCGGGCCTATTGCCACAGCTGCGCCGAGGTGACCCCGCATATCGTCGAACGCCGCCGGGCGCCGCGGGGCGGGGCGCGGGGGCCGACGAATACCGCTTGACCCCGCCGGGCGCTTTGCCTATCTGACCCTCCACATCCGGGCCGGGCCCGGGCGGGGTCACGCGGTTGTAGCTCAGTCGGTTAGAGTACCGGCCTGTCACGCCGGGGGTCGCGGGTTCGAGCCCCGTCAACCGCGCCACCGCCCGCCCGGCCGGATGTTGTCGGGGCCGCTCCGGCCCACCCATGCGCGGTTGTAGCTCAGTCGGTTAGAGTACCGGCCTGTCACGCCGGGGGTCGCGGGTTCGAGCCCCGTCAACCGCGCCACTTTCCCTTCCGATATCCGGGCGCCGGGGGCGCTCCCGCCCCCCTCGGCCTTGCGGCCTGCGGGCGTTGGGCCGGGCAAGGGGG
>JBBCJM010000007.1:0-6195 GCA_037190175.1 Paracoccaceae bacterium | reverse complement strand
ACGGTCTTGCCCGCGGCCTCCAGCGCCGCGGCCCGCTCCAGCCCGGCGGGGTCCAGCCCGCCCTCGGCCGCGGCATGGCGGGGCGAGGTCACCCAGGCCGGGCGGCCGTCCACCACCGCCTCCGCCCCGCGGCCGGGCAGCGCCCTGGCGCCTCGCGCGGGCAGCGCCGCATCCCCCGCCCGCCGCAGGATCGCCTGCGCCAGCGGGTGGCTGGAGCCCGCCTCGACCCCCGCCGCCACCGCCAGCACCTCGGCCTCGTCGGTGAAGGCCACCACGTCGGTCACCACCGGCCGGCCGTGGGTCAGCGTGCCGGTCTTGTCGAAGGCCACCTGCCGCACCCCCGCCGCCGCCTCGATCACCGCGCCGCCCTTCATCAACAGCCCCCGCCGCGCCCCCGAGGACAGCGCCGAGGCGATGGAGGCCGGGACCGAGATCACCAGCGCGCAGGGGCAGCCGATCAGCAAGAGCGCGAGGCCGCGGTAGACCCAGGTCTCCCAGGGCTGGGCGAAGGCCAGCGGCGGCACCAGCACCACCAGCGCGGCCAGCCCCACGATGGCCGGCATGTACCAGCGGCTGAAGCGGTCGATGAAGCGTTCGGTGGGGGCGCGGGCCGCCTCGGCCTCCTCCACCAGCCGCACGATCCGGGCGATGGTGTTGTCGGCCGCGGTCCGGGCGACGCGGATCCGCAGAGCCGCCTCGGCATTGACCGAACCGGCGAAGACCGCCTCGCCCGGGGCGCGGGTGACGGGCAGGCTCTCCCCCGTCACCGGGCTCTCGTCGATCCCGCCGGTGCCCTCGATAATCTCGCCATCGGCCGGGATGCGGTCGCCGGGGCGGACCAGCACGGTCTGGCCGAGGCGCAGGGTGGCCGCCGGGACTTCCCGCAGGCGGCCCTCCTCCTCCACCAGCGCGGTGGCGGGCACCAGCGCCGCCAGCGCCCGGATCCCGGCCCGCGCCCGGCCCGCCGCCACGCCCTCCAGCACCTCGCCCACCGCGAAGAGAAAGACGACCAGCGCCGCCTCCTCCGCCGCGCCGATCACCAGCGCGCCCGCGGCGGCCACGGTCATCAGGCTCTCGATGGTGAAGGGCTGGCCCGCCCGCAGCGCCGCCAGCGCCCGGGCCGCGACGGGAAGGACCCCGATCAGGCAGGCCAGCACGAAGGCGAAATGCCCCGCCTCGCCCGGCACCAGCAGGTCGAAGCCGGTGGCCAGCGCCAGCAGCGCCCCGGTCAGGATCACCAGCCGGCCCTTGCCGGTCCGGTGCCAGCGGCTCTCGGGCTCCACGGGCCCGGCCTCGCGCGGGGCGATGCCATAGCCCAGCGCCCGCACCGCGCCCTCCACCGCCCCCGGGTCGGCGGAAGGCGCCATGCGCACCCGCAGCCGCTCGGCCATCACCGCGACCGAGGCGCCGCTCACCCCGGGCAGCCGGCCCACCGCGCCCTCGATCCGGCTGGCGCAGGCGGCGCAGTCCATGCCCGTGATGGTCCATTCCCGTTCGGTCATCATCCGCTCCCAGGGGGCGATTCCCCCGCAGGCTCCGCTTCTGCAACCTCCAGCGACTGGAGGGGCAAGCGCCCTTGCGATCACGGATGCGTGACACGATTCCCCCGCCCCGCCTTCTTCTGTCCCCAAATATCCCGGGTTAGTCCATCGGTTTCGCCATCGGTTCGAGAAACCGATGGACTTGGGGGCAGCGCCCCGGGGGCCAGCCACCGGCGCCACCTCAACAGGAAAGGCACCGCGGGGGGTCCAAGGGGGCGGCAGCCCCCCTTGCCCGGCCCAACGCCCGCAGGCCGCCAGGCCGAGGGGGGCGGGAGGCCCCCGGCCCCGGTGGACGAAACCCGGGCGTTCCGGCACAGTACGGGGGCCGCAGCAGGGGGCAGGGATGGCAGCACCGGGGGGGATCCCGCGCTATTACCTCTACGGGGACCAGGGCGCGGATGTGGAGCTGGATTTCCTCCACATCGAACCGATCCGCGACCGCAGCGGGCCGCATGACTGGCGCATCCGCCCGCACAGTCACCCCGACCACACGCAGGTGCTGCTGGTCTCCACCGGCGGCGGCTCGAGCCGCATCGAGGACCGGGTGCTGCCGATCCCCGCGCCCGGCGTGCTGGTGATCCCGGCCGGGATCGTGCACCAGATCGACTTCGCCCCGGGCACCGACGGCTTCGTGGTCACCGCCTCGCTGGGCTGCGTCAAGGCCGCGGCGGCGGGCGATCCGCGGCGGGCCGCCGCCGCCGCCCGCCCGGCCTCCTATCCGCTGGAGGGCACCGGGGTCTCCATCCCCGCGGCCGGCGAGACCTTCCACTGGCTGCACCGCGAGTTCATCTGGTCCGCCCCCGGCCGGCGCACCGCGATCATGGCGCAGTTCATGCGGGTCCTCGTCATGGTCCTGCGGCTTTCCATCGCGCAGCAGGCGCCCGACCCCGCGGCGCCGGACCGCGACTACGACCTGCTGGTGCGCTACCGCGCGCTGCTGGAGGCGCATTTCCGCACCCAGAGGTCGCTGGCCTTCTATGCCGGCGAGATGGCGGTGACGCCGGCGCGGCTGAACGCGGCCTGCAAGGCGCGGGCGGGCAAGACCGCCTCGGACCTGCTCTACGAGCGCATCGTGATGGAGGCGAAGCGGTATCTGGTCTATACCGAAAGCACGGTGGCGCAGGTGGCGCATCTGACCGGCTTCGACGATCCGGCCTATTTCAACCGCTTCTTCACCCGCCGGGTGGGGCTGTCGCCCGGGGCCTTCCGCAAGGCGGCGATGCGTCCGTGATCGTCCAATCCTTCCGCGGTGCGGTCCATTTCCCCGCCCCGCTCGGCGGGGCAGGATGGCGGGCATGATCCACGAATGGCGCAGCTACCGCCTGAAGCCCGGGGCGGCGGCGGAATATCTGGGGCTGCTGGCCGACCGCGGCCTGCCGCTGGTCACGACGCACCTGCCGCTCTTGGGCTACTGGCTGGCCGAGAGCGGGCGGCTGAACTGCATCCACCACCTCTGGGCCTATGCGGATTGGGAGGAGCGCGAGGCCCGCCGGGCGGCGCTGGCGCAGGAGGACGGCTGGACCCGCGGCTTCGTCCCCGCCGCCTTCGCGCTGGTGGAGGCGCAGGAGAACCGGCTGCTGCGCGCCCTGTCCACCTCGCCCGCCTATGACGCCGCCCTGGCCGCCCGGCAGAGGATCCATCCCGCCCGCAGCCCCGGCGCGCCGCTCTTCGCCGGCCCCTGCGCGGCGGTGGTGGAGGGCGAGGCGCCGGATGCGGTGGCGGTGTGGCAGGCGGCCTCCGGCGCCCCCGGCAGGCTGTCGCTGCTGCGCCGGGGCACGCCGATGCCGGCCGCCGGCACCATCCTGCGCCCGCTGGCCTTCTCGCCGCTCTAGATTAACCCCGTGTTACGGGCGCCGAAGTCTCGGTCCTTGCCGGCAATCCGCCGGGCTGCCACCATCGCCGCCAGCCAGGAGCCCGCCGCCATGCAGACCTCGATCGCCACCGTCTCGATCTCCGGCAGCTTCGCCGAGAAACTGGCCGCTATCCAGGCGGCGGGCTTCGACGGGATCGAGATCTTCGAGCAGGATTTCCTCGCCTCCGACCTCACCCCGCGCGAGGCCGGGCGGATGGTGCGCGACCATGGGCTGGCCATCACCCTCTTCCAGCCGTTCCGCGACTTCGAGGGCCTGCCCGAGCCGCTGCGCTCGCGCGCCTTCGCCCGGGCGCGGCGCAAGTTCGACCTGATGGGGGAACTGGGGACCGACCTGATCCTGATCTGCTCCTCGGTCCACCCCGAGGCGATGGGCGGCATCGACCGCGCGGCCGACGATTTCCGCGAACTGGCCGAGGTTGCCGCAGGGCACGGCATCCGGCTGGGGTATGAGGCTTTGTGCTGGGGCCGGCACGTCAACGACCACCGCGATGCCTGGGAGGTGGTGCGGCGGGCCGACCACCCGAACCTGGGGCTGATCCTCGACAGCTTCCACACCCTCGGCCGCAGGGTGCCGCCCGACACCATCCGCCGCATCCCCGGCGACCGCATCTTCTTCGTTCAGCTGGCCGACGCCCCGGCCATCGAGATGGACCTGCTCTACTGGTCGCGCCACTTCCGCAACATGCCGGGCGAGGGCGACCTGGACGTGACCGGCTTCCTGCGGGCGGTGACGGCGACCGGGTACGAGGGGCCGTTGTCGCTGGAAATCTTCAACGACCAGTTCCGCGCCGGCCTGCCGCGGCTGGTGGCGCAGGACGGGCTGCGCAGCCTGCTGGCGCTGGCCGACCGGGTGCGCCGGGCGGAACCCGCGCTGAAGGTGGACCTGCCGGCCTTTCCCCCGCCCGCGGCGGTGGAGCGGGTGGAGTTCGTGGAATTCGCCACCAACCCCGACGACGCCGCGCCCTTGCAGGCGCTGCTGGCGGCCGCCGGCTTCGCCCCCGCCGGGCGGCATCGGTCGAAGGCCGTCACGCTGTGGCGGCAGGGGAACGTCAACCTGCTCGTCAACGCCGAGACCGAGGGCTTCGCCCACAGCGCCTGGGTCACCCATGGCACGGGCGTGTCCGAGATCGGGCTGATGGTCCCCGACGCCGCTGCCCTGATGGCCCGCGCCGAGGCGCTGCGCGCCACCCCCCACGCCGCCCCGCACGCGCCGGGAGAGCTGGAGATCCCCGGCATCCGCGGGGTGGGCGGCAGCGTGATCCGCCTGCTCGACCGCCGCTCGGCGCTGGGGCGGATCTGGGAGGTGGACTTCACGCTGGACACCCCTGCGGCGGAGGGCGCGGGGCTGACCGCGGTGGACCATCTGGCCCAGACCATGGCCTATGACGAGATGCTGAGCTGGACGCTGTTCTACACCGCGATCCTGGAGGCGCGGAAGACGCCGATGGTCGATGTGGTGGATCCCGACGGTCTGGTGCGGTCGCAGGCGGTGGAATCGGGCGGCCTGCGGGTCACCCTGAACGGCGCCGAGGCGCGGCGCACGCTGGCCGGGCGGTTCATCGAGGAGACCTTCGGCTCCTCGGTCCAGCATATCGCCTTCGCCACCGGCGACATCTTCGCCACCGCCCGGGCCATGGCGGAGCGCGGGTTCCCCTTCCTGCAGATCGGCCCCAACTACTATGCCGACGTGGAGGCGCGCTTCGGGCTGGACCCCGCGCTGACCGGGCGGCTGAAGGCGGCCAATATCATGTATGACGAGGACGCGGGCGGGCAGTTCTTCCAGTTCTACAGCCGCGCCCTGCCCGGCGGCCTGTTCTTCGAGGTGGTGCAGCGGCGGGGCAACTATCAGGGCTACGGCGCCCCCAACGCCCCCTTCCGCATCGCCGCCCAGAAACGCACCGCGCCCCCGGCGGGAATGCCGCGCACCTGACCTTCGGGGCGGCCCGGAAATCGAAGAGCCCGGCGCAGGGCCGGGCTCTTCCGTTTCCCGTGGCAGCGACCTTACGGCGAGGTCATCGGGCTGCCCAGTGTGGTGGGATCGTCGGGGTCGTATTCCGGCATCGCCTCCAGCCGCTCGCGCGTCCAGGGCAGGTAGACGCGGGTCTCGCTGTCGCTGCGGTAGACGGCCAGTTCGGCGACCGGGATGGCCACGCGGTGCACGCCCATGCCGAGGAAGCCGCCGATGTCGAGGATCGCGTGGCTGATCTGCGCGCCGTCGGTTCCCGTCGCGGTCGCGCCGATGCCGGTGCCGGGGGCGACGGGCATGATCGGCTCGGCCGCGGTGGTCGAGGTGCCGGTGCCGGTGGTATCGGTGCCGGTCGCCGTGCCGGTATCGGTCGTCGCGGTGCCGGTATCCGTGCTGCCCGTGCCCGTATCCGTGCCGGTGGTCGCGGTGTCGGCGCCGGTGGTCGCCGTATCGGGGCCCGGGGTGGCGGTGCCGGGGCCGGTATCCGCGCCGCTGGTGTCCGGGGTGCCGTCGGCGGGCTGGCCGCCGGTGGTCATGCCGGTACCCGGATCGGCCGCGCCGGTGTCGCCCGGGTCGGGGCCGGTGACGGTGCCGTCCGTGGCCGCGCCGCTGTCGGTCCCGGTGGTGCCGGTCCCGCTATCCGTCCCGGTCGCGGTGCCGGTATCGGTGCCCGTGGTACCCGTGCCGGTATCGGTGCCCATCGTGCCCGTATCCGTCCCCGCCCCGGTGCCGGTTCCCGTATCGGTGCCCGTTCCGGTATCCATCCCGGTGGTGCCGGTCCCGGTATCCGTCCCGGTGGTCGCCGTGCCGCTGTC
>JBBCJM010000006.1:0-38674 GCA_037190175.1 Paracoccaceae bacterium | reverse complement strand
CACGGGGGTCCGGGGGTGTGAAACCCCCGGCGGCCTGCCACCCGCACAACGCCAGCAGGACGCGCATGGCAGGCCTCCGTCACACCGCCAGCGACTGCCCGCCCTGCGCCGCGGACTGCTGCGCCCGGTCCAGCACCGCCTGCAGGGCCGCGCCGCGGGCGAAGTCGGGATCGGCGGGGGCCTGGCCGCGCACCGCGGCGGCGAAGGCGGCGTAGACGGTGGGCGAGGGCGGGGCGGGGACCTCGACCCATTCCGCCGCCGGCAGGTTGGGGCCGAGGCAGGCGCGCAGCCGGCTCACCCCCTTCTCGAAGGACACTTCCAGCCCGCCCTCGGTGCCGTAGAGCCGCAGCCGCAGGTCGTTCAGATGCCCGGTGGCGAAGCGGGTGGCGGCCAGCGTGCCCAGCGCCCCGTTCGCCAGCACCACCTGCATCGTGGCGCTGTCGTTGGCGTCCAGCGCATAGTCGCCGATCCGCCCGCCCGGCGCCTTGTCGAAGGTGGCGAGCCGGCAGGAGACCTCGGCCACCCCCAGCCCGGCCGCATGGGTGGCGAAGTCGAGGATATGGATCCCCACGTCGCCCAGCACGCCCTTCGATCCATGCGCGGTCGAAAGCCGCCACAGCCATTGCGGTTCGGTGCGCCAGTCGCCCCAGGCGGGCTGGGTGAGCCAGCTTTGCAGGTACGACGCCTCCAGGTGCCGCACCGCGCCGATGGCGCCCGCGCGCACCATCCGCGCCGCCTCCTGCAGGGCCGGCACCCCGCGGTAGGACAGGTTCACCATGTTCACCACCCCGGCCCCGGCCGCCGCCGCGGCCATCGCCGCCGCATCGGCCTCGTTGGTCGCCAGCGGCTTTTCGCAGAGCACATGCTTGCCCGCGGCCAGGACCGGCATCGTGGTGGGGTGATGCGCCGCGTCGGGCGTCACGTTGGTCACCGCGTCGAACCCGCCCCAGTCCAGCGCCGCCTCAAGCGTCGCGAAGCCCTGCGGGATCCCGTGCGCCTCCAGAAAGGCGGCCAGCTGCGCGGGGCGGGTGTCGACCCCCGCCACCACCTCGACCTCCGGCACCGCGCGGAACCCGGCCACGTGGTTGGCCGCCATGCCTCCGGTGCCCAGCACCAGCACCCGCAGGGTCATCAGCGATACCCCTCCTCGCCCGCCTGGTGCAGCCGCGGCCCGCGTTCCTCGATAGGCTCCAGCGCGCTGTCCACCGGCACGTTGGGCGCCAGCGTCGGGTCGGCGGGCCGCGCCACCGGGTTGTGCGCCCAGAGGACCGCGTTGCGGATCACCCTTTGCACGTTGGCGTCGTGATAGGTCGGATAGGTCTCGTGCCCCGGGCGGAAATAGAACACCCGCCCCGCGCCGCGGGCATAGGTGAGGCCCGAGCGGAACACCTCGCCCCCCTGGAACCACGAGACGAACACGGTCTCCAAGGGCTCCGGCACCCCGAAGGGCTCGCCGTACATCTCCTCGTTCTCCAGCTCGAAATGCGGCGGCAGGCCGACGGCGATCGGATGCGAGGGGGCGGTGACCCAGAGCCGCTCGCGTTCGCCCGCCTCGCGCCAGGTCAGGTTGCAGGGCGCGCCCATCAGCCGCTTGAAGGGTTTCGAGAAATGCGCCGAATGCAGGAAGATCGCGCCCATGCCGCCCCAGACCGCGTGGCAGACCCTTTCGACGATTTCGTCCTGCACCTCGCCATGCGCGGCGTGGCCCCACCAGATCAGCACGTCGGTCTCGGCCAGCACCCGGGCGGTCAGCCCGTGCTCGGGGTCCTGCAGCGTGACGCTGCGGGCCGCGATCTCCGGCCCGTTCAGCGCCGCGGCGATGCAGGCGTGCATCCCCTGCGGGTAGATTTCCCCGACGATGCGGTTCTTTCTCTCGTGGACGTTCTCGCCCCAGACGGTGACGCGGACGGGCATGGCGACTCCTTCTCAAACCGCTTTGGGAGACATCGCACGAAGCCCCCGGCGACCACAACAGCCAAGCCGCGGGTTCGGATGTTCACATGCCCGTGCGGCCGGGCAGGCCGCCGCCGCGCGGGATCGCCATCGCCCCCCTTGCGCGGAGTTCCGCCAGCCGCTAGCCCGGGTCGGGGGCAAGCCGGGCGGAACATGGCGCATATCATCGTCGTCGGGAACGAAAAGGGCGGGTCGGGCAAGTCGACCACCTGCATGCATATCGCCACGGCGCTGGCGCGGATGGGCCATGCCACCGGGGCGCTGGACCTCGACCTGCGCCAGCAGAGCTTCGCCCGCTATGTCGAGAACCGCGAGGCCTATGCCGCCCGTTCGGGCCTGCCGCTGGCCTCGCCCGTGGTGCTGCCTTTGCCCGAGGTGGACGCGGGCGCGCTGCCCGAGGGCGAGAACGCCTATGACGCCCGGCTTTCCGCCGCCATCGCCACGCTGGAGCCGGTGTCGGACTTCATCGTGATCGACTGCCCGGGCTCGCACACCCGTCTCTCGCAGGTCGCGCATTCGCTGGCCGATACCCTGATCACGCCGCTGAACGACAGTTTCGTGGACTTCGACCTGCTGGCCCGCATCGACGCCGAGAGCGGCAGGGTCAAGGGGCCGTCGATCTATGCCGAGATGGTCTGGCAGGCCCGGCAGCTGCGCGCCGCGGCGGGGCTGAAGCCCATCGACTGGGTGGTGGTGCGCAACCGCATGGGCGCCCAGCAGATGCACAACAAGCGCAAGGTGGGCGAGGCCCTGGCCGACCTCTCGCGCCGCATCGGCTTCCGCGTGGCGCCGGGTTTTTCCGAGCGGGTGGTGTTCCGGGAACTCTTCCCCCGCGGGCTGACTTTGCTGGACCTCAAGGACACCGGGGTCGAGCAGCTCAGCCTCTCCAACATCGCCGCGCGGCAGGAGGTGCGCGACCTGATCACCGAACTGCGCCTGCCCGGCGTCACCCCGAACTTCTGAGGCCCGCCATGGCCAATCCGCTCTGGGATGCGCTGTTCGCCCCTTTGATTGCCCGGGAGGACCCGCTGCTGATCCTGCCTGATGGCAGCGAGGTTTCCGGGGCGGCGTTCGCGGCGCTGGCGGCGCGGCAGGCCCATGCCCTGCGCGCGGCCGGGGTGGGGCCGGGCGACCGGGTGGCGGCGCAGGTGCCGAAGTCGCCGCAGGCGCTGGCCGCCTATGCCGCCGCGGTGGCGCTGGGGGCGGTGTTCCTGCCGCTGAACACCGCCTATACCGGACCCGAGATCGACTATTTCCTGGCCGACGCCACGCCCGCGGTGTTCCTCTGCGACCCCGCGAGGGCTGCGGAACTGGAACCGCTGGCCGCCGCCCGCGGCGCGCTGGTGCTGACGCTGGGGCCTTCCGGCGAGGGCACGCTCACCGAGGCCGCCAGGGGCCAGCCGGAGCAGATCGAGGCGGCGCAGCGCGAGCCCGGCGATCTGGCGGCGTTGCTCTATACCTCCGGCACTACCGGGCGGTCCAAGGGGGCGATGCTGACGCAGGCCAACCTGCTGTCCAACGCCGAGGTTCTGGTGGACCTGTGGCGCTTCACGGCCAAGGATACGCTGATCCACGCCCTGCCGATCTTCCACACCCATGGCCTGTTCGTGGCCACCAACGTCAGCCTGCTGTCCGGCGGCCGGATGGTCTTCCTGCCCGGCTTCGACGCCGCCGAGGCCATCCGCTGGATGCCGCGGGCCACCGCGATGATGGGGGTGCCGACCTTCTATACCCGGCTCCTGGACCGCCCCGACTTCACCCGCGCGGTCGCCGCGGGGATGCGGCTCTTCGTCTCCGGCTCGGCGCCGCTGCTGGCCGAGACGCATCTGGCCTTCGAGGAGCGTACCGGCCACCGCATCCTGGAACGCTACGGGATGACCGAGACCAACATGAACACCTCCAACCCCTACGAGGGCGAGCGGCGGGCGGGCACCGTGGGCTTCCCGCTGCCGGGGGTGGAGCTGCGGATCATGGCCGAGGGCGCCGAGGTGGCCGCGGGCGAGGTGGGGGTGATCGAGGTGCGGGGGCCCAACGTCTTCGCGGGCTACTGGCAGATGCCCGAGAAGACCGCCGAGGAACTGCGCCCGGACGGCTGGTTCATCACCGGCGACCTGGGGCGGATCGATGCCGAGGGCTATCTGCATATCGTCGGCCGCGCCAAGGACCTGATCATCTCCGGCGGCTTCAACGTCTATCCGAAGGAGGTGGAGGAGGCGCTGGACGCCGTGCCCGGTGTGCTGGAAAGCGCCGTGGTCGGCCTGCCGCACCCCGACTTCGGCGAGGCGGTCTTCGCCGTGCTGGTGCCGCAGAAAGGGGTGGCGCTGGACCCCGCCGCCGTGCTGGAGGCGATCCGCGGCCAACTCGCCCGCTTCAAGCAGCCCAAGGCGGCGGTGGTGGTGGACGCCCTGCCGCGCAACACCATGGGCAAGGTGCAGAAGAACCTGCTGCGGGAGGCGCACAAGGGGCGTTTCGCGGGGTAGGACGCTGGGGCCGGAACCACCGGATGAAATCCCGCGCCTCCCTCCCCCCTCGTGGGGGAGGGATGGGGTGGGGGGCGTCACGCCGGACCTGCCGAGGCCCCCTCCCCCATCCCCTCCCACGAGGGGAGGGGAGGCGCCTTTCCTGCCGGGTCGACCCCGAATGATCCTGCCTTGGAGGACACCGCCCCACCTCCGCCCCGAAACCGCCGCGATCCTGCGGTCTGGCTGGGCCGCCCGACCGTGACCCGAGTCCCCCATGCCGCTCGCCCGCCTCGCCCTGCTGCTGACGCTTCTGGTGCTGGGGGGATGCCGGGACCGGCACGAATGGCACCAGAAGACCACGGTGACGGTGGAGACGCCAGCGGGCGAGCGGTCCGGCGCGGCGGTGGTCGGGGTGGTGGCCTGGTTCGGCCAGCTTCCTGCCAGCGGCAACGAGGTGGAATACCGCATCACCGGCGAGGCGACCGTGGTCGAGGTCGCGCCCGGCCGCTATCTGTTCGCGCTGCTGGGCGGGTCGCAGGAGCGTTTCTATGCGGCCGCGCGCGACAGGTTCAGGGGCATGCCCCGGAAGGACTGGCTGCGGGAAATCCCGAGGCAGGCGGTGCCGGTGGAACTGACGGGAGGGTCGATCCCGCTGCTGGTGACTTTCGACGATGTGGCCGATCCGAAAACCGTGCGGCGGGTGGACCCGGCCGATCTGGCCGCCACCTTCGGCCCCGGTTTTGCGCTGAAATCCGTCACGTTGGAGGTAACACGCGAGCCGGTGACGGAGGGCAGGGTGGAGGCGACGCTGGGGTGGCTGGAGAAGGTAGGTCGTGTTCGTGGGACACTCATCCCTGATCCGCCAAGATTGAGCACCGATTTGTCTGATCCGCCGATTCAACTACTTGCTCCGAGTGCATTCTCGACGGAGCTATACAAATGAGCCCACTCCCGGCCGCCGATCTGCGTCCACGTGTTCCTGTCAGGGGCTGACCCCGCCCCCGTTCCGCGCTAGCCATGGGGGTCGGAGGGACCGCCGATGCGCTTCATGGATTTCAGTTCGTGGCAGGGGATCCTGTTCTCGGTGTTGGGGATCGCGCTGTTCGCGCTGATCGGGATGGGGATCCGCATCCTGATGATGATGACCCTGCAACAGCGCCAGCAGCGGATGAACCGGCAGATCAACGAACGGCTGCGGGCGCTGATGGCGGCCTACAAGGTGCTGGGCGGGTCGTTCACCGGGCAGCTGACCGTGGACCCCCGGCATCTGCGCGAGTTGCGGGCGGCCACCAGCGACGAGATCCCCCTGCCGCTGGCCGAGACCCCGGCCGAGACCGAAGACGTGGAGGTGAAGTCCGGCGAGACCACCGTGGTGGTGCGCCCGGGCGGCGAGCGCGCCCGCCAGATCCGCGACGCGGTGGAGGCGGCCCTGGCCGACATCCTGCTGCTGGGCACCGAGGAACATGTGCGGCTGGCCGGGCAGGCAGCCGGCGACCTGGCCGCCGGGCGGCCGATCCATACCGCGGAACTGGTGGTCAGCTTGCGCAACTACATCCGCACCGCGCTGGACCTGGGCGAGATCCCGTCCGACGTCGCCATTCCGCTGCAAGGCCCCACCCGGCCCCAATCCGGCCGTGACCGGGGCGGCGGCCAGCAGGGGCGGGGCGGCTCCGGCGGCGGCATGGGCGGCGGGGGCGGCGGCATGGGGATGGGCATGGGCCTGGGGATGGGCGCGGGGCGGCGGGAGGAGTAGGGCGGGATTCATCCCGCCTCCCCGGCCGGGTCGAAGGGCGGGGTGAACCCCGCCCTACTCCAGCTCCTGCTCCAGGAACCGTTCGAAGGCGTCCAGGTCCACCGGCTCGAACTGGCCGAAGCCCTGCATCCAGACGCTGGCCGCCTTCAGCGCCCCGGGCTCCAGCTTGCACCAGGTCACCCGCCCGCGCCGCTCCTGCACGATCAACCCGGCGTCGGCCAGCACCCGCAGGTGCTTCGACACCGCCGCCAGCGACATCCGGAACGGCGCGGCCACGTCGGTGACGGCCATGTCGTCCTCTAGGAGCATGGTCAGGATCGCCCGCCGCGTGGGGTCGGCGAGCGCGGCGAAGGCGGCGGAGAGGGGGTCGCTCATCGCGCCTTCCTGCGGGGAAAACCGCCGAAGGTCAACCGGACGGTTGAGAATGGGGGTGGCCGCCGGTCCTGCCCGCCATACCATGACTCTCAGGAAAAACACAGCGATTTCAACATACTGGCAGCCGAACCCGCCCCATTGACTCTGCGCCCCCCCCTCTCTAGGTTCCGCGCCGACTGTCAGGGGGTACGACGGTGGCCGAAAAGCCCGATGCCGACCGGCTGCGCGATCTGGAAGCGCGGCTCGCGAAGGCGAGGGCGGCCGGGGCCAAGCCCGAGAAACCCGCGGCGGGCAAGGCATTCTCGCAGGGCGAGATGGCCTGGCGGATGGTGATCGAGCTGGTCTCGGGGATGCTCATCGGCGTCTCGATCGGCTACGGGCTGGACTGGCTGTCCGGCACGGCTCCCCTCTTCCTGGTCGTCTTCTCGCTGTTCGGCTTCGCCGCGGGGGTGCTGACCATGCTGCGCACGGCGCGCTCCATGGGCGAGAAGCGGGATGACAACGGCGGCAACGCCGGCTGAACAAGGGGACAGGAACGTGGCGACGGAAGAAGGCAGCGGCTTTGCCATCCACCCGATGGATCAGTTCGTCATCTATCCGCTGTTCGGCCAGCCGGGCGACCCGGTGGCCTGGTACACCGTGACCAACGTCACCTTCTGGATGGCCATCGGCGTCGCGGTGATCGCGCTGATCTTCATCGTCGGCACCCGCCGCCGCGCCATCGTCCCCTCGCGCTCGCAATCGGTGGCGGAACTGCTCTACGGCTTCATCCACAACATGGTGGAGGAGGTCACCGGCCACGAGGGGGTGAAGTACTTCCCCTATGTGATGACGCTGTTCCTCTTCATCCTCTTCGCCAACCTGCTGGGCCTCTTGCCGATGTCCTTCACCACCACCAGCCATGTGGCGGTGACCGTGGTGCTGGCGCTGCTGGTGTTCCTGGGGGTCACCATCCTGGGCTTCGTGCGCAAGGGGGTGGGGTTCCTGTCGATGTTCTGGGTCTCCTCCGCCCCCGCGGCGGTGCGGCCGGTGCTGGCGGTGATCGAGGTCATCTCCTATTTCGTGCGGCCCGTGAGCCATTCCATCCGTCTTGCCGGCAACCTGATGGCCGGGCACGCGGTGATCAAGGTGATCGCGGGCTTCGCCGCCATGGCGATCGTCTCGCCGGTGGTGGTGGGCGCGGTCACGCTGATCTATGCGCTGGAACTGCTGGTGGCGGTGGTCCAGGCCTATGTCTTCACCATCCTCACCTGCGTCTACCTGCGCGACGCGGTTGCCGACGCGCATCACTGACGCAATCCGAAATCTCGAACCTTTCCAAAGGAGTACCATCATGGAAGGCGAACTCGCTCTCATGGGCAAGTACATCGGCGCCGGTCTGGCGACCATCGGCCTGGGCGGCGCCGGGATCGGCGTGGGCCATGTGGCCGGCAACTTCTTGGCCGGCGCGCTGCGCAATCCCTCGGCCGCCCCCGGCCAGACCGCGACGCTGTTCGTCGGCATCGCCTTTGCCGAGGCGCTCGGGATCTTCTCGTTCCTGATCGCGCTCCTCTTGATGTTCGCGGTCTGAGCGATCTCGCCGGGGGTCGGGGCCTGCGCGCCCCGGCCCGGTTGACGCCGCACGGAGGCCGTTATGGCGACTGAGACGACCGGGGCGCTGGGCGCCTGTGTCGATGCCGGTGGCGGAGCCATCGGGATGCCGCAGCTCTGCGGCGAATGGTTCGGCAACCAGATCTTCTGGCTGGCGGTGGCGCTGGTCGCGATCTACCTGATCCTGAGCCGCGTGGCGCTGCCCCGGCTGGGCGCGGTGCTGGCCGAACGCCGCGGCACCATCATCAACGACCTCGCCGCGGCCGAGGAATTCCGCGCCAGGGCGGCCGAGGCCGAGCGCGCCTACAACGACGCCCTGGCCGCGGCGCGGACCGAGGCGAGCCGGATCGTGGCCAAGGCGCGGGCCGACATCCAGGCCGACCTCGACGCGGCGACCGCCCGGGCCGACGCCCAGATCGCCGAGCGCACGGCCGAGAGCGAGGCGCGCATCGCCGAGATCCGCGCCACCGCGGTGGACAGCGTGACCGTGGTCGCCCGCGACACCGCCGAGGCCATCGTGGCCGCGCTGGGCGGTTCTGCGGATGCCAAGGCGGTGGCCAGCGCCGTGGACCAGCGGCTGAAAGGGTGATCCGATGATCCGCTATCTCCCCCTCGCCCTGATCGCCACCCCCGCGGCGGCGGCCACGGGCCCCTTCTTCTCGCTGGGCAACACCGACTTCATCGTCACGGTGTCGTTCCTGATCTTCGTGGGCGTGCTGGTCTATTACGGGATCCCGGGCAAGCTGGGCGGCCTGCTGGACCGCCGGGCCGAGAACATCCGCAAGGAACTCGATGAGGCCCGGGCGCTGCGCGAGGAGGCGCAGTCGCTGCTGGCCGGCTTCGAGCGCAAGAAGAAGGAAGTGCAGGAACAGGCCGACCGCATCGTCGCCAATGCCCGCGACGAGGCCCTGCGCGCCGCGGCCGAGGCCAAGGACGAGCTGGCACGGTCGATCGAGCGCCGGCTGGCCGCCGCCACCGACCGCATCGCCACCGCCGAGAAGGACGCGGTGCGCGAGGTGCGCGAACGCGCGGTGCAGGTGGCCATCGCCGCGGCGGGCGACATCCTGGCCGGGCAGCGGACCGAGGCCTCGGCCGCCGAGGCCATCGACGCCGCCATCGCCGAGGTCGGCCAGCGGCTGCACTGACCGCCGGACCCATCGCCGCGACCCGCCGGGGGTCGCGGCCGTTTTCAGCGCCCGGTCTCGTGCGCCAGCCTTTGCTGCGCCACCGCCTCGTTGCGCTGGGCCAAGAGCCCGTCGGCCCGCGCCTGCCGCACGTAATCCAGATGCGCCTCCACCGCCGCCCTTGCCCCGGCGGGATCGCGGGCCAGCAGCGCGTTCAGGATCGCCCGGTGCTGGTCCAGCAGCTGCTCCCGCGTGATCCGGCTGCGGAACAACGCCTGCCGGTTGTAGAACACCCCCTGCCGCAGCAGGTCGTACATCGAGCGCAGCATGTGCAGCATGATCACGTTGTGGCTGGCCTCGACGATGGCCATGTGGAAGGCCGCATCCAGCTCCGCCTCGTCGGAAGGGTCGCGCTTGGCGTGGGCGGCCTCCATCCGGGCGAAGACCGCGGCGATCACCTGCAGGTCGGTGTCCGACCCCGCCCGTGCCGCCCGCTCCGCCGCCAGCCCCTCGATGTCGCGGCGGAAGGCCACGTAGTCCAGCACCGCCTCGTCATGCTCGGCGAAGAGCCGCACCAAGGCGGGCGAGAAGGCCGAGCCCAGCACCCCGGCCACGAAGGCGCCGGCACCGGGGCGGATTTCTAGCAGGCCGCGGTCCGCCAGATCGCCGATGGCCTCGCGCAGCGAGGGGCGCGAGACGCCCAGCCGTTCGGCCAGTTCGCGTTCGGAGGGCAGGCGCTCGCCGGGGCGCAGGATGCCGCGCAGGATCAGAAGCTCGACCTGCCGCACCACGGCCCGGGCTAGTCTCTCGGCTTCGATCCTCTGGAACGGCAAGGCGGGCCTCCCTGACGGCACAGGAATAGGCCGCCGGCCCGCAGCGGACAAGGGGCGGCCCCGCGCGGGACCGCCCCCGCAAGGTCAGTTGGTCGGGCGGATGATGATCTCGACCCGGCGGTTCTGCGCCCGCCCCTCGGGCGTGGCGTTCGAGGCCACCGGCTGGTCGAAGCCGCGGCCGAAGGCGCGGATCCGCGCGCCCGGCACCCCGTTGGCCCGCAACTCGGCCGCCACCGCGCCGGCGCGGCGTTGCGAGAGGTCATAGTTGTAGGCGGCGGTGCCGGTGTTGTCGGTATGCCCGATCACCTCGACCACGGTATTGGGATAGTTCAGCAGGCTGCGCGCCACCGCGACCAGATCGTTCCTCAGGTCCGGGCGCAGCGCGGCGCTGTCGGTGGCGAACAGGATGTCCTGCGGCATCACCACCCGCAGCTCGCTGCCGGTGTTGATCACCTGCACGTTGCTGCCGACCGAGCCGCGCAGCTCCGCCGCCTGCCGGTCGAGCTGGGCGCCGATGGTTCCGCCGATCACCGCGCCCAGCCCCGCGCCGATGGCCGCGTTGCCCAGCCGGCTGCCGCGGTCGCGGGTGCCGCCGATGGCGCCGCCGATCAGCGCGCCGGTGATGGCGCCGGACTGCTGGCGCTCGCCCATCGCGGTGCCGTCCACCGGGTTCACGCAGCCGGCAAGGGCCAGCGACCCCGCGGCCGCGAGGATCAGGGGAATTTTCGGGATCATGTCTCGTGCCTCATGGGTGCATTGTTGGGCGCCCGGCTAGGTGCGGGCTGCGCGTGAATATAGCAATGCACGAAACCCGCCGATAGTTCCGCCGGCCGCTCGGCGGGAACCGGCCGATCACGCGTGTTTCAACCCTTTCAGCCGGCTTCGGCCCGCGCCGCCTCCCAGGCCAGCATGGCGCGCTTGACCGGCAGGCCCCAGTGATAGCCGCCCAGGCCGCCCGACTTGCGCAGGGCCCGGTGGCACGGGATCAGCCAGGAGATCGGGTTGCGCCCCACCGCGGTGCCCACCGCCCGCACCGCGTGCGGATGGCCGATCGCCCCGGCGATCTCGCCATAGGTCGTCACATGGCCGGAGGGCACGTTCAAGAGCGCCTCCCACACCTTGATCTGGAACGGCGCGCCGATGAGGTAGAGCGGCGCCTCGCTCCCGGCGGCGCCGAAGGCCGCCAGGGCCCAGGGCCGCAGGAACTCCGCATCCTCCACGAAGGTGGCGCGGGGCCAGCGCCCGGTCAGATCGGCGAAGGCCGCCTCCTGCCCCGTCTCGGCGGCGAAGGCCATGCCGCAGATGCCGCGCTCGGTGCCGGCGACCAGCGCCGGGCCGAAGGGGCTGTCGAACCAGCCCCAGCGGATCGCCAGCCCCTCGCCGCCGCGGGCGAAGTCGCCGGGCGTCATCGCCTCCCACCTGACGAAGAGGTCATGCAGCCGCCCGCCCCCGGAAAGCCCGGTGGCCAGCGAGGTCTCCAGCACGGTGAAGCGGTCGGCCAGCAGCCGGCGCGCGTGGTCCAGCGTCAGGTATTGCTGGTACCGCTTGGGGCTGACCCCCACCCAGGCCGAGAACACCCGCTGGAAATGCGCCGGGCTCATGTCCATCCGCCGCGCCAGATCGTCGAGCGACAGGCCCGCGCCGCCCTCGTCCAGCAGTTTCAGCGCCCGGGCGATGACGTTGTAGTGGTAGCGATGGCTCTGGTCGGTCATGGGCGGTCTCCTTGGCAGCCGGAACCTAGCCATCCGCCCGCCCCCGCGCGACCCGGTTTCTGCGCTTTCAGTCCGGGGTGATCCGCCGGCCGCCGCGGGCGATGCCTTCGGCGATGCGCGCCTCGATGCTGTTGCCGGTCAGCGCGGCGACGAAGCCGTTGAACTCGGGTGTCGCCCGGGTGGCCAGCCGGCCGGCCTCGATGGCCAGATCCACCTCGGCCAGCTTCAGCCGCAGCCGGGTGGGCACCTTGTTCAGCCGGGCCTGCAGCTCGGCCGGCAGCAGGTCGCCATTCGCCTGGCCCACGAAGATCTTCACGTCCTCGCAGTCCCAGCCGGCCAGCGTTCCGCGCAACCGGCGCACCTCCGCCAAGGGCAGCGCGCAGCGCCATTCCACCAGCTCCTCCTGCCAGCGCCGCATCTCGCCCCGCATCGCGTCGTAGCCCGAGCGGGTGGCGGCCGAGAGCGAGGCATTGGCGATCGACATCGCCAGCGCCGGGCCGCCGGGGCCGGGGAGCTTCTGCACCCAGCCCGGGTCGCGCTCCACCCCCGCGTCGGCCACCAGGAACAGGAAGCGTTTCAGCCGCACCGCCTCGGAGGGCGTCATGGGCGCATAGGCCGCCTGCGCCCGCGCGCGTTCCACCGCCAGCCCGGTGGTGCCGAAGTTGTCGGTCACGCCGCCGTCCAGCAGCTTGAGGTACTTCACCCGGGCCGGATCGGCATAGCTTTCCAGCGCCCTTCCATAGGCGCGCATGGCGGAAGTCGCCTCGGGGTTGTGGCGGGCGGCGGTCAGCCAGTCGGGCTCGCGATAGCCGCAATCGCCCTGGTGTGCCTCCAGCACCACCGGGCTGAACACCAGCGGAAAGGCCGCCGAGGCCGCTACCGCCTGCGAGATCGGATAGGACGACAGGTCGGAACACAGCGCGTCGAAGGTCTCGGGCGAGAACAGGAAGGGGGTGGAGTTCGCCATGTCGGTGGCGTTGATCCAGGTGCGGATGCCCGAGCGCCGCCGCAGGTCGCCGAAGGTGGCGCCGTGGAACAGCGCCTCGTCCAGGTAGCGGGCGAAGGTGTTGTGCCCGTTGGCCCCGCCCGAGAGGCCGCGCACGATGGTGATGGGATTGAGCGGCGAATTGGCCATGTAACGTTCGGCGTTGGTGACCAGATACCGCTCGCGATACCCCACCATCCCCTGCGGGCCGTAGAGCCCCAGCTGCGCCGCCGTGACCGAGCCGCCCGAGACGCCCGAGACCAGCCGCACCTGGTCGAGCAGCCCGTTGGGCGTGCCGGTCTCCACCGCGCGCAACGCCTCGGTCATGCCATAGGCGAAGGCCGAGGCGCGCATCCCGCCGCCCGAGAAGGCCAGCCCCACATAGACCTCGCCCGCCTCCAGCGCCTCGACTTCGGGGTCGATCATCGGGGCGTTGGCGCCCGAGATCGGCTGGTTCATCGGCTTGTTCCAGGCCGCGCAGGCGCCCAGCGCGGTCAGCGCGGCCAACAGGAGGGCTCGGGGCATGGGCGATTCCCGCCGTTTCAGTCGCCCGCGAACTTAGGCCAGCGCAGGCTCAGCACAAACCCCCGATCCGCCGGCGGAATGTCAAGCCTTGCCCCGTGGCGCAGCGCAATGGCGCGCACCAGCGCCAGCCCCAGGCCATGGCCCTTGATGCCCGCGTGCCCCTCGCCGCGGGTGAACCGCTCGAACGCCTCGCCGCGCAGGTCGGCGGGCAGGCCGGGGCCGGTGTCGCTGACCGTCAGCACCGCGGCCGGCCCGTCCTCCAGCGCCACGGTGATGCGGTCGCCCGGGCGGCAGTATTTCACCGCGTTGTCCAGAAGGTTGGCCAGCAGCTGCCCGATCAGCGTGCGGTCGCCCAGCACCCGCAGGCCGGGGGCGATGGCGGTCTCCAGCGCCATCCCGGCCTCCTCGGCCAGCGGCGCGTAAAGCTCCGCCACCTCGGCCGCCAGCGCCGAGAGGTCCAGCGGCACGAGGCCTCCCGCCCCGGCATCCGCCTCGGCCCGGCTGATGTCCAGCAGCGCGTCGAACACCCGCACCGCGCCGCGGATCTCGGCCCGCAGCGCCTCGACCTGCTCGGAGTCGCCGTTGAGCCCGTCCAGCCGGCCGGCGATGCGGGTCAGCGGCGTGCGCAGCTCATGCGCGATGGTGTCGGAGAGGCGATGCGTGGCGCGGTTCAGCGCCTCGATCCGGTCCAGCATGGCGTGGACATGGGTTTCCAGCTGGCCGAACTCGTCCGCCGCGCGGGGGCCGGGCAGGCGGGCGGACAGATCCCCCGCCGCCACCCGGTCGGCCAGCGCGTTCAGCCGGCCGATTCGGCCCATGATGCCGCGGGCGGCGATCCAGCCCACGATGCCGCCCACCGCCAGCATCCCCAGGGTGATCAGCGCGATGGCCCGGCGCAGCGCGGCCAGCGTGGCGTCCACCGGGGCCAGCGAGCGCGCCACCAACAGCGGGAACCCCCCCGGCAGTTCGCGCGCCACCCCCAGCCAGCGGGTGCCGCCCTGCGCGAAGACCTGGGTGTCGCCGGGATCGAACCCCTCGCCCAGGAAGGGCAGCCCCTCGGGCCAGCCCTCCACCGTGCCGGCCAGAGGCGCCCGGGTCCGGTCCATCAGCAGCAGCATTTCCTCTGCCCCCGCCGCGGCGCGGTACTCGATGGCCTGCCGCAGGGCGATGATCCTGCGTTGGTCGTAAAGCGCCGCCAGCCCGTCCAGATCCGCCGCCAGCAGGGCGCGGGAGGAGGCCATCAGGCGGCTTTCCACCAGCCGGTACTGCACCAGCGCGCCCAGCAGCGACAGCACCGTGACCGCCAGCGCCACCACCGCGGCCAGCCGCAGGGTCGCCCGGGGCCGCGGCGCCCTCACTCCTCCGCCGCCGGCAGGGGGGCGAAGATATAGCCGGTGCCGCGCGCGGTCAGGATCACCGGGCGGCCGGCGACCTCTTCCAGCTTCCGCCGCAGCCGGCCCACATGCACGTCCACCACATTGGTGCCGGGGTCGAAATGCAGGTTCCAGACTTGTTCGAGGAGCTGCATCCGGGTGACCGGCTGCCCGGCGTTGCGGGCGAAGAAGGTGATCAGGTCGAACTCGCGGGGGCTGACGGGGACGTGCGCCTGCCCGATGTGCACGGTGCGGGCGCGCAGGCGGATCTCCAGGTCGCCGAAGGCCATGATGTCGTTGGCCTGCACCTCGGTCCCCGCCCGGCGCAACAGCGCACGCAGCCGGGCGCGCAACTCGTCGGGCTCGAAGGGTTTGGCGAGGTAGTCGTCGGCCCCTTTCTCCAGCCCCTCCACCCTTTGCCCGGCCCGGCCGAGGGCCGAGAGCACCAGGATCAAGGCGCGGACGCCGCGGACACGCAGGCGGGCGATGGCCTCCACCCCGTCGCCGCCGGGCAGCATCCGGTCCAGCACGATCACCGCGGTCTCGGGCGTGGCGGCGGCGAAGCCCTCGTCCAGCGTGGCGGCCTCGGCCACCTCGCAGCCCAGACTGCGGGCGATGCCGGCCACGGCGGCGCGGGTCTGGGCATCGTCCTCGACGATCAGGATGCGGGGAAGGGGGGCGGGTTCGGTCATGGTTTCGGGCTGCATGTCAGAACACCGCGACCGAGGGGTCAAGCACATTCGCGCCGCCCTGCGGCCGGAAGCCGGCGCTGGTATCCCAGGGGTCGAGCACCAGATGCCGGGTGCCGGCGCCGGGCCGGGCGATCAGGACCAGCGCGGGGGTGTCCAGCGTCAGCGCCTCCAGCATGTCGCGCGTGGCGGGATGGCCGTTGACGGAAAGGATGCGGTCGCCCGCGGCCAGCCCGTTCAGCCCGGCGGGGGAGGCGTCGGCCACCCGGGTGACCTCGGTGTCGGTGCCGAGGGTGATCCCCAAGGTGGCGAGCGTGTACTGCGCCACGCGCGAGGCCGTGCCGATCTCGCGATAGGTCAGCGCGCTCTCCGTGGTTTCCAGCGGCAGCGGCACCTCCACCGCCGCGCCCTCCCGCCACAGATCCAGCGCCAGCACGCCCTCGGGCTGCGCCACCTCCACCGCGAAGGCCAGGTCCCCCGGGCCGGCCAGCCCATGACCCCCGGCGGCCAGGATCACGTCGCCCGCCATGACGCCCCCGCGGTCGGCCAGGCTGCCGGGTTCCACCCGGTCGACCAGCGCGCCCTCGGCCGGCAGGTCCAGCGCGGCGGCGATCTGGCGGGTGACGGGGCGCAGGTGCAGGCCCAGCCTGGGCAGGGGGTGCAGGGTTTCCTCCACCAGCCCGGCCACGATGCGGGTCAGGTCGGGGGCGGCGATGGCATAGGCGATGCCGATGTAATGGCGCGAGCCATCGGCGATGCGGCTGTTCATGCCAATGACCCGTCCCTCGGCGTCCACCAGCGGCCCGCCCGAGGAGCCCGGATTGACCGCCGCGTCGTGCTGGAGGAGCCGCAGCGGCACCGCCAGTTCCACCTGCCGCGCCTCGGCCGAGACCATGCCGCGGGTGGCGGTGAAGTCCAGCCCCAGCGGCGCGCCCAGGGCCCAGACCGGGGCGCCCAGTTCCGGGGTGGGGCCCGGCACCAGCCCCGCAGGCCCGCCCGCCGGCAGCCCGATCACCGCCACGTCGCGCAGGGTGTCGCGGGCGATCACCGGGGCCACCAGCGCGTTGCCCTGCCGGTCCACCAGCCGCACTTCCGCCGCCTCGCCCACCACATGGGCGTTGGTCACCGCCACCTCGCCGCCCTCGCCCCAGCGGAAGGCCGAGCCCAGGAAGCGGTCGGCGGCATCGGCGGAACGGACCACATAGACCGCCTCCATCGCCCGCTCCAGCATCCCGGCGCGGGCGGGCTGGCCGGCGAGAACCGTCAGCGCGGCGAGGGTGGCCAGCATGAACGCCAGCGGCTTCCAGAGGGCGGATCGGGCGGGGCGGGGCATCGGGCACTCCTGTCAGCGGGACCGTGACGGCGGCATAGCAGCGCCGCCGCGGGGGATCACATGACAAAGGCCGTCATCGAAAGATCCTTTGTTTACAGGGGGGCGGCGGTCGCGCAGGATGCCTTTAGTCCCGACAAGAGGTCCGCCCATGCATCGCCTTGCCCTGACCCTCTGCCTCTGTGCCGCGCCCGCCTTCGCGCAGTCGCCCGAGCCCTCGCCGGTGCAGGTGGCGGCGCTGTCGGCCCGGCTCTACGACCTCGGGATGGCGCAGGGCGACCCGGTGCTGGTGCTGGCGGCGGCCAGGCTGCGCAAGAGCCTGGCCCCGGTGCAGGCCGACCGCCGGCCCGAGGACGGCGCGGCGGCCACGGAAGCCCCGCTGACCTGGGCCGAGATGGCGGATGCGGCCGAGGATCTGGCGGCGGAGGACGAGGCGCTGATCGGCCTGATCGAGGACCTGCGGGTGGAGACCACCAAGGGAGTCGCCTCCGGCCCGGTCTACAACATCGGCAGCCTGGCCGCCGGCAAGACCGATACCTATGCCCGCATCGAGTTCCGCGGCGGGGAATATGCCGAGGTCTATGTCGAGGCCAAGTCGCCGGTGGACCTGAACCTGGCCGTGCTGGACGCGCAGGGACGGCTGGTCTGTTCCGACACCGACCGCTCGCATATCGCCTATTGCGGCTGGCGGCCGGATGCCGCCGGGGCCTTCACCCTGAAGGTCGAGAACAAGGGGCGCGCCGGCACCGGCTATGCCCTGATGACCAACTGAGGGGGGCGGGGGATGCTGCGACTGCTGACCGGAACCGCGCTGGGGCTGCTGCTGGGCACCGCGGCGCTGGCGCGTGACAACCATGCGCTGCTGATCGGGGCCAGCACCTATCCGAACCTCGACCAGCAGTACTGGCTGAAGGGGCCGGCCAACGACGTGGCGCTTGTGGCGACCTATCTGACCACCGCCGCCCCGGTGCCCTTCGACCCCGCGCATGTGGTGCTGCTGGCCGATGGGGTGGAGGGGGCCGAGCCGCCGACCCTGGCCGCGATCCGCACCGCCTTCGCCGAGCTGACCGCGCGGGTGCAGCCCGGGGATTTCGTCTATGTCCATTTCTCCGGCCACGGCTCGCAGGCCCCCGCGGCCGACCCGGAGAGCGAGCTGGACGGGCTGGACGAGCTGTTCCTGCCGGTCGATATCGGCCCCTGGTCCGACAGCGTCGGCCATGTGGAGAACGCGCTGGTCGATGACGAGATCGGCGCGATGCTGGACGCGCTGACGGCCAAGGGCGTCGATGTCTGGGTGGTGTTCGACAGCTGCCACTCCGGCACCGCCACCCGCGCCGCGCCCTCGGGCGACGAGGAGGTGCGGGTGCGGCAACTGCCGCCCGAGGCCTTGGGCATCCCGGCCGAAAGGCTGGCGGAGGCCGAAAGCACCAGCCGCGCCCTGCCCGACCCGCGGGCGCGGCCGCAACCGCCGGTGGATACGAAGGGCGGCAGCCTGGTCGCCTTCTTCGCCGCCCAGACCAACGAGGTGACGCCGGAGAAGAACCTGCCCAAGGGCAAGCCCGGGCGGATGCCACAGGGGGTCTTCACCTGGACGCTGTTCGAGGTGCTGGCCGAATACCCTGGCGCCACCTATGGCCAGGTGGCGCAGGAGGTGCTGCGGAAATACGCGGTGCGCAACCTCGCTCGCTCCACCCCGCTGTTCGAGGGCGACCTGGACCGGGTGGTGTTCTCGGGCGATCCCGCGCCGCGGCTGGCGCAATGGCCGGCCACGGTGGAGGGCGGGGCCTTCTCGGTGCCCGCGGGCAGCCTGCACGGGCTGACCGAAGGGACCCGGCTGGCCGTGCTGGCCTCGGCCGCCGACCCGACCGAGGCGGCGCTGGGCTTCGTGACGGTGGCGGAGACCGAGACCTTCCGCGCCGTGGCCCTGCCGGGGGCGGAGAACGCTCCGCCCGAGGAACTGCCGCGGGGCGTGGTACTGCGCAAGGTCTCGGCCGATCTCGACTTCTCGCTGACCGTGGCCCTGCCGGAACCGGGCTCGGCCCCGGCCGGGGTGCTGGAGGCGGCGCTGGAGACGCTGGCGGAGGTCGCCGGCCCGCGGCTGATCTTCGTGGCCCCCGGGGAGGAGGCGGATCTGCGGCTGGCGGTCATCCCCGACAGCCCGCGGCCGGATGCGATCTGGGTGCTGCCCTCGACCGGCCTGGCCGAGGACCTTACGCGCACCCCCTCGGTCTCCACCGCCGACAAGAGCCCGGAGGTGCTGGCCGAGGTGCTGGGCGACACGCTGATGCACATGGCCAAGGCGCTGAACCTCCTCAAGATGGGCGGCGCGGTGGGCAGCGGCGGAGGTTCGGGGGTGGAGGTGGCGCTCCTGACCCGCACGCCGGAGAACCCCGACCTGACGGCGGTCGATACCACCTCGGTCCCGCGGCTGGTGCCCGACGACCAGCTGCATGTCGAGGTGGCGAACCCCACCGACGGGCCCATCGACGTGAACATCCTCTACGTCGGCTCCGACTGGTCGATCAGCCATATCCGCGCCGAGCGGCTGCAACCCGGCAACCGGATGCGCCGCGGGCTGCGGATCACCGACGCCGCCTTCGGGCGCGACCGGGTGGTGGTGGTGGCCTCGCCCGTCCGGAGGCAGACGGCGGTCGAGAACCTGGCCTTCCTGGCGCAGGACGCGGTGGAGCTCACCCGCGGCGGCTCGGGCCTGGCCGCGGCATTGCGCGAGGCGGGGTTCGGCGAGACCACGCGGGCCGCGGTGGGGCTGGACGACGAGGAGGAGGACGGCACGCCGGGGGCGGCGATCCTGCAGTTCGAGCTGGACACGGTGCCGAAGGGGTAGGGGGAGGCCGGAGTTTTCGAAAACCCCGGCGCGGAGCCTTCGAAGGCTCCGGCCCGATTTCTTCAAAGAAATCGGTGCCTTCCCCGGTGAAGCTCAGCCCGGATAAAGCCCCGCGACCCGCGCCCGCAGCCGCACCAGCGCCAGCACCGTGTCGATGGCGGGCGTCGGCGTTCCGGTCAGCCGGCCGAGTTCGGCCACCGATCCCACCAGCGCGTCGATCTCCATCGGCCGCCCGGCGTCGAGGTCCTGCAGCATCGAGGTGCGGTGCGCCCCCACCGCGGCGCCGCCGTCGATGCGGCGGTCCACGTCGATGGGGAACCTGACCCCCAGCGCCTCGGCGATGGCCTGCGCCTCGACCATCATCGCGCGGGCCACGCCGCGGGTGCCGGGGTCGGTGCAGAGCCTGTCGAGCGTGGCATGGGTCAGCGCCGAGATCGGGTTGAAGGACAGGTTGCCCCACAGCTTCACCCAGATCTCGTCGCGCAGGCGGGGGCGGACGGGGGCCTTCAGCCCGGCGGCGCTCAGCGCCTCGGACAGCCTGACGGCGCGGTCTGACTTCGACCCGTCCGGCTCGCCCAGGGAAAAGCGGTTGCCCTCGATATGCCGCACGGTGCCGGGCTCGGTCACCTCGGCGGCCGGGTAGACCACGCAGCCCAGCACCCGGTCGGGGCCGAAGCCGTTCCATTGCCGGTCGCCGGGGTCCACCGAGGCCAGCCGCGTGCCCTCCCACGGCCCGCCGTGGCGGTGGAAGTACCACCAGGGCACCCCGTTCACCCCGCTGACCAGGGTGCTCTCCGGCCCCAGCAGCGGCAGGATGCGGTCCACCACCGGCGGCACCGAATGCGCCTTCAGCGTCAGGATCACGTAGTCCTGCGGGCCGAGGCTTTCCGCGTCGTCGGTGGCATTCACGCGCAGGCTCTGCGAGCGCCCTTCCTCGATCAGCGTCAGCCCCTTCTCGCGGATCGCCGCCAGGTGCGGGCCGCGGGCCACCAGGCTGACCTCGGCGCCGGCCGCGGCCAGCTTGGCCCCCATGTAGCCGCCGATGGCCCCGGCGCCGAAGATGCAGATCCTCATGCCCCGAGGCCCAGCTTCGCCGCCAGCCCGATGCGTTGCAGCTTGCCCGTGGCGCCCTTGGGGATCTCGGGCAGGATCACCACCCGGCGGGGCACCTTGAAGTCCGCCAGCCGTTCGGCGCAGAAGCGGCGGATCGCGGGTTCGTCGGCCTCGGCGCCCTCGCGCAGCACCACCGCCGCCGCGACCTCTTCCCCCAGCTTGGCGTGGGGCATGGCGAAGGTGACGACCTGCGCCACCGCCGGGTGATCCATCAGCACCCCGTCCACCTCCAGCGGGCTGACCTTCTCGCCGCCGCGGTTGATGATCTCCTTCAGCCGGCCGGTGAGCGTCAGATAGCCCTCGGCATCGAGGCTGCCCTGGTCGCCGGTGCGGAACCAGCGCCGGCCCCCGGCCATGAAGAAGCTCTTGGCATTGGCGTCGGGGTTGGCCTCATACCCTGGCGTCACGTTGGGGCCGGAGATCACCACCTCGCCGACGCCCTGATCCAGCAGCCGATCCTCGGCCTCATGCGCGATCCGCAGCTCCGGCCCCGCGGCCACGCCCACCGAGCCCGGCTTCTGCGACCGCGGCGGCAGGGGGTTGGAGGCCATCTGATGCGTGGCCTCGGTCATCCCATAGGCCTCGATCACCGGGGCGTCGAAGGTTCTGGCCAGTTCCAGCATCACCTGCGCCGGCAGGCTGGCGGAGGAGGAGCGCAGGAAGCGCAAGGGGTTGCGGGCGATACACTCGGCGTTGCGCGGGGCGCGGGAGAGGATCGCCTGGTGCATGGTGGGCACCGCAGTGAACCAGGTGGGCTTGGCGGCATCGAGCCAGCCGAAGAAGCGCAGGGCGTCGAAGCCCGGGGCGCACCAGACCGAAGCGCCGGCGGCCAGCGAGGAGGTGACGGCCGCCACCAGCCCGTGGATGTGGAACAAGGGCATCACGTTCAGGCAGCGGTCCTGCGGCGTCAGGGCCAGCGAGGCGCCGATGTGGCGGGCGGAGGCTGCCAGATTGGCCTGCGTCAGCGGCACGATCTTCGGCCGCGAGGTGGTGCCGGAGGTGTGCAGGATCAGCGCCACGTCCTGCGCCCCGGGCTCGCCGTCGGCGGTGGCCGTGGTCTCGGTCTGCGGGGTCAGCGTGAAGATGCCGGCGGGCAGGCCGGGGTCGACGGACAGGCGCAGGATTGTGAGCCCGGCGTTCCTCGCCGCCTCCAGCGCCGGGCCCTCCAGCCCCTCGGGCAGCACGATGGCCTTCGCGCGCAGGTCGGTCAGGTAGAAGTCGAACTCCTCCAGCCGATAGGCCGGGTTCAGCGGCGCGGTGGTGGCGGATTGCGCGATGGTGACGAAGGCGGTCGCCATCTCCGGCCCGTTGGGCAGCACGATGGCCACCCGGTCGCCCGGCCCCACGCCGGCGGCGCGCAAGGACGCACGGGTGGCGCGGGTCAGGTCGCGCAACCCCCCGTAGGTCAGCCAGGGCCGGTCGAGGGCGCCGATGGCCGGGGCCTCGGCCGGATGGGGGGCGATCAGTGCCGACAGGGTGTCTGCCATGATGGGGGCCTCGTGAGCAGGTCAGGGCGGCGCGATTCCGGTCTCGGCCGCGATGGCGCCCAGTTCACGCAGCAGCGCGGGGTGAAGGTCAACCCCCTCGCGCAGCCGGCGTTCCCGCGCCGCCCCGCGCCCCTCGCCCGGGATGCGCACGCCATCATGGCCGGGCAGGGGGGTGGAGGCGCGCAATTCGTCGAACACCCGGGCGGCATGGGCGGCGAAGGCCGCGGGGTCGCCGAAGGCCGCGATGTCGATGGCGGCGACGAAATGGCCGGTGTTGGTGGGCCGGTCGGTATCGGCCGACAGTTCCACCACGTCGGAGCCGAAGGCGGCGCCGTTCAGCACGCCCGCCAGCATCCCGATGGCCAGCGCCAGGCCATAGCCCTTGGGCCCGCCGATGGGCAGCAGGAAGCCCTCCTTGTGCCGGGCGGGGTCGGTCAGGGGCTTGCCGTCGCGGCCCACCATCCAGCCCTCGGGCATCGGCTCGCCGCGCTGGATCAGGGTCTTGATCTTGCCCATGGCGGCCATGGTGGTGGCCATGTCCAGCACGAAGGGATCCGCGTCGCCCGAGGGCGCGGCCACCGCGATGGGATTGGTGCCGAGCAGGAGGTCGGTGCCGCCCCAGGGCGCCACATGGTTGGCGCTGCCCACCGCGGCGCAGATCCCCACCATCCCCGCCGCCGCCTGCGGCCGGACGTACAAAGCGGCCGGCCCGGCATGGTTGCCGCCGCGGATGCCGACCCAGCCGATCCCGGCCTCGCGCGCCTTGGCCATGGCGAGATCCGTGGCCATCCGCGCGGCCAGATGGCCCAGGCCGTTGTCGCCGTCGACCAGCGCGGTCGCCGCGGTCTGGCGCAGCACCCGGGGGGTGGCGCGCGGGTTGCAGCCGCCGTCGCGCAGCCGGTTCACGTATTGCCGCAGCCGGAACAGCCCGTGGGTGTCATAGCCCAGCAGGTCGGCCTCGACCATCAGCCCGGCCACGGCCTGCGCATCGGCGGGCGGTACGCCGAAATGCCCCAGCACCCCGGCGGTCCAGTCGCGCAACCTCTGGGCTGGAACCATGTCAGTCGAAGCCCTGCGTCACGCGGTCCTTGTGCCAGAACACCAGCCGCCGCTGCACCCAGACCACCAGCACGAAGAGCGCCAGCCCGAAGACCGAGAGATAGAGGATCAGCGCGAAGACCCGGGGCGTGTTCAGCTGGCTGGCCGCGGTGCGGATGAGCTCGCCGAAGCCCTTGCCTCCGCCCAGGAACTCGCCGGTGATCGCCCCGGCCATCACGCCCACCGAGGCGATCTTCAGCCCGGTGAAGATCTGCGGCAGGCCGGTGGGCAGCTTCATCTTCCACAGCGTCTGCCAGCGGCTGGCGCCCATGGTCTTGAACAGCATCCGCGCATTGGCGTCGGCCGAATGCAGGCCCGCCGCGGTGCCCACCACGATGGCGAAGGTGGCGATGAAGGCCGCCAGCGCCACCTTGCTTTCGATCCCGAAGCCCAGCCAGGCCACGAAGACCGGGGCGAAGGCGATCTTGGGCATGGTGTCGATGGCCACCAGATAGGGCATGATCGCCCGTTCGCCGAAGGTGGTCTCGCCCACGATCACCCCCAGGGTGAAGCCGATGGCGATGGCCAGGGCAAAGCCGTAGATCACCTCGCGCATGGTGATCCACAGCGCGGGCAGCATGTAGCCGCCCGAGATCAGGTTGTTGCCCACGAAGATGATGTCGCGCCAGGTCTCCCACGGGGTGGGCAGGATGATGCGCGAGACAAGGCCCAGGCGGGTGATGATGTCCCACACGGCGATGAAGACGATGAAGACGAACAGCATCTGGATCCAGGTCGGGATGCGCTCGATCCAGGAGACATGCTCGACCCAGACGGTATCATCTTCCCCGGCGGCGGGGGCGGGCAGGGGCTCGACGTTGCTCACAGGAAGGCCTCCTTGTCCAGGCGGCTGCGGATGCGCTCGACCAGCGCGCCGAACCGGGGCGTGGTGATCATGTCGAGCGTGCGCGGCCGCGGCAGGTCGATGGGCACCACCTCGGCGATGCGGCCGGGGCGGGGCTTCATCACATAGACCACATCCGACAGGATCACCGCCTCGGCGATGGAATGGGTGACGAGAAAGGCGGTCGCCTCGCGCGACATGCAGATGCGCTGCAGTTCCATGTTCATGAAATCGCGCGACAATTCGTCCAGCGCCGAGAAGGGCTCGTCCAGCAGCAGCACCGCCGGCTCGGTGATCAGCATCCGGCAGATCGCGGCGCGCTGCGCCATGCCGCCCGAAAGCTCGTTCGGAAAGACGTTCTCGAAGCCCTTGAGCCCCACCAGCTCCAGCAGCGCCTCGGCCTTTTCGCGGGCCTTCTTCGCCGCCGCCTTGCCCTCGCGGATCTCGATGGGCAGCACCACGTTCTCCACCGTGGTGCGCCAGGGAAACAGCGTGGCCTGCTGGAACATCATGCCGATGTCGGCGCGGGTGCCGGTCACGGGGCGGTTCTGCAGCACCACCCGCCCCGTGGAGGGCGGGATCAGCCCCGCCATGATCTTCAGCAATGTGGACTTGCCGCAGCCGCTCGACCCGATGACAGCCGAGAAGCTGCCCTTGCCCAGCGTCAGGTTGACCCCCTCCAGCGCCTTGACGGCGTTGCGGGCATAGGTCTTGCCGACGCCGGTCAGCACGTAGACGGGTTCACCCCGCTTCCCGGACAGATCGGTGACGGTGGCTGCGGCAGGCATCAGTTGCTCCCGTTCACCTTGAGGGTGAAGTCGTTGTTGTAGGCCGCGGTCAGGTCGTCCAGCGGGCCCTCGAGCTCGCCGCCGGCGATCTGCACCGCCTGCCATTCCTCCCAGACCTCGGGCGGCTGGTAGCCATAGCCGTTGGACATGTCGACCGGGATGGTCTTTCCACGCACCGCATCGAACAGCGCGGCGGCAAAGGCCGGATCCTCGCTTTCCTGCGGGTTGCCGGCGGCCAGGTGGGCCAGCACGGTCTCGCGGTTGGCGTCGTCCATCGCGAAGACGTGGCCGCGCCAGATCGCGCGCACGAACTTCTCGACCAGTTCCGGGTCGTTGCGGATCAGGTCCCCGGTGGTGACGAAGCCGTTGCCGAAGAAGCGGCCGTATTCGTCGGGGGTGATGTCGCGCACATGCACGCCGCGCTGGTTCAGGATCGCCGCGTCGGCGGTCGAGGCGGAATAGGCCGCGATCTCGCCGCTGGTGAAGGCCGCCGAGGCCGGCCCGCCGTCGCCCACCGCCAGGAAGGTGTAGTCGGTGCCCTCGGTCAGGCCCGAGCCCGACAGCACGTTGCGGGCAAAGCCCACCTCGGCGCCGTCGGCGGTGCCGGTGCCCACCACGGTGCCCTTGAGGTCGGCCGGCGCCTGCACCGCGCTGTCCTGCGGCACCACCAGGCCGAAGTTCGACCGGGCCGAGAAGTTGTAGATGAACACGATGTCCACCCCGCGCCCGCGCGCGGCCAGCACCGGGCCGGGGCCGGGGCGGCCGAACTGCGCCTGCCCGGCGGACAGCGCCTGCAGCACGGGACCCGAGCCGTTGATGGCCTCGACGGTCACGTCCAGCCCTTCCTCGGCGAAATAGCCCTCGCCGATCGCTACGAAGACGTTGAACGAGTTGATGGACGAGGGGCTGGGCTGCACGAAGGTGATCCGGCGCAGCTCCTGCGCGGCCGCGGCGCCGAGGCCAAGCGGCAGCGCAAGGCCGATCGCGGCCAGTGCGGTGGTCAGGGTTCGTCTGGTAATCATCTGTTTCCTCCCTGGAAATCAGTCGATGGGGTGGTGGTGCGCCCGGGCTCTTGCCGGCCCGTGGCGCGGTCGGTCAGACGGCGCGGACCGGGTTTTCCAGCCGGCCGATGCCGTCGATCTCGCAGGCGACCACGTCGCCGTCCTTCAGGAACTGCGGCGGGTCCATGGCATAGCCCACGCCGGACGGCGTGCCGGTGGCCAGGATGTCGCCCGGCTCCAGCGTCAGCCCCTCGGACAGCGAGGCGATGAGCGTGGGAATGTCGAAGATCATCTGCGCGGTGGTGCTGTCCTGCCGCTTCTCGCCGTTGACGAAGGTGCGCAGGCCGATGGCCTGCGGCGACGGCACCTCGTCGGCGGTGACGATCCAGGGGCCGAGCGGGCCCGAGCCGTCCAGCCCCTTGCCCTTGAAATACTGCCCGCCGTGCCGGCGCTGCAGGTCGCGCGCGGAGATGTCGTTCATGATCGTGTAGCCGAAGACGTGGTCCCAGGCGCGTTCCTTCGGGATGTTGATCCCCGGCTTGCCGATCACCACCGCCAGCTCGACCTCGTAGTCGATCTGGGTCGAGAGGTTCGGCCAGTAGGGGATGGTCGCCCCCGGCCCGATCACCGCGGTGCGCGGTTTGGTGAAGAAGATCGGCACCTCGGTCACGCCGATCTTCGTCTTCTGCGCCCGCTCGCCCTCGGCGATGTGTTCGGCATAGTTGCGGCCGACGCAGAACAGGTTCTTCTCCGGCCGCGGGATGGGGGCCAGCAGGGGGGTGCCGGCGGGCAGCATCGCCCCAACCAGCTCGCCCGCCTCGGCGCGCGCCACCAGCGCGCCGGCGGCCTTCAGCGCCGCCTCGCTGCCCTCGATCAGCTCCTGCAGGCTGCCGGGCCCGCCCGCGGCGGTGAGATCCACCATGCGGCCGTCCGCCAGCCCCGCCACGCAGACCTGCCGCCCCCCGGTCGCCACCGTGCCCAGCCGCATTCCGTCTTCCTCCCTCGCAGGCCCCGAAGGCGCGGGTGGCGCCGTTTCCGGCCCCGCGCTCGGCGCACCAATTCGCGGACCATTGCCGGCATTGATCCGCGGCCGGGCCCTCCTCGCCCCTGCCGCGCCGCCTGGCTTCGGTCCTCCCTGCACGGGATGGTAGACCGAATCGTCGGGTTGTCGATAGCATCCGGCATAAACCAATAACACGATTGGTTTCCCATGACCGAACCCGCCGTGCCCCTGCCCGAACGCCTGCGCCGCTTCGTGGCCGAGGGCGGCTTTCACCACAACGACCGCCTGCCGGCGGAGCGGGAGCTGGCACAGCGGCTGGGCGTCGGCCGGGCCGAGCTGCGCAAGGCGCTGGCGGCGCTGGAGGCCGACGGGCTGATCTGGCGCCATGTCGGACGCGGCACCTTCATCGGCGCGCGCCCGGTGCTGAACCTGGCCGACGTGGCCTATCTGGGCGAACTGGCCAGCCCCTCGCAGGTGCTGACGGCGCGCATCGCGGTGGAGCCGGAACTGGCCCGGCTGGCCGCCCATCACGCCACCCGGCAGGACATGGAGGCGCTGCTGCACTGGGCGCAGCGGTGTCGCGCCGCGCCCGACTGGCGCAGCTACGAGGCCGCCGACAACAACCTGCACCACGCGGTCGCCGGGGCGACCCACAACAAGCTGCTGCTCTATCTGTTCGACACGCTGAACACGGTGCGCCGCTCGACCGTCTGGGGGCAGAAGCGCCACAGCGCGCGCCCGCCGCCCGACCATTTCAGCTTCGACCAGCACGACGCGATCTGCGCCGCCATCGCCGCGCGGGACGGCGGGCTGGCGGCGCAGCTGATGCGGGCGCACCTGCACACGGTGCGCGACCGGGTGCTGCCGGCGCTGGGCTAGACGACGCGCACCGTCAGCTCGCCCACACCCGCGACATGCGCCTCCATCACGTCGCCCGGCACCACCGCGGCCACGCCGGACGGCGTGCCGGTCATGATCACGTCGCCGGCCGCCAGCTCGAAATAGTCGGAGAGATAGGAGATCATCTCCGGCACCTTCCAGATCATCTGGTTCAGGTCGCCGGTCTGGCGCACCGCGCCGTTCACCTTCAGCTGCACGAGCCCGGCGGCCGGATGGCCCACCTGCGCCGCCGGCTTCAGCGGGCCCACGGGGGCGGATTTCTCGAAGGCCTTGCCGATTTCCCACGGCCGGCCCATGTCCTTGGCCTTGCCCTGAAGGTCGCGCCGGGTCATGTCCAGCCCCACGCCATAGCCGAACACATGGTCCAGCGCCTGCTCCACGGGGATATTGGTGCCGCCCGACTTCAGCGCCACCACCATCTCGATCTCGTGGTGCACGTCCTTGGTCTGGCCGGGGTAGGGGAAGCTGTCGCCCACGGTCAGGTTGTCGGGGTTCTTCTGGAAGAAGAACGGCGGCTCGCGGTCGGGGTCGTGGCCCATCTCGATCGCATGGGCGGCATAGTTGCGGCCGATGCAGTACACCCGGCGCACGGGGAACAGCTGGTCGGTGCCCTCGATGGGCAGGGCGACCTGCGGCGGCGGGGTGATCGCATAGCTGGGCATCGACTCGGGGCCTCCTGTTGAGCGGGTGGGGGGTGGATGGCAGATCCCCTTTCGCAAATCAATCCTGATCAATATAGTATCGGGCGGCGAACCCGGATCATTCCCATGCCCGACGATTCCCCTCTGGCCGAGGCCGAGAGCCCCGGCGTGTCGCAGAGCGCGGCCCTGGCGCAGCTGCGCGCCTTCGTCGCCGACCGCGGGTTGCAGCCCGGCGACCGGCTGCCGCCGGAGCGGGTGCTCTGCACCGAACTGGGCCTGCGGCGGTCGGAACTGCGCCGGGCGCTGGAGGTGCTGGAGCGCGAGGATGTGCTGTGGCGCCATGTCGGCAAGGGCACCTTCCTGTCCTCGGGCACCCCCCCGGCGCCGCAGAGCGAGGTGGCGCGGCTCTCGCAGCAGGTCAGCCCCGCCGACGTGATGCGCGCCCGCGGCGCGCTGGAGCCGGCGCTGGCGCGCGAGGCGGCGCTGCACGCCTCGGCGCTTGCCATCTCGCGGATGCGGGCCAGCACGGAACGGGCGCGGCAGGCCGCCACCTGGCGGGAATACGAGGCGCTGGACAACGATTTCCACCGGCTGATCGCCGAGGCCAGCGGCTCGATCACCCTGCTCGCGCTGTTCGACCAGTTGAACACGCTGCGGCGCATGGTCTCCTGGGGCCGGGTGGCGCGCAGCGGGGCGCGGCCGCCGGCGGACCATTCCAGCTTCGCCCAGCACGAACGCATCGCCGCCGAGATCGCCGGCCGCGACCCCGAGGCCGCGCAGGCCGCCATGCGGGCGCATCTGCGCTCGGTGGAGAACCGGCTGTTCGGCTGAAGGTTCAGGCGTGGTCCTGCGGGGGCGGCAGGGCGGGCCTCTCGTCCTCGCGCAGCCCGCGGCGGAAGGCCTTCATCCCGCCGCCGACCTCGCCCATCAGGCTGGCGATGCGGCCGCGGCCGAACAGGACCAGCACGACGACGGCGATCAGCAGAAGGCCGGGCAGGCCGATGTTGTGCAGCATGGGCGGCTCCTCAGCCGGGCGGCGGCTCGGGGGCGATGGCCCCGGTGCAGGGGGTGGTGTCGCGCAGATAGGTGGCGCCCAGGGCCGCCACCATATAGACCATGCCCTCGGGCGGCAGCGGCGCGTGCAGGATGTGCTGGCCGTCCAGCCGCGCGAAGCGGACCTCCCAGTCCAGCACGGTGCCCTCGGGCAGGGTCTCGGCGCCGATGTTGGTCAGCACCACGTCATAGCCCGAGATCGTGCACTTGATCGGGTTCTCCGCCGCGGCCTCGCCGCCCTCCCCGGCGGGGGCGGCGGTCTGCGCCAGGGCAGCCGGCGCGCCCAGCGCCAGCAGGGCCGCGAGCAGGGCATGGGGGGCGGGTCCGTGGCGCATCATCGCGGCCTCCTTGGCGTGGCGGGGGCCTGGCGGCCCCCGGGTCGCTGCATCCTACTGGGTCTGGTGGATGATGATAGCGCCCAGTTCCATCGGGTCGGCGGGCAGCGGCGTGTCGCCGGCCGGGATGTTGGAGGTGGCCAGCATATAGGCGATGATCGCCGCATAGTCCTCTTCCGGCAGGAAGCCCGGGTTGCTCTTCGGCATGGTCAGCCGGCTGTGGCTGTAAAGCGAGCCCAGCGAGCGGCCGTTCCAGTTGCGCAGGAAGTTGGCGCGCGCCAGCGGCGGGCCGGACTGCATGTCCATGTCGTCGGGCGCGCCGTTCAGCCGGCTGCCGTGGCACAGCGCGCAGGCGCCCTGATAGGGCATCCGCCCGGCATTGGCCTGTTCCGTGGTATAGACGCCGTCCCAGATCGACACCGGCTCGGGCGGGGGATCGAGCTCGGCGCGGGTCGCGGCGACCTCTTCCTCGGTCACCGCGCCATAGGTGTTGCCCCAGCTGTTGCGCACATAGGTGGCGATCGCCGCGATGTCGGCATCGCTGAGCGTGACGAAGGGCGGCATGTTGGCGATGCCCTGATGCAGCGCGATGACGATCAGCTCGGCATCGGCGATGTTCTCGTTGCCGCCGAGGCTGGGGATCGAGGTCACCGGCGCGCGCCCGTCCGCCTGGTGGCACATCGCGCAATGCTGCCTGAAGAGAGTGTTGCCCGCCTCCATCATCGCCGGGTCGACGGGGGTCTGGGCGGCAGCGGGCGCCGCCGAGAGCAGGGCTCCGGCGAGGGCTAGCGGCAGGAGGCGCATGGTCTTGGTCCTTGTGTCAGCGGCAGGTCGGGCAGAAAGGCTCATGCCCAGATTTCCTCGGTGGTCAGTTCGCGGTCGTGGATCAGCTCGGCCCGCAGGTCGATGTCCTCGGTAACCTCGCGCACCTCCTTCCAGGCGAAGTACTTGGTGCCCGAGGCGAAGATCGTGTAGGTGCCCGCCGGCACCCGGATCACCGCGCGCCCCTCCTCGTCGGCCAGGGCGCGGTAGGGATGGATCACCACCTTGGCCCGCGGCACCGGCCTGCCGGTGTGCTGGTCGAAGACCTGCACGCGGATCTCGTGCTGCGCGGCCGGGGTGGCGGCGAACTGCACGCGGGTCTCGCGCGGGCTGTGGGCGACCGGCTCCTGCGGGCCGGCGGCGTGCAGCACCAGCAGATGGGTGCCCTCCTCGGCCGGCGCTGGCAGGGTGACCTCGGCGTGGTAGAGCGCGGCGGTGCCGGCCCAGGGCTCGTGGCCCACGGCGCCCTCGGTCAGCACCTTGCCCTCGGCATCGGCCACGGTGAAGCCCCAGCCGGCGGTGTTGCAGCCGCAGGAGCATTTCACGCCGACGCGGAACTTCACCTGCGCTCCCGCCTCGACGGCGCCGGGCAGGTCCCAGACCACCATCTGGGTGGAATGGCCGGTGACCTCGATCGTGAAGCTGTGCAGCGCGATGATCTCGGGGCCGGGGACCTCCTCGTCCTCGGCGGCGGCCTCGAGCGCGGCCAGCATCTCGGCGGCCTCCTCCTCGGTCAGGATGCGCTGGAGGATGCCCTCGTATTCGTAGACGCCGGGGGTATCCGGCACCTTGATGCGGAAGAGCGGCGTGCGGTGCCAGCCGTGGTCGTTGTCCTCGAACACCGCGCGGGCGATTTCCTCGCCCTCGGCGTCGACGACGATGGCCTCGACCAGCGAGGGGTCGTGCAGCAGCCGGGCTTCGAGGTTGGCGCGCAGCACCGCCTCGCCGCCGGCGTCTACGGAGCCGAACTTCAGCGCGATGTGAAACGGGGCCAGATCGGGGGCTTCGTGGATCATCTCGGGTCCCTGCGGTCTTTCAGTAGCCGACGAAAGGTCCGGCGGGGAAAGTCCCCGCCGGACCGTTTTGTTTCAGGCGGTCAGCCCAATTCGCGGGCGGCGTAGGTCCCGGCGATGTAGCCGTGGACGTGGCCCTTGCCCAGGCCGTGCTTGTTGAAGCCGCCGACAGCCTCGCCACCGGCATAGAGGCCCGGGATCACCGCGCCGCGCATGTCGATGACCTGGTTGCGCCCGTTGATGCGCAGCCCGCCGTAGCTGTCGTGCCAGACCACCATGATCGACAGCGCATAGTAGGGCGGCGCCGCGATCCGGTGCATCGGCGCGTCCTTCTCGCGCTCGAACTCGGGGTCGGCCCCGGCGTCGACATAGCCGTTCCAGGTGTTGACCGTCTCGGGCAGGTACGACAGCGGCACGCGCGAGTAGGGATGGCCGAAGTAGACCTTCTCGGCCAGTTCCTCGATCGTGTCCGCCTTGAAGAAGTACCCGTTCTCCTCGCTGACGTAGGGATGGCGCAGCTCCCACCCGGTGCGGTCGACCGCCTCCTGGTCGAAGATCGCCCACAGCGGGCCCGAGTAGTAGTGCGGCGCGCGCGAGCCCTCGTTCATCGCCACCGCGGCGTCGAGCCCGTGGTCGTAGTTGTAGCTCTGCCGGATCCACTCGTGCGAGCAGTTCCGCCAGTCGAGCGGCGTGTGGTCCATGCCCTGGCCCGGCGCCGCGCGGTCGCCCGGATAGCGGTTGCCCGCCGGGCGCTTGGGCAGACGCACCTCGTTGAAGAAGCGCTTGCCCACCTGGTTGACGGCGATGAACTCCTCATAGCCCGCGTTGCCGACGCCGAGGCCCGAGGACTTGCGGAACACGAAGGTCGGGTGGCCCGGCTTCATGTCCGTGTAGGCGTCGCGCGTGCCCAGCTGCGAGGCGATGTGGAAGGTGGTCGGGTAGGACAGGTTCTGCTGCATCCCGGCCATGTTGGCGCCGACCTTCAGCGCGGCCTTCAGCGCGCTGGCGTCCTGGCCGCCCGGGCCCTGCAGCGCGCTGCCCGAGGTCGGGAACGCCGGGTCGCGCAGCGCGGGGTAGAACATGCTGCGGACTTCGGGGTTGCCGGCATGGCCGCCCGAGGCCAGGATCACCGCCTTGGCGCGGATGTTGATCGTGGGCCGGCGGTCGTCGACGTTGCCGTCCGACCAGAAGCTTTCCAGCCGCTCGCCGCTTTCGGGGTTCAGCCGCGGCCGGTAGACCGCGGTCAGGCCGATCACCCGGCCGTCCTCGCCCGGTTCGCGGATGAGGTCGGTGAAGGCGCGATGCAGGATGAACTGCACGCCCTTCTCGCGGGCCGAGAACTCCAGCGGACGCGCCAGCGCCACGCCGTTGCGCACGAAGCCCGGGCCCACGAAGCTGCTGGCGTCTTCCATCTGCACCGGAGCCATGGGGCTCGTGCGCTCGGGATGGGCCACGCCCGCGTCCTCGGGGGTGATGGTGCCGGCCTTGATGTCGGTCACGTCGCCCAGCTTCAGGAAGCAGTAGGGCGCGCGCGCCCGGCTCAGGCCGCCGCCGCCGTGGGTGCCGCTGATCCGCGTGAAGCGGACGTAGTTCTCCATCAGGAACTCGCGCGTCGGCGGGCAGTTCTCGGCCCAGGCGCGCATGTTCTCGCGCTCGTTGTAGCGGTAGGGCGACTGCGCCTTGCCGTCCACCACCGACCAGTCGGTCACGTCGGTGAACAGCAGGTCGATGCTGTCTTCCATCTCCTCGGGCGCTTCCACCGGCGGAACGGTGATGAAGCCCTCGTCGTCGCCCCGGCCTTCGCGGTCGCGCTGCTGGATCGCGTCGTTGCCGCCCAGCGACAGGTAGGAGCCGGAGTGCAGCATCCGGCCGCCCAGGTCGAAGTTCTGGTCGACCACCAGCACCGAGGCGCCCTGGTCGCGGGCGCGGATGGCCGCGGTCAGGCCGGCGCAGCCGCCGCCCGCGATCACCACGTCCACATCGTAGTCCCAGCTGATGTCGCCGCCGGCGGGGCCGGCCTGCACGGCCGGGGCGCCCGCGACGGTCATCGCGGCGGCGCTGACGCCCGCCGCGGCCGATGCGCTGAAGAAGTCGCGCCGGTTCAGCCCGCCCTCCCTGGACGCCGAAGCGCGTTTCTTCTTCATGAGGTCCTTCATCACGTCTTCCCTCCCTTTCACCAGTCGAAGGCGCAGTCGCGCGGATGTTCCGGGTGCCAGCCGGCCGCACTCGTCATCGTCACCGGGGGGACCCCCAAGGACGCCCGACCCCGCGGCTACGCTGGTATCCGCTGGCCGGGATCAGGTTTTCTGAGACCAAGGTCAGGCAAGCCGGGACCGGCGCCCGGCCCTCCCCCGGCCGGATCGCGACACGTCCATCCCCCGGCATCCGGGCCTGACTGGTTCGTCAATATTTTCAGGCCGTTGTCGTCTGGCCTGGCTCCTCCTCCCCCGCGGACAGCCGCCGGTCGAGTCGACGCTAGGTGCAATCGCGGGTTGCCGTCCATTGCAGATTTCTTCCGGCTCCCTTAAGAAAAACTTCAGGCAAGGCAGACGCCGCTCCGGCGCTGACCCAGCGTGGTGGAGGGGGCCCCCGGATGCACCTGACGTTGCGTCAGCTTCTGTACTTCGTGACCGCGGTCGATTCCGGCACCATGAGCCGCGCGGCCGAGATGCTGCATGTCGCGCCCACCGCGCTCAGCCAGCAGGTGAAGGCGATGGAGCAGGCCTTCGGGCTGGCGCTGCTGGACCGCCATTCGCGGGGGATCGAGCCCACCCGGGCGGGGCAGGAGCTTTACCGCCGCGGCCGCGCGATCCTCGACCTGGTGGAGGAGGCCGAGCGGGTGATCACGCCCGTCCGCAAGGTGGTGCCGCGCAAGTTCACCGTGGGTTTCCCGCCGGCGGTGGCCCGCATGGTGGGCAGCGAGGCGCTGGTCGCCGCCGCCGACCTGCACGACAGTTTCGACCTGGAGATGGTCGAAGGCTGGTCGGGCGAGCTCTACGAGCAGGCGCTGACCGGCGAGGTGGATTTCGTGCTGGGCTACAGCGCCCCGTTGCGGCCCGACCTGCGGGTGGTCGATCTGGTGGACGAGCGGTTCATCTTCGCCGTCTCGCCGCTGGTTTCCGCGGAAACCGGGCCCATCGGGCTGCGCGAGGCGCTGTCCTACGGGCAGGTGTTCTACGGGCAGAAGAGCGTGAGCTGGCGTGCGGTCCACGACGCGGCGCGGGCGATCGGGGCCGAGGTCAACCTGGTGCAGGAGGTCAGCTCGATCGAGGTCTGGCGCCAGCTGGTCGCGCGCGGGGTGGGCGCGGCGATCACCCCCATCGGGGCGATGGGGGTGGAGCCGATGCTGGGCAACGTGGTGGTCCGCCAGATCGAGGGCGGCCCGGTGCAGCTGCGCATCAGCCTCGCCGCCCGCCGCGACGTGTTCGAGGAGGGGATCGCGCTGGGGGTGGTGCCGTTCCTGATCGACGTGGTGTCGACCAAGTACAGCCAGTTCGGCGCCAACTTCACCACCCTGCTGGCCCCGCGCGTCGCGGGCTGAGGCGGTTCAGCCCGCGGGCAGGGCCACCACATGGTTGTCCCAGGCGCGCGGCCGCAATCCCAGCGGGCGTGCGGCCCCGCCGCGCAGCGACAAAATGCCGCCCCCTCCGTCGGTCAGCAGGAAGCCCTCGGCCCCCAGCGGGGCCAGCCCGCAGACATCCGCCCGCCGGGTCGCGCCCAGGAATCGCCCCTGCGGATCGAATCGATGCACCTGCCCGCCGCGGGGGGAGGAGATGGCGATCTCGGCGCCCGAGGCCGCCACGCTGCCGGCGTAACCCTGCATCGCCGCCTGTTCGGCCTGCGGGGACGTGGCCAGGACCACCGGCTGCCCCCGCCGCGCGAGGCCCAGCAGCGGCACCACCGCCTCCGCCGGCCCCTGCCACTGCATGGCGAAGGCCACGCTCCCGTCCGGGGTCGCGGCCAGATGGCGGATGGAGTTCTGCCGCAGCGCGGGTTCGGTCTCCACCTGTTCCACGACACCTTGCAGCGTCAGCCAGGTCAGGTTCGGCCGCATCTCGGGCAGGTTCAGCGGCGTGCGGTCGGTGGGGTCGGTGGCGATGCCGCCATTGGCCACCGCCAGCACCCCGCCGCCCAGGGACAGCACCTCGTGCGGGCCGATCCCGCCGGTGGGGATGCTGCCGATCCGGCGGTAGCCGGCGGTCGCGTCCCACAGGCCCAGCCGCCCCTCGCTGGTATCCGCCACCTGCTCCACCGTCGCCAGCACCTCGCCGCCCGGCAGGAAGGCGCCGTGGCCGTTCAGTTGCAGCCCCTCGGGCGGGGTCAGGCGATGCACCAGCGCCCCGCTGACGCAGGACAGCACCAGCGCATAGGTGCCCGGCCGGCGCGCGAAGACCACCGCCTCGGGCCGCTCGGGATGCGCCGCGCCGGCATGGCCGCGGGCGGGCAGGGCCAGGCGGAACAGGTCCTCGCCGGCGGGCGACAGGCCGAAGAGCGCGAAGCCCCCGTCCGGCTCCTGCGCGCAGGCGAGCCAGGCGGGGCTGCCGGCATCGGCCCAGCCGAGCCGCGGCGCGGCGGCGGCGGCCAACGTGGCAAGGAAGGCGCGGCGGGTGGTCATCCTCAGTCCCCGTCCAGCGCGTTGAAGCCGGCGGTGACCCCCAGCGCCGCGCCCAGTTCCGCCGCCATCGCGGCGCGCACCTCGGCCAGCCGCTGCTGCAACACCTCCAGCCGCAGCCGGGCCTGCGGGTCGGTCACGTCCTGGAACCCGGGGTCGGCGATCCGGGCGGCGGTGGCCCGCGCGGCTCCGGCGGCGGCCCCGGTGCGGGGCAGGGGGATGCCGGCCAGCGCCTCGGCCCCCGCCACCGCGGCCTCCAGCGACAGCATGACGTTGCGCAGGCTGCGGCGGGAACGCCAGTTCTCGGCGCGCAGCGGCCGGGGCCGGTCGAAGGTGCCCAGCGGCCGGGCCAGCCGTTGCTCGATGGAAAAGGCCAGCGCGGCGTCCAACTGGGTGAAGAGCGCGCGGGCCGCCTCGGCCTCGGACAGGAACTCGGCGTTCTCGGGGCTGCCGGCGGTGCGCAGGGCGGGGGCGAAGGCGTGCCAGCCGTCGCGCAACGCCTCGGCCTGCGCCGCCAGGTCGGCGGCCAGCGCGGCGACCAGCGCGCAGGCGTAGCTGCCGGGCGCATAGGCGAAATCGGGGTCGTGGAGCATCAGCTCCAGCCCGGTCAGCCCGCGGGCTGCGGCCGAGATCTGCGCCACCTTCGCCGGGTCGGCCCCCATCGGGTCGGCGTCCGCGATCATCCGCGCCAGGGTGCGCCGGCCCGCCCCGCGCTCGTCGGGCCAGAAGGCGATGGTCAGCGCCGCGGCCTCGCCCGGCCCCAGCCGCAGATGCGCCACCCGCACCCAGGCGTCGGCCGCCGCCTGCCAGGCGGGCTTCACCGAGGGCGGGGTGCAGTCGTCGTCCGCCGCCGCGGCCAGCATCGCCGCGGCCTCGGCGAAGGTGGCCTGCCCGGGCAGGATCGCCTCGTCCAGCATCGTGTCCACATCCGCCAGCGCCGGCCCGGCCATCTGCGCGAGGGCCAGGAGCGCGCGCATCAGAGGCTCTCCAGGAACCGGACCAGCGCGGCGCGGTCGGCGGGCTCCATCCCCACCACCGTGTCGCGCGCGGATTGGGCCTCGCCCCCGTGCCACAGCACAGCCTCCAGCAGGCTGCGCGCCCGCCCGTCGTGCAGGAAGGTGCTGTGGCCGCTGACCGTCTCGGTCAGCCCGATCCCCCACAGCGGCGGGGTGCGCCATTCGGTGCCCGTCGCCTGCGCCTCGGGCCGGTGGTCGGCCAGCCCCTCGCCCATGTCGTGCAGCAAGAGGTCGGTATAGGGCCAGATCAGCTGGAACGAATGCTCCGGCCGGTCGGGCAGGCGGTGGGTGACGAAGGCCGGCCGGTGGCAGGCGGCGCAGCCTGCGGCGTGGAACAGGGTGCGGCCGTGCAGCACCTGCGGGTCGTCCACGTCGCGCCGGGCGGGCACGCCCAGGTTGCGCGAATAATGCACCACCAGATCCAGCGCCTCGTAGCCGATCTCCACCCCGTCGTGCTCGGCATCGTCGCCGTGACGGGCGGCGCGGCAGTCGGCCTGCGCGACCGTGCAGTCGCCCCAGGGCGCGGGGAACAGGTGGGAGGACAGCCCCATGTCGCCGGCGAAGGCCGCGGCCGACTGCTGGCGCACCGTGGGCACCCCGGCCTTCCAGCCGAAGCGGCCCAGCATCGGCGCCCCGAACTCCACCGACTGCACCACGTTGGGCCGGCCCGAGATCCCGTCGCCGTCCGCGTCGTCGGGGTCGGCCAAGGCCAGGATGTCCTCGACCGGGATCGCCTCCAGCAGCCCCAGCCCGATCATCTGCGGCGCCACCCGGGGCGAGATCATCAGGTCGGGCGGCAGGGGGCCGAAGCCCGGATCCTCGATCCGCCATGCGGGCCGGCGCAGGACCGCGCTCTCGCCCCCGGCCAGCGGCACCTCGATCTCGGTCCAGGTGACCGCGATCCGCCCCTCGGCCTTCTGGCCCTGGATGGCGAAGTCCTGCAACTGCTCGCCATAGACCGGATCGGGCCGGGCGGCGAGATAGCCCTCCAGATCGGAGACCGCGGGGTCGGGCACCGACAGGCGGATCAGCAGCGAGACCGCGTTGTCCTCGGGCCCCTCGGGCGGGTGGCCGCGGCCGTCGCGCAGGTGGCAGTTCTGGCAGCCGCGGGCGTTGTAAAGCGGCCCCAGCCCGTCCGAGGCGATGGTGGAGGCGGGCGCCGAGACCCAGAGCCGGCGGAAGAGCCCGTTGCCCAGCCGGAACCGCATCTCGCCCTCGAAATCCAGGCTGGCCGAGGGGATGGAAAAGGCGTCCGGCCCCGGCCGCGCCCGCACCGTGGCCTTGCCGGCGCTGATGCCCTCGAACCGCTGCGGCGCGGCGGGATCGTCCGGCGGGGCGGTGACGGCGGCGATGCGCGCGGCCTCGGCCGGCGTGCGGGGCTCGGGGGTCAGGTGCAGGT
>JBBCJM010000005.1:0-12668 GCA_037190175.1 Paracoccaceae bacterium | reverse complement strand
CCGGATGGATACATGCGATGGAAGCAAACAGGTCTCGTCTCTCCCTTCGTTTGGGTTCTGTCGGACACCCTGCCGAACCCCGAGGACTTCGTGCTGGCGCGGTCGCGCACGACGCTCGCGGCAATATACCGGGCCGGAGAGCGGGAGAGCGTCGGCGCACACTGAACGAGAAGATGGCGAAATACGGGTTGCAGCGGCAGGACTACGTGTAGGGCCGGCCCTGCCGCCGGTCACGCCGCCCGGGGGACACCCTGCGCGGCGCCCTTGCCGCGCACCTCGGCCTCCTCGAAATCCGCGGCGGCGATGGCGCGTTCCAGCGCGGCCATCAGGTCGCGCGCGGATTCGAGCGTGAGTTCGATGCCCGCGCGGGCGCCCGGCTCCAGCCCGGTGTTGACGAAATCCAGCGTGATCACATCGGCCAGCGGCGCGTGGCGCGCGTGGTCATAGGCGACCACCGCCTGCGTCAGCGGGAACCACTCGTCCCCGCGCTTGGCCATGCCCTCCGCGGGAACGATCTCGACGATGGACGTGCACATGGGTGCCTCCTATTCCTTCAGATGCCTGCCGAAGAAGCCGAGGACCTTGCTCCACCCGTCCATCGCCTGTTCCGGCCGGTAGATCGGCCGGTGCCAGTACCAGATGCCGTGGCCGGCCCCGTCGTAGCGGTGGAATTCGTAGTCCTTGCCGTGTTTCCTGAGTTCGGCCTCGTGCCGGTCCACCTGCTCGGGGCTGGGGGCGCGGTCGTCGTTGCCGAAGATGCCGATCAGCGGGCAGGACAGGTCGGCGGTCAGGTCGATCGGCGCGACGGGGGTCTTGGCGTTGAGCTCCTCCTCGCCCATCACCACCCGGCCGCCCCAGAGATCGGCGCAGGCGTCCACGTCCCTCTTGCGGCAGGCGTAGAGGAAGGCGTGCCTGCCGCCGGAACAGGAGCCGAACAGGCCGACCTTGCCGTTGTGCCCTGGCTGCGCCCGCAGCCAGCTGACCGCGGCCCCGGTGTCGCCGATCACCTGGGCGTCGGGAACCCCGCCCTCGGCGCGCACCCGGGCGGCCACGTCGTCCGGGTGTCCCTCTCCCGCCCGCTCGTAGAGATTGGCGCAGATCGCCAGATAGCCGTGATGCGCGAAACGCCGGGTGGTCTCGATGTAGAACTCGCTCCAGCCCGGCAGGTGGTGGACGAGAACCACCCCCGGAACCGGCCCCTCCCGCTCGGGCCGCGCCACATAGGCGGTGATCGGGTTTCCGCCGTCTCCCTCGATGGTGACGTTCCGGCAGGTCATGCCCTGATAGAATGACATCGATGCTCCTCCGCAGGCGCCGTCCGGCCTTGGTCCTGATTTGCGGGTCGTGGGGTCGCCGGCTGGCCACCGCCCGGCCAGTATTCGGCAAGCGCCCTGCCGGCACAACGCCAAAACGGCCGTCACCAGGGGGAAAACAGAAGGGCCGGGGGTCGCCCCCCGGCCATTTCCTTCCGCCGCGCCGGCCTCAGCGCGCCGAGACCGCCACGTAGTCCCGCCGCGGGGCGCCGACGTAAAGCTGGCGCGGGCGGCCGATCTTCTGCGCCGGATCGGCGATCATCTCCTTCCACTGCGAGATCCAGCCCACCGTGCGGCTCAGCGCGAAGATCGGCGTGAACATCGAGGTGGGAAAGCCCATCGCCTCCAGGATGATGCCCGAGTAGAAGTCGACGTTGGGGTAGAGCTTCTTGTCGATGAAGTATTCGTCCTCCAGCGCGATCCGCTCCAGCTCCTTGGCGACCTTCAGCGTCTCGTTGTTCTGGATGCCCAGCAGGTCCAGCACCTCGTCGGCCGATTCCTTCATCACCGTCGCGCGGGGGTCGAAGTTCTTGTAGACCCGATGCCCGAAGCCCATCAGGCGGAACGGATCGTTCTTGTCCTTGGCCTTGCCGATGAATTCCGGGATGCGGTCCACGGTGCCGATCTCGCGCAGCATCTCCAGGCAGGCCTGGTTCGCCCCGCCATGCGCCGGGCCCCAGAGGCAGGCGATCCCGGCCGCGATGCAGGCGAAGGGATTGGCGCCGGACGATCCCGCCAGCCGCACCGTGGAGGTCGAGGCGTTCTGCTCGTGGTCGGCATGCAGCAGCATGATGCGGTCCATCGCCTTTTCCAGCACGGGGCTGACCACGTATTCCTCGGCCGGAACCGAGAAGCACATGTGCAGGAAGTTGCCCGCGTAGGAGAGCGAGTTCTTGGGGTACACGAAGGGCTGGCCCATCGAATACTTGAAGGCCATGGCGGCGATGGTGGGCAGCTTGGCGATCATGCGGATCGCCGCCACCTCGCGCTGCCAGGGATCGTTGATGTCGGTCGAGTCGTGGTAGAAGGCCGACATCGCCCCCACCACGCCGACCATCGTCGCCATCGGATGCGCGTCGCGCCGGAAGCCGCGGAAGAAATAGTGCATCTGCTCGTGCACCATGGTGTGCCGCGTCACCCGGTTCACGAAATCCTCGAGCTGGGTCTTGGTCGGCAGTTCGCCGTAGAGCAGCAGATAGCAGACCTCCAGATGGGTCGACTGCTCGGCCAGCTGCTCGATCGGATAGCCGCGGTACAGAAGCTCGCCCTCGTCGCCATCGATATAGGTGATGCTCGATTCGCAGGCGGCGGTCGAGGTGAAGCCGGGGTCGTAGGTGAAGATGTCGGCCATGCCGTAGAGCTTGCCGATGTCCACCACCTCGGGCCCGACCGTGGGCGTCTTGATCGGCAGTTCGTAGGACTTGTTGTCGAAGGTCAGCGTCGCAGTTCTGGTATCGGCCATGATCCGTGTCCCCTTCCGGTATCCGGGGCCGGGCCGGCCGCCACGGCCGCCCGGCAAATCCTGCGCACACGTCGGGGGAGGGTGCCGCCCGGCCGGATCAGCCGGCGGCATCCTCCAGACGCGCAATCGTCTCGTCGCGGCCCAGCGCCAGCATCATGTCGGTGACGCCGGGCGTCACGCTGCGTCCCGCCAGGGCGGCGCGCAGCGGGGCTGCCAGCTTGCCGAAGCCGATGCCGTGATCGGCGGCGGTCCCGGCCAGAATGGGCTCGAGCGAGTCTTTCGTCCAGACAACATTTTGCAGCCGCGGCGTCAAGGTTTTCAGTATGCCACGGGATACCGTGTCCAGCGCGGCCGCCGCCTGCGGCTCCATGGGCAGCGGCCGCGCGGTTAGCGCAAACGCAGCCTTGTCAAGGAGTTCCGGGAAGATCTTCGCGCGCTGCTTCAGCCCCGGCAGGGCGCGCAGCAGCAACTCGCGCTGCCCCGGGGTCAGCCCCGGGCGGCCGGCTGCGGCAATGTATCCCTCCAGCTCTTGCAGCAGCGCAGCATCGTCGGCCATGGCGATGTGCTGGCCGCAGACGTGTTCCAGCTTCTTGAAGTCCAGCCGCGCCGGGGCCCGGCCGATGCCTGACAGGTCGAACCATTCCTGCGCCTGGGCGTCGGTGAACACCTCGTCGTCGCCATGGCTCCAGCCCAGCCGGGCGAGGTAGTTGCGCATCCCGGCGGCGGGATAGCCCATGGCCTGGTACTCGCCCACCGCCGTGGCGCCGTGGCGCTTGGACAGCTTCTTGCCGTCGGGCCCGTGGATCAGCGGGATATGCGCCCAGACCGGCACCTGCCAGCCCATGGCGTCATAGACCATCTGCTGGCGCGCGGCATTGTTCAGGTGGTCGTCGCCGCGGATCACATGGGTCACGCCCATGTCGTGGTCGTCCACCACCACGGCGAGCATGTAGGTCGGGGTTCCGTCCGAGCGCAGCACGATCATGTCGTCCAGAGTATCGTTGCGGATCGTGACCTTTCCCTGAACCCGGTCCTCGATCACCGTCTCGCCCGTCCGCGGCGCCTTCATGCGGATGGCATAGGGCGCGTCGGGCCAGGTGGCCGGATCGGCGTCGCGCCAGGGGCTGAGGAAGACCGGATAGCGGCCGGCCTCCTTCTCGGCCGTGCGGAAGGCCTCGATCTGCTCGGGCGCGGAGAAGCAGCGATAGGCGGTGCCGCGGGCCAGCATCTCCTGCGCCACCTCGGCGTGGCGGTCCTTGCGCGCGAACTGGCTGACCGGCGCGCCGTCCCAGTCGAGCCCCAGCCAGGTCAGCCCCTTCAGGATCGCCTCGGTCGCCGCGGGGGTGGAGCGTTCGCGGTCGGTGTCCTCGATCCGCAGCAGGAACCTGCCCCCCCGGCCCCGGGCATAGAGCCAGTTGAAAAGCGCGGTGCGCCCTCCGCCGATGTGCAGGTCGCCGGTGGGCGAGGGGGCAAAGCGGGTGACGACGGGCTGGGCCAAGCGGATTAACCTTTCGGAAACCATGCGCGGGGCATGTTCGGGCCCGGGTTTAGGCAGTCGCGGGGCGGGTGGCAAGGTGGTGGCGCTGGTTCGCATCGGGGTGGCCCGGCCGGCCCTGGCCTGGCCCGCGGTGCCGCCGGCCACGCGCTTCCTGCTGGCGCCGGTCTTCGTGGGCCTCGGCGTCTGGCTCTGGTTCGCGCTGCCGTGGGAGCCTTCGGGGCCGGCCTATGGCGTCCTGGCGGCCGCTTTCGTCCTGCTGGCCGGGGTGCGGCTGCGCTGGCCGGAAGGCGCCGGGCTCGTCGCCGGGGCAGGGGCCTGCCTCGCCGCCGGGGTGCTGGCCGCGGGCCTGCGCGCGCAGGTGGTGGCCGCGCCCATGCTGGCCGCGCCCTATGCCGGCCCGGTGCAGGGCAGGCTGGTGGAGATCGACCGCTCGCAGTCCGACGCGCTGCGCATCACGCTGGACCGGGTGATCCTCTCGGGCATCCCGCCGCCGCAGACGCCTCATCGCGTCCGCGTCTCGCTGCAGGGCGACGGCCATCCGGCGCTGCCCGAGCCCGGCTCCACCCTGATGCTGACCGCGCGGCTCGCTGCGCCGGAGGGGCCGGCGGAGCCCGGGGGCTTCGACTTCCGCCGCATGGCCTGGTTCGACGGGCTGGGCGGCGTGGGCTATACCCGCACCCCCGTGCTGCTGGTCGAGGGGCCGCAGGGCGCCGCTCTGGCCGTCGCCCGCGCCCGGATGGCGCTGTCGGCCGGCATCCGCGCCGCGATCCCCGGCGATCCCGGCGCCTTCGCCGCCGGCGCGATGACAGGCGACCGTTCCGGCCTCAGCCGCGAGGCGACCATTGCCTTGCGCGATTCGAGCCTGACGCATCTGCTGGCCATTTCCGGCATGAACATGGCCTTCCTGGTAGGCTTCGTCTTCGTGCTGATCCGCGCCGGGCTGGCGCTGGTGCCCGCGGTCGCGCTGCGGGTCAGCGGCAAGAAGATCGCGGCCCTGGTCTCGATCGGGGTGGCGGGCTTCTACCTGGCGCTCTCCGGGGCCAATGTGGCGACCGAACGCGCCTTCGTCATGGTGCTGGTGATGCTGGTCGCGGTGCTGACCGACCGCCGCGCGCTGACCCTTCGCTCGGTGGCCATCGCGGGCCTCGTGCTCCTGCTGTGGAAGCCCGAGAGCCTGATGGAGGCCGGGTTCCAGATGTCCTTCGCCGCCACCGTGGCGCTGATCGCCGCCTTCCGCGGGGTCGAGGCGCGGGTCTGGCGGCGCCGGCTGCCGCGGATCGCCCTGCCGGTCTTCACCCTGGTGCTCAGCTCCGTGGTGGCGGGGCTCGCGACCGCGCCCTATGTGGCGGTGAGCTTCAACCGCTTCACCGACTTCGGCCTGATCGCCAACCTGCTGACGGTCTGGGCGATGGGCGCGGTGGTGATGCCGGCCGGGGCGCTCGCCGCGCTGCTGGCGCCCTTCGGCCTCGCCGCGCCGGCGCTCTGGGCGCTGGGGCTGGGCTCGTGGTGGATCCTGCACATCGCCGCGCTGGTGGCGGGGTGGGAGGGGGCGGTGCGGCCGATCCCGCAGCCGCCCGGCTGGGTGCTGCCGGTGCTGACGCTGGGGGCGCTGTGGCTGGCGATCTGGCCCGGCCGGGCGCGGTGGGCGGGGCTTCTGGCCGTGCTGGCGGCGGTGGCGCTATGGCCGACCGGCAGCCGGCCCGACCTGATGATCTCGCGCGACGGCAGGCTGCTCGGCCTGATGGGGCCGGAGGGCAGGGCGCTCTCGGCCGCCCGCGGCGGCGGCTTCGCGGCGCGCAGCTGGCTGGAGAACGACGGCGACCTCGCCACGCAGGGAGAGGCGGCGAAACGGCCGGGCTTCGACGGCCCGCGGGAGGCCCGGCGCTTCGTGATCGCAGGCCGGCCGGGGGTGGCGCTGTCGGGCGAAGGCGCTTTGGCCGCCTTGCCCGAAGCCTGCGCGGCCGGCGGGCTGGTGGTGCTGGCCGCCCGGGCGCGCGCGGCGCCGCCCGGCTGCCTGCTGATCGACCTTGCGGTGCTGGAGGCCACCGGCCCGCTGGCGCTGCGGGCGACGCCCGCGGGCCTGATCGCGCAGGCCACGCAGGACCGGCACAGACGCTGGACCTCCGGCCCGGCCTTCCCCGAGCCCCTGCCGGTGGAGGGGCTCTTCGCCCGGGTTCAATAGGTGCGGATCAGCCCCACCAGTCGGCCCTGCACCCGCACCCGGTGGTCGGGCAGCATCCGGGTTTCATAGGCCGGATTGGCGGCCTCCAGCGCGATCATGTTGCCGCGGCGGCGGAAGCGTTTCAGGGTCGCCTCCTGGTCGTCGACCAGCGCCACCACGATGTCGCCATTCTCGGCGGTGGACTGTTCGCGGATCACCACCACGTCGCCGTCGTTGATCCCGGCCTCGACCATCGAGTCGCCGCGGACCTCCAGCGCATAATGGTGCCCGCGGCCAGAGAGCATCGAGCCCGGCACCGCCACATGGTGCGAGACCTCCGATATCGCCTCGATCGGCACGCCGGCGGCGATCCGGCCCATCACGGGCAGTTCCAGCGCATGGACGGGTTCCACCTCGCGCGCCGCGGCCGGGCGGGGCGGCGGCGCGGGGTTGTCGGCCACCACCCGGGGGCTGAAGCCCGGCCGTTCCATCGCCTCGGGCAGCTTCACGATCTCGATGGCCCGCGCACGGTGGGCGAGGCGGCGGATGAAGCCGCGTTCCTCCAAGGCCGTGATCAGCCGGTGGATGCCGGATTTCGAGCGCAGGTCCAGCGCGTCCTTCATCTCGTCGAAGGAGGGGGGCACCCCGTCGCGGTCCATGCGCTGGCGGATGAAATCCAGGAGTTCCAGTTGCTTGCGGGTCAGCATCGCGGCGCGTCCTCGAACAGGCGGGGGCGAGTGGTTCACCCCATGTTCTGCCCGTGTTCCCGCTTTGTGTCAAGCACTTGTGTCAGAGCGGCAGGTAATCCACCATATCCCCGGCCTTGAGCGCCCCCTGACCGGCCGGGCGGATCAAGAGCGCCGCCGCCTCGGCCAGCACCGAGACCAGCGCGGAATCCTGCCGCGGCGCGGGGTCGACCGCCCCGTCCTCGGCCAGCATCGCCCGCATGTAATGCGCCCGCGGCCCGTTGGGCGGCAGGCCCACCGCGACCGGGGCGCGGCGGGGGCGGGGCAAGGGCGCCGGATCGCCCTGCATCGCCCGGATCAGCGGCAACATGAAGAGATGCCCGCAGACGATTGAGGATACAGGGTTTCCCGGCAATCCGATCAGCGCCGCATTGCCCATCCGCCCGGCCAGCAGCGGCTTGCCCGGCCGCAGCGCCACCTTGTGGAAGCTCAGGTCCATCCCCAGCCGGGCCGCGACCGGCGCCACCAGGTCGTGGTCGCCCACCGAGGCGCCGCCGGTGGTCACCACCAGGTCGGCGCCCGCCGCCAGCGCCAGCACCGCCTCCAGCGCCTCGGGCGTGTCGCGGGCGATGGGCAGCATCCGCACCTCGGCGCCCTCGGCCTCGGCCATGGCGGCCAGCGCGAAGGTGTTGGAGGCCGGGATCTGGTCCGGCCCCCGCGCCTCGCCCGGCAGGGTCAACTCGTCGCCGGTGGCGATCAGGGCGACCACCGGGCGGCGGGCCACCGGCACTTCCGCCAGATCCATCGCGGCAATCAGCGCAAGGTCGGCGGGGCGCAGGCGGCGGGGTTGCAGGGTGAAGCCCGCGCCGATGTCCTGCCCGCGGCGGCGGATGTTGGTGCCGGCGTCGTGGCCCTCGGCCACCGTCACGGTCTCGCCCTCGCGAAGCGCATCCTCCTGGATCAGCACCGCCGCGGTGCCATCCGGCACCGGCGCGCCGGTGAAGATGCGCACCGCCTCGCCGGGGCCGAGCCGGCCGGGATGGCCGCGCCCCGCCACCGCCTCGCCCACCACAGCGTAGCGGGCACCGGCCACCGGCGCCTCGGGCAGGGCATAGCCGTCCATCGCCGAGGCGTCGAAGGGGGGCTGCTGGCCGCGGGCCACGAGCGGCCGGGCCAGCCAGCGGCCCGCGGCCCGGCGCAGGGGGACAAGCTCGACCTGCGGCGCCGGGGCCAAAGCCAGCACCCGCGCCTGCGCCTCGGCCACCGGGATCATGGCGCGACCCAGAGGCCGGACTTGCCGCCCTCCTTGCGGATCAGGCGGACGTCCTCGATCACCATGCCCTTCTCCACCGCCTTCACCATGTCGTAGACGGTCAGGCAGGCGACAGATACCGCAGTCAGCGCCTCCATCTCCACCCCGGTCTGGCCGGTGGTGGCGACGGTGGCGGTCACTTGCACCCCGGGCAGGGCGGGGTCGGGGGTCAGGTCCAGCGCCACCCGGCTGAGCGGCAGCGGATGGCAGAGCGGGATCAGATCCGCGGTGCGCTTGGCCGCCATGATGCCGGCCAGCCGGGCTACGCCCAGCACATCGCCCTTCTCGGCCCGCCCCTCGGCCACCAGCGCCAGTGTCTCGGGCGACATGCGGACGCGGCCCGAGGCCACCGCCTGCCGCCGGGTGGCGGGCTTGTCGCCCACGTCCACCATCCGCGCCCGGCCGGCCTCGTCGAAATGGGTGAGCATCAGGCGCCCTCCTGCTGCGTCAGCGGCCGGGCCAGGATGGCGCGGGTGGCGGCGGCCACGTCCGGCTGGCGCATCAGCGCCTCGCCGATCAGGAAGCAGCGCGCGCCGTAGCGGGCGAGGTCGGCCAGGTCGTCGGGGGTGGAAAGCCCGCTTTCCGAGACGATCAGCCGGTCCTCCGGCACCCGGCGGGCGAGGTCGCGGGTGGTGGCGAGGTCGACCTGGAAGGTATGCAGGTTGCGGTTGTTGATGCCGATCAGCTTCGACTGCAGGTGGCAGGCGCGTTCCAGCTCGGCCTGGTCGTGCACCTCGACCAGCACGTCCATCCGGTGCTGGACCGCCGCGGCCTCCAGCTCCGCCGCCTGGGCGTCGCTGACCGAGGCCATGATGATCAGCACCGCGTCGGCGTGCAGCGCGCGCGCCTCGGCCACCTGCCAGGGGTCGTAGAGGAAATCCTTGCGCAGGCAGGGCAGGTGGGTGGCGGCATGGGCCTGGGTCAGGAACTCCGGCGCGCCCTGGAACGAGGGCGCGTCGGTCAGCACGGAAATGCAGGCCGCGCCGCCGGCCTCATAGGCTCGGGCCAGCGCCACGGGGTCGAAATCCTCGCGGATCCGGCCCTAGGAGGGGCTGGCCTTCTTGATCTCGGCGATGAGGCCATAGCCGGTGGTCGCCGCCTGCGACAGCGCCCGGGCGAAGCCGCGCGGGGCGGGGGCCTGGGCGGCCAGCGCCTCGATCTCCGCCAGCGGCCGGGCCGCCTTGGCCGCGGCCACCTCCTCCAGCTTGTAGGCCTTGATGCGGTCGAGGATGGTGGTCATGGCAGGCTCCTTCTCGCCCAATCCCTAGCGCGCGAGGGGGGCGAAGGAAAGTCTTCCTGCCGGATGCAGGTCCTGCGGCCGGCCCCACACGCCGGGGGTTTAACACCCCCGGACCCCCCTGGGATATTTACGGACAGCAGAAGGGGCATTTGATTCAAATTGTTCTTCACCTGGGTTCAAATACTCCGCGGGGGTCCGGGGGCGCGAAGCCCCCGGGGGCCGGGCGGGGCGCCCGCAGTTCAGGCAGCCCAGTCGATCGGCGGCAGGCCGCGGGCCGCCAGCCAGTCGTTGGTGCGGCTGAAGGGGCGGTGGCCGAAGAAGCCGCGCCGGGCCGAGAGCGGCGAGGGGTGGGGCGCGGCGAGGACCAGGTGGCGGGCGGGGTCGGTCAGGGGGGCCGCCATCCGCTGCGCCGGTGCGCCCCAGAGCAGGAAGGCCACCGGCCGGGCGGCGACATGGGCCAGGAGCCGGGCGGTGATCGCCTCCCACCCCCAGCCCTTGTGGCCGTTGGGCTGGCCCAGCGGTACGGTGAGGATCGGGTTCAGCAGCAGCACCCCTTGCCTTGCCCAGCCGGTCAGGTCGCCGTCCGTCCGGGCGATCCCGGTGTCGGCCTGCAATTCCTTCAGGATGTTCTTCAGCGAATCCCGCGGCGGCATTCCGGGGGGAAAGGCGAAGGCGAGGCCGGTGGCGCGCCCCGGGGTGGGGTAGGGGTCCTGCCCCAGGATCACCGCGCGGACCGCATCGGGGGGCGTGAGGTCCAGCGCGCGGAACACCTGGCCGGCGGGCGGCGCGCAGGGGCGGGTCTCGGCCGCCAGCCGTTCGCGGACCGCGGGCCAGGCCGGGCCGTCGAAGGCGCCGGAGGGGAGCCAGGCGGCAGGGGGCTCGGGCAGGATCACGGGCGGGGCGCGGTGATCGCCACCAGCCGCTGGAGCCGCCCTTTCGCCGCGCCGCTGTCGATGCTCTCGGCCGCCAGCCCCACGCCCTCCGGCAGGTCGCCGGCGCGGCCCGCCACCACCAGCGCGGCGGCGGCGTTCAGCAGCACCGCGTCGCGATAGGCGCCCCTGGCGCCTTCCAGCAGCGCCCGCAGCGCGGCGGCGTTCTCGGCCGGCGTGCCGCCCAGGATCGCCGCGAAGGGATGCAGGGGCAGGCCGGCGGCCTCGGGGTGCAGGTTGAACTCGCGCACCTTCCCGCCCTTCAGCTCCGCCACCGCGGTCTCGCCGGCGATGGAGATCTCGTCCGTCCCGTCCGAGCCATGCACGATCCAGGCGGCTTCGGACCCCAGCGCCGCCAGCACCTCGGCCATCGGCCGGACCAGCCGGGGCGAGAAGGTGCCGGTCAGCTGCCGCCGCACCGAGGCGGGATTGGTCAGCGGTCCCAGCACGTTGAAGAGCGTTCTTGTCCCCAGCTCCACCCGCACCGGCCCCACGTGGCGCATGGCCGGATGGTGCATCGGCGCCATCATGAAGCCGATCCCGGCCTCGGCCAGGCAGCGTTCCACCACCTCGGCCCCGCTCATCACGTTGATCCCGAGTTCGGTCAGCGCATCCGCCGCGCCGGATTTCGAGCTGAGGTTGCGGTTGCCGTGCTTGGCCACCGGCACCCCCGCGCCCGCCACCACCAGCGCCGCGGCGGTGGAGATGTTCAGCGTGCCCTTGCCGTCGCCCCCGGTGCCCACGATGTCGATGGCGCCCGCCGGCGCGCGCACCTTCACGCATTTGGCCCGCATCACCGCGGCGGCGGCGGCGATCTCGTCCACCGTCTCGCCCCGCGTGCGCAAGGCCATCAGGAAGCCGCCCATCTGCGCCGGCGTCGCCTCGCCCTCGAACAGCGCCTCGAAGGCCTGTTCGGCCTCGGCCCGGGTCAGCGGACGTTCGGCGGCCAGGCCGATCAGCGGCTTCAGCCCGCTCATGCGGGAACCCGGGCGAGCGACAGGAAGTTCTTCAGCAACTGGTGGCCGTGCTGGCTGGCGATGGATTCGGGGTGGAACTGCACCCCCTCCACCGGGCGGTCGCGGTGGCGCAGGCCCATGATGGTGCCGTCCTCCAGCTGCGCCGTCACCTCCAGGCTGGCGGGCAGGCTCTCGCGGTCCACGATCAGCGAGTGATAGCGGGTGGCCTGGAAGGGCGAGGGCAGGCCCGCGAACACCCCTTTGCCCTCGTGGTGGATGGTGCCCATCTTGCCGTGCACGATCTCGCGGCAGCGCACCACCTGCCCGCCGAAGGCCTGGCCGATGGTCTGGTGGCCCAGGCACACGCCCAGGAGCGGCACCCCCGCCTCGGCCGCGGCCAGCGTCAGGGCCAAGCAGATCCCGGCCTCGTTCGGGGTGCAGGGGCCGGGGGAGAGCACGATCCCCTCCGGCCGCAGCCCCATGGCGGCCTGCACGTCCAGCGCATCGTTGCGCACGACCTTCACCTCGGCCCCCAGCTCGCCCAGATAATGGACCAGATTCCAGGTGAAGCTGTCGTAGTTGTCGATGAGGAGCAACATCTAGCGGAGTCCTGCCCAGAGCTACACAACGGGGGGTGATCCCCGGCCGGCGTCGCGCTATAGATGCGCCCAGCGGCGCGGGGGCGTCAAGGGCGCGGCCGCTGGGGCCGGAGGTGCGGAAGGTGCAGGCGGTTCTGAAGGGCATCGGTCTGGGGGCGGTGGCCGGGGCGGCGGGGCTCGCGGCCCTGTCGCTGCTGGCGCCCCCGCCGCAGGAGTTCCGCCCCGATCCCGGGCCGGGTCCGGTGGTGGCCCGTCCGGTGCAGGCACCGCCGGCAGAGCCCGCGCCGCCCGCCGAAAGCCCGGTGGCCGAGGCCCTGCCCGCCGCCGAGCCGCCCCCTGCCGAGGCCCCGGCGGCCGAGACTGCGCCGTCCGCCCCGGCCGAGCCGCTGGCCGCCACCGCGCCCGAGCCGCCCCCGGCCCCGGTGGCCCCGGCGCCGGCCGGGCCGCTGCCGGCCCCGGTCGGGCCGCCGGTGGCGCCGGCTCCGGCCGGAACCCCGGGGCCGGCCGATGTT
>JBBCJM010000004.1:0-68766 GCA_037190175.1 Paracoccaceae bacterium | reverse complement strand
CAGCGCCGCGAAGGAGGGCACCGAGGCCGCGATCGCCAGATCGGGCAGATAGACCCGGCCCAGTTCCGCGGGATCGGGGAAGACGTGGATCAGCTTCTGCCGCGGCGACGGCACCTCGATCAGGCTGTAGCCCAGCGTCGTCATCTCGCCCAGCCGCTCGCCCACCACCAGCAGCAGATCGGCCTCGCGCACCATCTGCTGGAGATAGGGCACCTGGCCGGTGCCGAGTTCGCCCACGTAGAGCGGATGGCTGTTGTCGAACCTGTCCTGGCAGCGCAGCCCGGCGGCGACGGGCAGGCCCCAGCCCTCGGCCAGCCGCCGGATGTCGGCCACCGCGGCGGCATCCCCCCCCGGCCCGCCCCGCCTCGCCCTGGGCGCGCGAGGGGCGGCGGGCCTTCGAGGCGGCGCTGGCGGTGCCGGCGCTGCCGGGGCGCATCGACTTCGACGCGGTGATGCGGACGCTGCGCGAACGCCTGGGGCCGGAGGCGATCCTCACCCATGGCGCGGGCAACTATACCGGCTGGCCGCAGCGGCATTACCTCTATCGCAGCTATCCCAGCCAGCTGGCGCCGATCTGCGGGGCCATGGGCTACGGCGTTCCCGCCGCCATCGCCGCCAAGCTGGCCTTCCCCGACCGCGACGTGGTGGCCTTCGCCGGCGACGGCTGTTTCCAGATGAACGGGCAGGAACTGGCCACCGCGATGCAGTACGGGCTCGATCCGGTGGTGATCGTCATCGACAACGGGATGCTGGGCACCATCCGGATGCACCAGGAGAACCGCTATCCCGGCCGGCCCAGCGGAACCGCGCTGCGCAACCCCGACTTCGCGGCCCTGGCGCGGGCCTATGGCGGCGCGGGCTTCACGGTGCGGGAAACCTCGGACTTCGCCCCGGCGCTGGACGCGGCCCTGACGGCCGGGGTCCCGGCGGTCATCCACATGCTGGTGGACCCCGATATCCGCACCGTGCGCTCGACCTTCTCGGGCACGGCAAGACCGGCCGCGGCCGAAGCAGTGGCAGGAAAGTGAGGCGAGACATGAAGATCGACTGCGACGTGCATCCGGCCATTCCCGAACTGCCCGACCTGCTGCCCTGGCTCGACGCCTACTGGCGCGACCATGTGACCACCCGCGGGGTCAGGAACCTCGATCTCGTCGCCTATCGCCCCAGCCTGCCCACCACCGCCCGGGCCGACTGGCGGCCCGAGACCGGCCGCGCGGCCCCCGACCCCGCGCGGCTGGCGGCCGAGCTGCTGGAGCCCTTCGGGATCGACATCGCCATTCTCAATCCGGTCCACGGCGGGGCGGTGCATCCGAACAGCTATTTCGGCCGGGCGATCTGCCATGCGGTGAACGGCTGGCTGGCCGAGTGCTGGCTCGACCGCGACGACCGGCTGCGCGGCGCCATCTCGGTGCCGATCCAGGAGCCCGACATGGCGGTGGAGGAGATCGAGGCCCGCGCCGGCGACAGCCGCTTCGTGCAGATCCTGTTCCCCATCGCCGGCGACGTGCCCTTCGGCCGCCGGCAGTTCTGGCCGATCTACCGCGCCGCGGTGAAGCACGGCCTGCCGGTGGCGATCCACCCCGGCGGCAACGGGCGCTTTCCGCAAAGCTATGTCGGCTGGCACTCGACCTATGCCGAGGAGCTGTTCCTGCAATCGGGCATGGTGCAGGGCCAGCTGCTGAGCCTGGTGCACGAGGGCGTGTTCCAGGAGTTCCCCGACCTGCGCGTGGTCATGCTGGAAAGCGGCGTCACCTGGCTGCCCGCCTTCCTGGCCGACACCGACAACAAGTGGATGGCGCTGCGCCGCGAGGTGCCCTGGGTGACCGAAGCGCCCTCGACGCTGATCAAGCGGCACGTCCGCTTCACCACCCAGCCCTTCGACGCGCCCTCGGCCGCGCATGTCGCCCGCATCGTCGAGATGATCGCGGCGGACGAGATCCTGCTGTTCTCGACCGACTATCCGCACTGGCAGTTCGAGGGGACGGCGGCGGTGCCCGAGGGGATCGGGCCCGAGCTTGCCGCCCGCATCGCCGGCGCCAACCCCGCCGCCACCTATGGACGCCTGGCCCTGCAACCGGGGGGACTGCAATGACCGTCGAAACGCCCCAGGCCCGGGCAAGGGCCGCCGCTCCCGCGAAGCCCGCGCTGGTGGATGCCGACATCCACCCGACGATGAACTCGGCCGCCGAGGCGCTGCCCTTCCTCGACAAGGAATGGCACGAGTTCCACCTGACCTATTCCGGCTTTCCCAAGCTGCCCTTCGCGGCGCTGGACGCCTATGCCGGGATCGAGCCGAACATCGCCCGGCGCGACAGCTATCCGCCCAGCGGCCGGGTGCCGGGGTCGGATCTGGACTTCATGCGCCAGCAGCACCTCGACCCCAACAACATCGAGATCGGCATGTTGCAGCCGCTGGCGCCCAACGGCGGCTGGCAGCGCAACGTCGAATACGGGACCGCGCTGGCCGCCTGCGTCAACCGCTGGCAGCTGGAAGCCTGGGCCGAGCCCGAACCGCGGCTGCGCGCCTCGATCTGCGTGATGCAGGAGGATGCCGAGAGCTCGGTGGCCGAGATCCGCCGCCACGGCAACAACCCCCGCTTCGCGCAGGTCTCGCTGGGCCAGCGGCTGGTGGAGCCGCTGGGGCGCAAGCGGTACTGGCCGGTCTTCGCCGCGGCGCAGGAGTTCGACCTGCCGATCGGCATCCATGGCGGCGGCAACGGCGGCGCGCCGGTGTTCGGCGGGGCGGGCTGGGCCTCCTATCACATCCAGCAGCACCAGAGCATCCATGCCGGCATGGCCGCCGTGATGGCGAGCCTGATCCTGGAGGGCGTGTTCGACGAATTCCCGCGGCTCAAGGTCATCCTGGTCGAGGGCGCCTTCACCTGGATCCCGACCGCGCTCTACCGGCTGGACGCGCTGTGGTCCCGGATGCGCTCGGAACTGCCGCGGGTGAAGGAGCCGCCCTCCGAGATCTTCCGCCGGCATTTCTGGGCCTCGACCCAGCCGATGGACGTCTTCGACAATCCGGCCGACCTCAGGACGCTGATGGAATGGGTGGGCTGGGACCGCCTGCTGTTCGCCACCGACTATCCACACTGGGATTCGGACGACCCGCACTACGTCTTCCCCTTCCCGCTGGCCGCAGATCTGAAGGAGGCGATCTTCAACTCCAACGCCAAGCGCGTGCTGAGGGTCTGACCGATGCCTGCGAAATACGTCGTCGCGCTGGCCTCCGAAGTGCCGCCGGGCAGCCGCAAGCTCGTCACCGCCGGGGGCCGGCCCATCGTCATCTTCAACGTGAAGGGCGACTACCTGGCCATCCTGAACAAGTGTCCCCACCAGGGCGCGCCGCTCTGCGCCGGGCATCTGACCGGCCTGGTCACCTCGTCCGGCCCCGGCCGGATGTCGATCGAGCGCGAGGGCGAGATCGTCATGTGCCCCAACCACGGCTGGGAGTTCGACCTGCGCACCGGCCAGTCCTGGTTCGACCCGGCGCATTGCAAGGTCAAGACCTACCTCTCCGAGGTGACCAGCGGCCGGCAGGTGGTCGAGGGCCCCTACAAGGCCGAGACCTTCGAGGTCGAGGTCGACGCCGACTATCTGGTTCTGACCGTATGAAGGACGCAGCCGTTCCATGACCGAGATTGCCGTCGCCAGAACGGGCGACATTCCCAAGGGCGAGATCATCCAGGTGGAGGTGGAGGGCGAGCCGGTCGCCCTCTACCACCTGCACGACGGGACCTTCTGCGCCACCGCCGACACCTGCACCCACGGCGCCGCCTATCTGTCCGAGGGCTGGCTGACCGAGGACGGGCAGGTCGAATGCCCGCTGCACAATGGCTGTTTCGACGTGCGCACCGGCGAGCCCACCGAACTGCCCTGCGAGGTGCCGATCCGCACCTATCCCCTGCGGATCGAGGGCGAGGAGATCATCCTCAGCACCGCCTGACCACGACCATCCACCGAAGGCCGGCCCGCGAGACACCGACAACACAGGGCCATCCAGCACAGGGAGACGGAAATGCTGACAACACTCGGAAGACGCAGGTTCCTCATCGGTTCGTCGGCACTGGCCGCCGGCGCCTTGGCGGCGCCCGCCATCGTGCACGCCCAGAGCACCGAACTGAACATCATGGGCACGGATCCCTTCCTGCCGAAGGACATCCGCGACAGGTTCACGGCCGAGACCGGGGTGCGCATCAACCTCAAGCAGAACACCGACGCCTCGCAGACCTTCAACCTGCTCTCCTCGGAGGGCGAGAAGAAGTCGACCGACATGGCGGTGATCGCCGGCCACCGGCTCTACAGCTATATCGCGGTGGACGTGATCGACCCCATCGACGCGGCGCGGCTGCCGGCGATGAGCGTGCTGAACCCGCTTTACAGCGACAACCCGGCCCAGTTCATCAATGGCCAGCGGTACGGGGTGCCGATCGCCATCGGCTTCAACCTGATCGCCACCCGCAAGGGCGTGGTCTCGGATGCCGATGCCGACAGCTGGTCCTCGGTCTTCGAGGACACCTATGCCGGCCGCGTCACCATGCGCCCGGGCAGCGCGCTCTATGCCGCGCTGTTCTACCGCGGGATGCAGGACGCCTGGCTGAACTACGACGGCGATCCCGAGCCGGTCGAGAAGGCCTTCGCCGAGCTGCGGGAATACGTCGTGTCGCGCAAGGGCGTGCTGCGGAAGTGGTACTCGACCACGACCGAGGTGCAGCAGCTGATGCTGGGCAACGAGGTCGACGTGGCGCAGGGCCTGAACGAGGGCATCGTGCCGCTGGTGCTGGCCGATCCCAGCCTGGCCCAGGGCGTGCCGAAGGAAGGCGCGATGGGCTGGACCATGAACTATTCGCTGATCAAGGGCGGCGCCAACCAGGACAACGCCTATCGGTTCATCGACTTCCTGCTGTCGCAGACGGAAGCCGCGGCCTCGATGGTGCGGTCCTCGGGCAACATCTCCACCTTCCAGGACACCACAACCGGGCTGACCGAAGACGAGATCCGCGCCTATTCCTTCGGCGAGGAACAGCTGAAGCGGATCACCTGGCTGGACGTGAAGGGGGCCGACGACACCCGCTACATGCTGCTGGACAAGTACTCCGCCGGGCTGATGGAGGCCTGACCGACCTTGGCGGACCGGCGCGCCCACCCGCGCGCCGGTCCTGCCGGAGCCGCCGCCCCCCATCGCCAGGATCGCCCATGACCGTGACGAGCCATTCCGCCAAGCTGACCGCGCCGCCGGGGCGCCCCCACTGGTCCTATCTGCTGATGCAGAGCCGCGCCTATTCGCGGCTGTCGGCCTTTCTGCGCCGCCGCGGCTGGCTGTCGGTCGGGCTGCTCTTGGGGGTGCCGGTGCTGTGGGTGGTGGTGTGGAACGTGCTGCCGCTGATCCAGATGGCCAATATCTCCTTCATGCGGCTCTATCCGCTGCCGGCGGGGCAAGGGCCGGTCTACACGCTGGACAACTACCGCCAGATCGCCACCGACTATACCATCTACCGGCCGCTGATCCGCACGCTGGTGCTGTCGATGCTGATCGTCGCCGCGACCTTTGTCGTGATGCTGCCGCTGGCCTATTTCATCGCCAAGAAGGTGCCGCCCGGCTGGCAGGTGCGCCTGCTTCTGCTGGTGATGATCCCCGCCTGGGCGGGCGAGATCATCCGCGTCTTCTCCTACGTGCTGATCTTCGCCGCCAACGGCGCGGTGAACATCGTGCTGCAGACCCTGGGGCTGACCGAGCGGCCCATCCCCTTCCTCTACACCTGGTTCTCGCTGTCGCTGGGGCTGCTCTACGTCACCGCGCTCTTCATGCTGCTGCCGCTCTATGCGGCGATCGAGAAGGTGCCGAACCACGTGCTCGAGGCCGCGGCCGACCTGGGGGCCAGCCCGATGCGCCGGTTCTTCCGCGTCACCCTGCCGCTGATCCGCGACGGCATCGCCACCGGGGTCACGCTGGTCTTCCTGATCTCGACCGGCATCTACACCGTGCCGCTGATCCTGGCCGGGCCCGGCACCAACCTCTTCTCGCAGGTGATCGCCAGCTATTTCTACGACGCCAACCTGACCTGGCCGATGGGGGCGGCGGGTTCGATCACGCTCTTCGTGCTGGCGCTGGCCATCGCCGCGGCGCTGAACGTCGCGATCCGCGCGCGGAGGCCGAAATGACCCGCTGGCAACGCCTCGCCTCGCCGGGCAGCTGGAGCTGGCTGGGCTTCGCCTATGCCGCCTTCGCCTTCTACCTTCTGTCGCCGCTGGCCATCGTGGTGGTGATGAGCCTGAAGGACGGCCCCTTCATGGGCTTTCCGATCAATGCCTGGACGACCAAGTGGTACGCCTCGGCCATGGCCGACCGCGAGTTCCTGGAGGCGCTGTTCCTGTCGATCTGGATCGCGGCGGTCTCGACGGTGGCGGCGACGATCATCGGCATCTGGGCCGCGGTGGCGCTGGCCGACCGGCGGATGATCGCCGTCTCCACCTTCTTCGCGCTGGTCTGCCTGCCCATCGTGGTGCCCGGCGTGGTGCAGGCCATCAGCCTGCGCATCTTCACCCGCACGCTGGGGATCGAGCAGGGCGCGCTGGCCATCGTGCTGGCCCATACCATCCACGCCGTGCCCTTCGTGGCGCTGATGGTGCTGACCCGGTTGCAGGCCATGCCCCGCAACCTGACCGACGCCGCGCGCGACCTGGGCGCCGACGGTTTCGTGGCCTTCGTGCGCGTCACCCTGCCGTTCCTGCGCCCCGCGCTGGTCGGCGGCACCATCTTCGCGATGCTGACCAGTTTCGACGACTTCGTGCGCTCGACCTTCCTGGGCGGCTATTCGCCCACGCTGCCCGTGCTGATCTACCAGCGCATCCACCGCGGCCTGTCGCCCGAGATCGCCGCGATCTCGGCCATGGTCCTGGTCATCACCGTCGCGCTCGGCCTTTACGCCGAACGCACCACCCGCAGGATGAGGTGAAAAGATGTCCGGCGTTCTCGTGCTCGACCGCATCCGCAAGACCTATCAGTCGGTGACCGCGGTCGAGGATCTGTCGCTGACCCTCGCCTCGGGCGAGTTCGTCACCCTGCTCGGCCCCTCGGGCTGCGGCAAGTCCACCACGCTGCGGATGATCGGCGGCTTCGAGGATCCCGACAGCGGCCGGGTGCTGATCCAGGGCCGCGACGTGACCGACCTGCCGCCGCACAAGCGCGACGTGAACGTGGTGTTCCAGGACTATGCCCTGTTCCCGCACCTGACCGTGCGCCGCAACATCTCCTTCGGGCTGGAGCTGAAGGGGCTGGGCCGCGCCGCCATCGCCGCCCGCGTGGACGAGATGCTGGCGCTGGTCAAGCTCGAGGCGCTGGCCGAACGGATGCCGGCGGCGCTCTCGGGCGGGCAGAAGCAGCGCGTGGCGCTGGCCCGCGCGCTGGCGCCGAACCCGCCGATCCTGCTGCTGGACGAACCGCTGTCGGCGCTGGACGCCAAGCTGCGCAAGGAGATGCAGATCGAACTGCGCCGGTTGCAGCGCGAGACCGGCAAGACCTTCATCCTCGTCACCCACGACCAGGAAGAGGCGCTGACCATGTCGGACACCGTGGTGGTGATGAACGACGGGCGGATCGAGCAGATCGGCAAGCCCTGGGATCTCTACAACCGCCCCGGCAGCGAATTCGTGGCCCGCTTCGTGGGCGAGATGAACTTCTTCCCCGTGCGGGCGGGCGCGGCGACGGCCGAGGCCATCGAACTCGACTGGTTCGGCACGCCGCTGGCCGCCCGCCTGCCGGCGCGGCTGCCCCCGCCCGGGCAGGAGGTGCTGCTGGGCGTGCGGCCCGAGCACATCGCGCTGGGCCTGGACCCGCCCGCGGCCGGCCTCCCGAACGCCGTCGCCGGACGGGTGACCGAGCGCATCTTCCGCGGCGCGGACGTGAACTATCTGGTCGAGGCGAACGGCCGTGCCTTCTCGGTCGCGGCGCCGCAGCGCACGGTGCCGGACGGGGTAAGCGACGTCTGGCTGACCTGGGCCCCCGAGAACGCGCTGATCCTGCACTGAAGGCCATGACCGACATCCTGACCCTGATCCCGCTGCCCGAACTGACCCGCGCCACGCTGGACGGGCCCTTCACCCTGCACGCCCTGCCCGCCCCCGGCGAGGGGCGCGACCGGATGCTCGCCGACATCGGGCCGCGGGTGCGGGGCATCGTCACCGGCACCCGCGGCACGGTGGACGCGGCGCTGCTGGACCGCCTGCCGGCGCTGCGGCTCGTCGCCTGCTTCACCGCCGGGCAGGACATGGTGGACATTCCGGCCGTGCTGTCGCGCGGCATCGCGCTGACCAACAACTCGGCGGCGCTGGCGGATTCGGTGGCCGACCTGGCCATGGGGCTGCTCCTGGCCATCGCGCGCGACATTCCCGGGGCGGATGCCCATGTCAGGGCCGGCAGATGGCCCCAGGGCCGCTATCGCCCCGGGGCGCTGATCGGGGCGCGGCGCTTCGGCATCGTGGGGCTGGGCAACATCGGGCGCGGCATCGCCCTGCGCCTGCAGGGGTTCGGCGCGGAGATCGGCTATTTCGGCCGCGCCGAGAAGCCCGACGCGCCCTGGCGCTTCTTCGGCGACATCACCCGGATGGCGACCTGGGCGGACGTGCTGATGGTGGCGATCGCCGGCGGGCCCGGCACCGACAACCTGGTCTCGGCCCGGGTGATCGAGGCGCTGGGGCCGAAGGGCTGGCTGGTCAACGTCGCGCGCGCCTCGGTGGTGGATCAGGCCGCGCTGGTCTCGGCGCTGGCGGAGGGGCGGCTGGAGCGGGCGGCGCTGGACGTCTTCGAGAACGAGCCGCATGTGCCGCCCGAACTGATCGCCCTGCCGAACCTCGTGCTGTCGCCGCACCAGGGGTCCAGCACCGACGAGGCGCTGGAGGTGCGCACCCGCCACCTGCTGGCCACGCTGAGGGAGCATCTGGGCGGATGAGCGGGCCGGTCGTCATCGTCGGCGCCGGGCAGGCCGGCTATGCGCTGGCAGCGACGCTGCGCAAGGCGGCGCCGGAGCGGCCGGTGACGCTGGTGGGCGACGAGCCCCATGCCCCCTACGAACGCCCGCCGCTGTCCAAGGCGCTGATGCAGCCCGAGGCCCCGCTGGAACCGCCGTATTTCCTGCCGCCCGCCGCCTGGGCCGAGCGGGGGGTGGCGCTGCTGATGGGCCGCCGCGCGCTGCGCATCGACCCCGCGGCGCGGCTGCTGCACCTCGACGATGGCAGCGCGCTGCCCTGGCAGGATCTGGTGCTGGCCACGGGGGGCGAGGCGCGGCGGCTGGCGGTGCCGGGGGCGGAGCTGCTGCTGCCGCTGCGGCGGCTGGGCGACGTGGCGCCGATCCGCGCGGCCATGGCCCCGGGACGGCGGCTGGCGCTGGTGGGCGGCGGGGTGATCGGGCTGGAACTGGCCGCCACCGCCCGCGCCCTGGGGGCCGAGGCCATGGTGATCGAGGCGGCGCCCTGCATCATGGCCCGCGCGCTGCCGCCGGCGGAACGCGACTGGCTGGAAGGCCTGCACCGCGCGCAGGGCACGCGGTTCGTGCTGGGCGCGGCGCTGGCGGCGGTCGAGCCCGCGGGGCAGGGGGTGGCGCTGGTGCTGGCGGACGGCCGCCGGCTGCCGGCGGACGTGGCGGTGGCCGGCGTGGGGCTTGCCCGCAACACCGCGCTGGCGGCGCAGGCGGGGATCGCGCTGCGCACCGGCATCCTGACCGACGCCTTCGGCCGCACCTCGGCCCCGGGGATCTGGGCCGCCGGCGACGTGGCCGAGCCGGCGTTCCCCGGCATGGCCGAGCCGCTGCCCGCCGAAAGCTATCACGCCGCGCTGGACCAGGGGCAGGCGCTGGCCCGCACGCTGGCCGGCACGCCGACCGCCTATCCCCGCGTGCTGCGCTGGTGGACCGAGCAGTTCGGCCTGAACATCCAGGCGGCGGGCGACTGGCGCGCGGCGGCGGGGTTCGAGACCGAGGGCGACCGCGCCGGCGGCAGTTTCGCCGTGACCGGCCGGAATGCCGCGGGCCGGCCCGTCTTCGCCATGGCCGTCAACGCGCCGCGCCGCCTGCGCCCGCTGGTGACCGAGATCACGGCCACCTTCGCCGCAACCGAACACCAGACCGCTTGAGGACCAGACCCATGCCCAAAGTCGCCATCGCCGGGGCCGGAAACGTCGCCTTCACCGGCGCCTGCCTGCTGAACCACCTCGGCAACGAGCCGGTGCTGTGGTCCCCCTCGGGCCGCGGGACGCTGGGGATCGAGGACACGGGGCGGATCACCACTTCGGGCACGCTGAACGGCACCTTCCGCGCCGCGGCGGTGAAAAGCCCCAGGGACCTGGCCGAGGCCGCCGACCTGATCATGGTCGCCATCCCGGCCTTCGGGCAGAAGTCGGTGTTCGAGCAGCTGCTGCCCCACCTGACCGACGACCATTCGATCCTGGTGACCGGCGGCCAGCTGGGCTACGGCGTGCTGTACCTCGACCGCCTGCTGGCCGAGAAGGGGCTGAAGACGCAGGTCGGGCTCATCCACGGCCCGATCACCATGGGCCGCAAGCTGGGCCCGAACGACTGCGTGCAGGTGCCCGCCAAGACCGCCGCCTTCACCTCGGCCGTGAACCCCGACGACACCGGGGCGCTGATCGCCCGCTGGGAAACCGCCTGGGGCCCCCGCTTCCGCAAGGGCGAGAACCTCTTGGGCGTGGGAATGCGGCTGATGGGCGGGATCGTCCACCCGGCGCTGACGATCTGCAACATCACCCGCATCGAGCTGGCCGAGGACTGGTGCGGCTACGGCACCGTGACCGAAAGCGTCTCGAACCTGATCGAGGCGCTGGACGCCGACCGGCTGACGGTCTGCCGCGCCTATGGGCTGGACCTGCCCGACGTGGTGCAGATGTTCGGCAAGGGCGACCCGCGCAAGAAGACCGCGCAGGACACGCTGCAACCGCTGACCTACGAGCGCACCTTCCGCAACGGGCCGAAGAACATCAAGACCCGCTATATCGAGGAGGAGGTGCCCTATCACCTCGTCACCATCGAGCAGATGGCGCGCAAGGCGGGGCTGGCCACGCCGCTGTTGTCCTCGCTGGTCGATGTCTACAACGCCACCCGCCGCAAGGACTATCGCATCCAGAACACCATGGCCGAGGCGCTGGGGATCGAGGCGATGACGCAGGAGGAGCTGCTGGCGCTGTGGTCGCGGGGCTACAGGGCCCCGCGCTCCCCGGCGTGATGCCCGGGGAAGGCCCGGTCGCTGCCCGCCAGGCGGCCGAGCCAGGCCAGCTGCGCCAGCCCGCGTATGGCCAGGAACAGCAGCAGCGCCAGCCACAGCCCGGCATTGCCCAAGGTGGCGGCCAGCACCTCGCCCGCCACCGCAAAGATCGCCACCGCCGCCAGCATGATGTTGCGGGCCTGCGCGGTCCAGGTCGCGCCGATGTACACCCCGTCCAGCACGAAGGTCAGGCTGCCGACCAGCGGGATCAGCGCGGTCAGCGGGAAATAGCGCCGCGCCAGCCTGGCGATCTCGGGGTCGGGCGTCATCGCGGCGATGAAGCCGTTGCCGGCCGCGAAATAGGCCGCCGAGACCGCCGCGCCGATGGCAAGGCCCCATCCCATGAGCAACCGGGCATTGGCCAGGAAGGCCCGCCGATCGCCGGCCCCGTAGGCGCGGCCCGACATCTGCTGCGCCGCGGTCGCCAGCCCGTCCAGGAAGGCGCCGGAGAGGTAGAACAGGTTCATCAGCACCACGTTGGCCGCCAGCACCCCGGTGCCCAGCCCCGCCCCGATCCGGGTGAAGAGCGCGATGGCGCCCAGGATGCACATCGAGCGGATCAGGATGTCGGCGCCGATGCGGAACAGCGCGCGGAACCGCTCGGCCTTGCCATAGACCGCCAGCGCCGGGGCCAGCCGGCCGCGCGCCCTGCGCCACAACAGCAGGCAGCCGGCCGCGGCGGTCGCCGTCTCGGCCAGCGCGGTGGCGGTGCCGGCCCCGGCGACCCCCCAGCCGAGCCCGTGCACGAAGGCGATGGCCAGGCCCATGTTGGTGATGTTCAGGAACAGCTGCAGCAGCAGCGCCGCGCGCACCCGCCGCTCTCCCAGCAGGCTGCCGAGCACGGCGAAGTTCACAAGCATCATCGGCAGCGACAGCGCCCGGGTGGAGAGATAGTCGCGCGCGGCCCCTGCCACCGCGGGCTCCACCTCCATCAGCGCCAGCCCGGCCTCCTGCAACGGCCGGCGGAACAGCACGGCCAGCAACCCGGCCCCCAGCGCGACCGAAAGCGCCCGCAGGCTGGCCGCCACCTGCTCGGCCCCGTCGCCGCGGCCGATGGCCTGGGCCACCAGGCCGGTGGTCGAGGTGCGCAGGAAGTTGAAGGCATAGATCACCACATTGGCGATGACGCCCGCCACCGCCACGCCCCCCAGCGCCGCGGGATCGCCGATCCGGGCCACCACCGCGGTGTCCACCAGGCCGACCAGCGGTGTCGAAAGGGTCGCAAGCGTCACCGGAATGGCGACCTGCAACACCTCGCGGTGGCGGTTCGCCCGATGTGGTGCGAGGCTGGACATGGTTTTCGCAGCGTCCCTCTCATGACGTGTCGCGGCGGCTCCGCCGGATGCTAGGAGTGGGTCGGCAGGGTGGGAATACAAGCCATAAGGATCGGCCGATGAACAAATTCGGTTCGCAGGACATGCGTCCCATCGCCCGGCTGCCGACGCTGGTGGAGGAAGTGTCCGGCGTCCTGCGCGCCGACATCCTCGCGGGCCGGCTGGGGCCGGGCGACCAGCTTCCCACCGAGAAGGAGCTGATCGAGGCGATGAAGGTCAGCCGCACCGTGGTGCGCGAGGCCGTGGCCCAGCTGCGCGCCGAGGGCTTCGTGACCACGCGGCAGGGGCTGGGCGCCTTCGTCGCCACCGACGCGCTGGTGCAGCCGCTGCGCTTCCAGCCGGACCAGGGCAGCGTCTCCTCGCTGGCGGAACTGACCGAGTTGCGGCTGGCGATCGAGCTGGAGGGCGCGGCGCTGGCGGCCCAGCGCGCCACGCCGGGGCAGCTGGACCGCATCGCCGCCGCCATGGCCGCCTTCGTGGCCGCCGCCGACACCGGCGGCAACGCAGCCGAGGAGGATTTCAGCTTTCACCTCGCCATCGCCGAGGCGACGCAGAACGTCCATTTTCCGCGGATGATCACCTTTCTCGGCCAGTACATCATCCCGCGCAAGGCCGGGGTGAACGAGGCGCCGCACGACGGCGGCTATATCCGCAAGCTCTGCGACGAGCACCAGGCCATCGCCGACGCGGTGCGCGCCCGCGACCCCGACGCGGCCCGTGCCGCGGTCAGGGTCCACCTCGGCGGCAGCCGCGACCGGCTGCGGCAACTGGCCGGCGGCGGCTGACCCCGGCCCGGCGGAGCCCGAGTTGTAGGGCGCCGCGCGCCCGCGTAGCATGAGCCATGCAGCGGCATCCCCCCCTTTCGCTGAAGCAGGTCCGGGCCATCGAGGCCGTCGCGCGCTGCCGGGGGTTCGCGCAGGCCGCGCAGGCGCTCAACACCACCCAGCCCGTGGTCTCGCGCGCCGTCGCGGCGGCGGAGACCAGCCTGGGCGCCCCGCTGTTCCAGCGCGGCTGGGGGGGTGCGGAGCCCACGGCGCGGGGCGAGGCGGTGCTGCGCCGGTGCCTGAACGTGCAGCGCCTGATCGCGGCGGCCGAGGAGGACATCGCGGCGCTTTCCGGGACCAGGCCCAATCTGGGCGCCTTCCTGTCGCTGCACCAGCTGGATGCAGTCGCCGCGGTGGTCAGGCACGGGAATGCCAGCAGCGCTGCGCTGGAGCTGGGGATCACGCAGCCCGCCGTCAGCCGGGCCATCGCCGCGGTCGCGCGCTGTTGCGGCCAGGATCTGTTCGCGCGCAAGCCGCGCGGGCTGGACCCCGGCCCGCCGGCCTTCAGGCTGTCGGCGCTGCGCGAGGCGCTCGCCCGGGAGCTTTCGGACCTGCCGCTGGCCGGGACGGCGCAGGGACAGGGGCTCGTCGGCCGCCTTGCCGTGGGGATGATGCCGTTCTCGGGGCAGGATCTGGTGGCCAGGGCGTTCGGCGAACTGACCAAGGCCCATCCCGACCTGCGCCTCGCGGCCGTTCCGGGAAGCTACAGCATGTTGGTCCAGGCGCTGCGGTCGGGCGAGATCGACTGCATCGTCGGGCTGCTGCGCAACCCGGCGCCCTTTGCCGATCTGTCCGAGACCCATCTCTACAGCGAAAGGTTCGCGCTGGTGGCGCGAAGCGGCCATCCCTGCCACCGCGAAGGGCTCTCGATTGCGGACCTGGCGCGGGAGCGGTGGATCGTCGCGCCGCACGGAACGCCGGTGCGGGCCTTCTTCGAGGGGCTGTTCCGCACGGTCGGCGCGGTTCCCCCCACCCAGACCTGCGAGATCCTGTCCTTCCGCCATGCCGAGGAACTGATCCTCTACAGCGATTCCATCGCCCTGCTGACCTACAGCGACGAAAGGCTCGCCGCCCTGCCCGAAGGGCTGAGGAGGCTGGACCTCGACCTGCCGGATGCCCGCACCGAGATCGGGCTGACCTTCCGCACCACCGGCGGATCGCCCGATATCGTGGCGGCATTCGAGCAGGCGCTGCGCAACTGCCTGGCCCGGGCCTGAGGCCGGGGGTGTCAGGTCTGGCGACGGTATTCGCGCCTGGCGACCTCGTGGATCGGCCAGGGATAGACCGTGGCGCCGACCTGGATCTGGCGGTGGCGCTCGACATGCGGCTTGGCGCTGCCACCGCCGGCCTCGCCCCACAGGATGGAAAGCGCCGTGCCCTGCGCCGACAGATCCTCGCGCACCATCGCCAGCGAGATCCATGCCCGCTCGTTCGCCGAATAGACAGGATAGGTGGACAGCCCGACCAGCTCGCCGTCCAGCAGCACCTGGTCATAGGGATGGGTGGCATAGTGGCCCGAGGGAAGCTCCATCAGCTTGGGCGCGGGATAGTCGTCCATCATCCCCCCGAAGATGTCGAGGATGCCCTGCCGGTCCCAGACCAGCGTCACCTTCCTGCGGTGCGGCTGCGTGGCCATGCGTTCCAGCGCCGCGCGGCCGATGAAGTCGTGGTCGAACCTGACCAGCCGGCCATAGTCCAGGTCCCAGGGCGTCAGGTAATAGGCGCCGACGTCCTCGGGCTGGAAGCTGCCGCCGACCGAGCAGGTGGCCTCGAACCCGTCCGCCGGCAGCCATTCGCGATAGGGGCGCATCGCCTCGCCGGAATAGATCGCCGGCAGGGGCGAGGGGATCCAGCCCGATTCCATCGCCGCGGTGGAATAGGCCCGCGCGCCGGCCCGCAGCATCCCGTGGCCGCGGCCGGCCTCCAGCAGCGCCTCGCGCACCCGGGCGCCTTCCTCGTAGGGGCCCCAGATCTCCAGCCCCTTGGCCCCGCCCATGCCGTGGCACAGCGTCCGGGCGGTGCAGCCGGCGATGCGGATCTCTCCCATCGCGAAGAACCGCGTGGTCAGCGGGCCGCCCTCGTTGACGGCCTCCAGGATCTCCATGGCCCGTGGCCCCTGCACCTCGAAGCGATAGAGCCTGCGCGGCCTGCCCGTGGTCTCGAGGCTGCGCAGGTCGAGCTCGGTCTCCACATCGAAGCCGCCGGTCTCGGCCTGGAACTTGACCCAGTGCGAGACGGGGGGCCGGCCCACCAGCAGCGCCTCGTCGTCCTCGAGGCCGAACACGATCACGTCGCCGATGACATAGCCGTCATGGTTGCAGCAGACCAGCTGCTTGGCCTTGTTCCTGCCGAAGCCGGCGAAGCTGTTGATGCCCACATGGCTCAGCAGCCGGACGACATCCTTTCCGCGGATGTAAAGGTCGGTCATGTGGTAGGACTGATCCAGCAGGACCGCGCTGTTCCGCCACGCCCTGACCTCCTCGATCCAGTTGGTGAACTGGGGCTGGATGGGAAACACGTACTGCCCGCCGCCGGCATTCTGCAGCATCAGCGACGGGTTTCCGACCTGGTTGATCTTGTCCTCAAGCGACCGCGGCTGCGTCATGGTCCTGGCTCTCCTCCCTTGGCGGGGGCAGCCTGACATCCGGTCGCGGGCGCGTCCTATGCTGAATCGGGATAACACCCTTCAATGCGATCATAACACGGGGGCGACCCGCATCGCCGCAGTCTGGCGCGATCAGGGCGGGCGGGCAGGCGTCCCCCCCGCCGCGGCGGTTGCAGCACGAGGAACCGAAGGGGATCGCGCGCCCTGGCCCCGGGGGGTCGATAGATTCAACCTATCGCCGACGCGGATCTGCGCGATTGATCGCCTCTGGGGCCGGTGTTTCCATCGGATTGCATAACGCCGCCCGGACGCACAGGGACACCGCTAGCCCAAGGAAACTGGTAGCTCTGGCCAGCCGGGACTGCAAGGGGAGGAGACCTGATGACACGCAGAACATTTCTCGCAAGCCTCGCGCTTGCGGGGGCCGGCCTCGTCATGGGGGGGTTGCCCGCCGCGGCGCAGTCCTCGATCGAGGACTTCTATCGCGGCCGCGACGTGACCTTTCACATCGGCGGCACCATCGCGGGGACCTATGGCACCTATGCCACGATCCTGTCGCGGCACATGGGCAAGCACATCCCCGGCAACCCGAACATCAACGTGGTGCCGCTGGAGGGCGCCGGCGGCACCCGCAACCTGAACTTCATGGCCGATTCCGCGGCCAAGGACGGCACCGTCCTGTCGCTGCCGTCCTGGGAACTGATCATCTTCGAGCTCTTCGGGCACGAGGCGGCCCGCTTCAAGGTCGAGTCCTTCAACTGGATCGGCCGGCTGACGGATGTCTCGAACGTGCTGATCGTCTCGAACAAGGCCGGCGTCCCGACGCTGGAGGAGGCCATCGGCAAGCCGCTGATCGCCGGCTCGCAGGGCCCGCGCGACCATTTCGCGATCTCGCCCATGCTCATCAACCACCTGACGGGCACGCAGATGCGCGTCGTGCTGGGCTATGACGGCACCTCGGGCCTGATGCTGGCGATGGAGCAGGGCGAAAGCGACGCGATGACCCCGACCTGGACCAACGTCAACATCCTGTGGGCGGCCAAGCGCGACGCGGGCGAGATCATCCCGCTGGTCTCGATCACCGAGGAACGGCACCCCTCGCACCCGGACGTCCCCGCCCTGGGCGAGTTCGTCAAGGAGCCCGTCGACCGGGCGTTCTTCGACATCTACAAGTCGCAGGGCGTGATCGGGCTGTCGCTGATCGCCCCCGAGGGCGTGCCCGACGAGCGGATCGAGGCGCTGCGCGCCGCCTTCGACGCCACGATGCAGGACCCCGAGTTCCTGGCCGAGATCCAGGGCCGCGGACTGCCCCTTTCCCCGCGCACCGGCGAGGAGATGGACGCCCAGATCCGGGCGATCCTGGCGACGCCGGTCGAACTGGTCGATGCGGCGAGGACGCTCTACTTCGAGCTGGTCGCCGCGGTACAGAACTAGGGCGCGGGAAGGGGACGGGCCCGGCGCCCAATGGCCGACGGGGTGCCGGGCCTTGCAGTCGGGGACAACCGCAACTGCATCGTGACGGGAGGAAACGCATGGAACGCAGAGCACCGCTTGCGGGGCGCTTCGGCCGGCAGCGGCCCGCTTCGGGACCGCCGGCGGCGACCGGGCCGGGTGGATGACCGGGATGCCCGTCCCGCGAGGGACCGGCGGCCGCGCCGCCGGCAGGGCGCCGCCGCGCCCGGCCTTCGACGCCGGAAGGCTGGCGATGCCGCCCGAACTCGGGCAGGCTGCGAAGGCGCCTGACCACCGACGGGCCGCGGCCGTGCGGCGATAGCGCCCCGGGGCCTCTCCGGCCCCCTCCGCGGCGCGGGGGCGGCTTTCGGGCGCGCGCGAGGCGGCCACGCCAAAGACAAAATCCTCAGAGGCAGGACCTTGATGGAAACGGACGTGTTCTCGGTCGCCCTGTCAGCCGGCATGCAGCTGTTCATGCTGGAGCGGCTGGTCTATCTCTTCGCGGGCGTGCTGCTCGGGCTGGTGCTGGGCGTGGTGCCGGGGCTGGGGGGGCTGATGGGCCTGACCATGCTCCTGCCCTTCACCTACGACATGGACACCACCAGCGCCCTGGCCATGCTGCTGGGGCTGCTGTCGGTCACCGCGACGTCGGACACCATCCCCTCGGTCATGTTCGGGGTGCCGGGCACCGTGGCGGCGCAGGCGACCATCGTCGATGGCTACCCCATGGCCCGCCAGGGCCGGGCGCCCGAGGCGCTGGGCGCCGCCTTCTCGGCCTCGCTCATCGGCGGGCTGTTCGGCGCGCTGGTGCTGGGCATCTCGGTGCCCGTGCTGCGCCCGCTCATGCTGTCGCTCGCCACGCCGGAACTGTTGGCGGTCATCGTGATGGGCCTGTCGCTGGTCTCGGTCCTGTCCGGCACCTCGCCGATGAAGGGGCTGATCATGGCCTGCGTGGGGCTGTGGATGAGCACGATCGGCGAGGACAGCCAGACCGCGACGCTGCGATGGACCTTCGGCTCGATCTACCTCTATGACGGCATGTCGATCGTCGTGGTGGCGCTGGGGCTGTTCGCCATCCCCGAGATCGCCACGCTGGTCCTCGGCCGGGTCAAGATCGCCCGGACCTTCCAGGACACCAGCCCCATGGCGCAGGTCGCCTGGATCAGGGCCACGTTCAGGAACTGGTTCCTGGTCCTGCGCTGCTCGGGCATTGGCGCGGTGCTGGGCGCCATGCCGGGCGTCGGCTCGGCGGTCATCGACTGGATCACCTATGCCCATGCCCGGTCGACCGAGAAGGGCGCGGCCGAGACCTTCGGCAAGGGCGACGTGCGCGGCGTGATTGCGCCGGAATCCGCCAACAACGCCAATGCGGGCGGCGCGCTGGTGCCCACCATCGCCTTCGGCATCCCCGGCGGCGCCTCGATGGCCATCCTGCTGGGCGCCTTCGTGATCCACGGGATCAATCCCGGGCCGGACATGCTGAGCAAGAACCTGGACCTGACCTACACGATGGTCTGGTCGGTCGCGGTCGCCAACATCCTGGGCGCGACGATCTGTTTCCTCTTCGCGGGCTATCTGGCCCGGATGGCGCTGGTGCCGGTGCATATCCTGGCGCCGATCGTGCTGTCGCTGGTCTTCGTCGGCGCTTTCCAGGCCAGCAACAGCTGGGAGGACCTGGGCCTGCTGTTCCTGTTCGGCCTGATCGGGCTGGTCATGAAGCTCCTGGGCTGGCCGCGGCCGCCGCTGATCCTGGGGTTCGTGCTGGGCGCCATTGCCGAACGCTATGCCTTCATCAGCGTCACCCGCTACGGGATGGACTGGCTCAGCCGGCCCATCGTCGTGGTGCTGCTGCTGATGGCGCTGTTCTTCGTGCTGAACCCGCTGATCCGCCACCTGGTCCGGATCCTGCGCGCGCGCGACGAGGACGGCACGCGCAAGGGCTTCGCCTTCCAGCCCCAGCTGCCCCGGATGGAGGCCAACACGATCTTCCTGGCCCTGCTGCTGGCCTTCTTCGTGTGGGTCCTCGTGTCCTCCTCGGGCTGGCCCTACTATGCGCGCTACTATCCGACGGCCATCGGCATCGCCGGGCTGGTGTTCCTGATCATGCATCTGCTGGGCCGCCATGTCTTCGCCCAGGCCGATACCGGCGCGGGCGGCATGGACATCGGCAACGAGGACGTGGCGGGCGTCAGCCGCCGCGACCTGGCGATCCGCTCGGCGACGCTGGTCGGGCTTCTGGCGCTGTTCCTGGTCAGCGCCTGGCTCGTGGGCTTCATGCTGGCCATGGCGATCTTCATCTTCGCCTTCATCAAGATCGAGGGCAGGACCGGCTGGCTCGCGCCGCTGGCCTACAGCCTGGGCTTCTTCGCGCTCACCTACCTGGTGCTGCATGTGGGGCTTCGCCTGGTCTGGCCGGACAGCGTGCTGGGCGGGATGTTCCCCTCGCTGACCCGCGCGCGCTGGATGGACATCTTCTGAGCCCCGCCGGCCGGAAGGGCGGCGGGTGGGCGCGCGCGGTCAGGTCGCGCCGCCGCCGCTCGAGTACCGGGCGCAGAACTGCAGCAGCGGCCTGACCGGCTTGGCTGTCTCGTCGCGCCGATAGGCTGCCGCTATCTCGGTATTGGCCTGGAACCCCACGAGCGGGCGGAACACCACGTTCGGCATGGCGATCCGCTGCACGGCCTCGGAGACCAGGATCACGCCGAACCCCGCGCCGACCAGGCTCAGCAGCGCGACCAGATCGTACTCGATCCGCGTGATGCGCGGGGAAAACCGGCCGTGCTTGCCGAGCTGGATCGTCGCCTCGTAGATGCTGTTGGAACTTTCGGGATGCATGACCAGAAAGGGCTCGTCCGCCAGATCCGCGGCTTCCAGCGTGGGCTTTCGCGCCAGCGGATGGTCGGCGCAAAGCGCGATGGCGGGCTTCTCGAATTGCAGCCCGATCACCTCGATATCGTCGGGCATGGACGAGGGGGGCAGCAGGAAGCCCACGTCGATGGTCCGGTTCCGCAGCCCGTCGATCTGCCGGTTCGGCGGCATGATCGAAAGCTGGATGTCGATATCCGGGAAACGCTCGCGGAACTGCGCGATGATGATCGAGGGCGCGCCCGACAGCGTGCTGCCCAGCGCAAGGCCGATGCGGACGGTGCCGATCTCGCCCCGCCCGGCGCGGCGGCCGACCGCGATGGCCCGGTCCGCCTGGGCCAGCGTCAGGCGCGCCTCCTCCAGGAAGATCGCGCCCGCGGTGGTCAGCGTCACCGCCCGGGGGCCGCGGGTCAGAAGCTGGGCCCCGAGGCTGGCCTCCAGCGCCTGAACCTGTGCGCTCAGCGAGGGTTGCGCGATCCCCAGCTTCTCGGCGGCGCGGCCGAAGTGCAGTTCCTTGGCCAGCACGACGAAGTAGCGGAGCTGTCTGATATCCACGGCCGGCCGGGCCCCCGAGAGCTGGTGCCAAGGGACCCAAGGCTAGAAGGTTCAGCCATGGTGTCAATGCCGCGGCGGCCTGCGGGGCGCTGGCCGGCGGGCGCGGGGCGTGCCCGATAGGTGCTTCCTATCGCCGCCCCGGATCTGCGAGATTGATCGGCCCCCGAGCGGGATGCTTCCATCGCCCTGGGAGAACGCATGGAAAACGGCCGGACCTTTCGGCTTCGGCCAGAAATGGCCAAAGCGGTCCGGGGGATGGATATCATGGGCAAGCCGGACGAAACCAGGACGATCATCACCGATGAGGTCTTTCGAAGTTCCCAGCCCTGGCTCGAACTGGATCCGGGCCGGGACAGGACCGGCCTGACGGAAGGGGACGATACGCTTTTCGAATCCCTCGCGGAAATGGCCGAATATTACCGGCAGCCGCTGTTCGGAAAGCGGTTCTCCACCGCCGCCTTCCTGAAGCCCGAGCGCGAATTCCACCAGATGGGCTTCATCAAGGCGCGCGTGCCCCCGGGCGGGCGGGTGCTGCTGATCGCCGAGGCGCTGGAGCCCACCGGCCTGCTCGACGTGGCGCGCGAGGTCCTGCCCGCGGGGGTGGAGGTCGTGCCGCTGGAGGTGCGCCCCTATGTCAAGGCCCGCAACAGCACCACCCGGCAATGGGGGATCTACCGCGAATTCGCCTCGAACTATGCCGAGGGCGAGTTCGACGCGGTGATCGCCAGCCAGATGCACCACTGCGACGACTACGTGCCCGAGTTCCGCGCTCTGACCCGGCTGATCAAGCCGGGCGGGCGGCTGGTGCTGGTCGAATACGGCCCGACGCCGATGACCTTCGAGCTGGCCAAGCAGGATCCGCAGCTGGCCTGGCTCCTGCGCATCTTCGTGACCTGGGCGGGGGCCAGGCGCGTGCCGGTGGAGCAGGCCTTCGAATACCAGAAGGCCAACTGGCTCGCCGCTCCGCTGCACGAGGTCGTGAAGGCCGCGCAGGAGGTGCTGATCGAGCCGCATCTCTGGGAATACAAGACGATGGCCATCGTCGACGGCGTGCGCAGGTAATCATGACAGGTCAGAAGCAAACCCGGCGCGCGCTGCGCATCGGCATCGACGTGGGCGGCACCTTCACCGACGGCGCCGTCTGGGACGACGGGGCCGGCCGGCTCCTGTTCTCCAAGGTGCCCTCGACGCCACCCACCTTCGCCGACGGCGTGATCGCCGCGGGGGTCGAGGCGCTGTCGCAGATGAACGCGACCTTCGCGGATGTCGAGCATCTGGTGCACAGCTCCACCGTCGCCGCCAACGTGGTCGCCGAGAAGAAGGGGGCGCGGGTGGGGCTGATCACCACCGCGGGCTTCCGCGACGTGCTGGAGATCCAGCGCACCCGCCGCGACCGGCTCTACGACATGCTCTACGACAAGGCCAAGCCGCTGGTGCCGCGCGACCTGCGGCTGGAGGTGCCCGAGCGGGTGGATGCCGAGGGCCGGGTGCTGGTGCCGCTGGACGAGGACGCGGTGCGCGCCGCGGTCGCAACGCTGCGCGATGCGGGCTGCCAGGCCATCGCGGTGGTGTTCCTGTTCTCGTTCCTGAACCCCCGGCACGAGCAGCGGGTGGCCGAGCTGATCGCCGAGATCTATCCGCAGGCCTTCGTGTCGATCTCCTCGGCGGTGAACCCCGAGTTCCGCGAGTACGAACGCGCCAGCACCACGGTCATCGACGCCTATGTGAAGCCCGAGGTGACGACCTACTACGAGGATCTGGAGCGGCGCCTGCGCGACGAGCACGACTTCCGCGGCCGGCTGGACGTCATCCATTCCGGCGGCGGGACGATGGCGATCCGCGACGCGGCGGCGCGCCCGTCGCAGACCGTGGAATCCGGCCCGGCCTGCGGCGTGATCGCCGCGGCGCATATCGCCGAGGCCAGCCGGCTGCCGCGGGTCATCGCGCTGGACATGGGCGGCACCACCGCCAAGGCCGCCTATATCGAGAACGGCACCTTCAAGACGCAGAACACCCTGTTCGTGGAACGGCTGCCGGTGCGCGCGCCGGTGGTCGACCTGATCGAGATCAGCGGCGGCGGCGGCACCATCGCCTGGATGGACGAGGGCGGGCTGCTGCACGTGGGGCCGCGCAGCGCCGGCTCGCGCCCCGGTCCGATCTGCTATGACCGCGGCGGCACCCAGCCCACCATCACCGACGCCAACGCGGTGGTGGGCTACTACCCGGACGAGCTGATCGGCGGCAAGATGCGGCTGGATATCGAGGGCGCCCGCGCCGCGATCCAGGAGCGGCTGGGCGACCGGCTGGGGATGACCACCACCGAGACGGCGCTGGGCATCCTGCGCATCGCCAACTTCGACATGGAGGCGGCGATCCGGCTGGTCACCACCCAGCGCGGCATCGACCCGCGCACCTGCACCCTGATCGGCTTCGGCGGCGCGGGGCCGGTGCACGCGGTCACCCTGGCCCGGCAGGCCGGCATCCCGCAGGTGGTGATCCCCCCCGCGCCCGGCAACGTCAACGCCTTCGGCGCGCTGATCGCGGATTCGCGCTACGACTTCCAGCGCCAGTTCGGTGGCGTGCTGTCCGAGCTGGACGGCGCCCGGCTGCAACGGACGCTGGACGAGCTGCGCGAGGAGGCGGGGGGCGCCCTCGCGGCGCTGGAAGGCTCGGCGACCGCAACGCTCAGCCTCGAGCCCTCGATGGACATGCGCTATGTCGGGCAGGGGTACGAGCTGACCGTTTCCATCGCCGGGCTGGCGGGCCTCGATGCCGAGGGCTGGCGGGCCGAGCTGAAGCGCCAGTTCGACGAGCAGCACCAGATGCAGTACCGCTACCACGACCCCGAGGGCGAGATCGAAATCCTTTCGCTGCGGATGACCGCGCTGCGCAAGACCGACGTGGTGGCGCTGCACGCGGGGCGGGGGCACGGCCAGGGCGCCGCCCCGGCGGCGGGCTCGCGCATGGCGCTGTTCCCCAACGGGACCGCCCCGCAGCAGGTCGCCGTCTATCGCCGCGAGGATCTGCTGCCCGGCCACCGCTTCGCTGGCCCGGCCATCGTCGAGGAATACGGATCGACCACCGTGATCCCGCCCCGCTGCGCGGTGGAGATCGACGAGCTGGAGAACATCGTGATCAGCGTGGAGGCTTGAGCGTGGCAGTCGCAGTCCATCCGCAGGCGGCGGCCCGGCCCGTCGATGTCGTCACCGTCGAGCTGGTGAAGAACGCGCTGAACGGCATCGCGCAGGAGATGCAGACGACGCTGGAGCGCACGGCCCATTCGCAGGCCATCCGCGAGGTGGGCGACGCCTCGAGCTCGCTGTTCGACCCCTCGGGCCGGCTGATCGCCCAGGCGGTCTCGCTGCCGGTGCAGCTGGCCGGATCGAGCGTGGCGGTCAAGGAGGTGCTGAAGTGGATGCCGCCCGACAGGATGCAGCCGGGCGACGTGTTCATCCTGAACCACGCCTATTACGGCGGCTCGCATCCGCCCGACTTCATCCTGGTCATGCCCTATTACCGCGAGGGGCGGCTGTCGGGCTTCGGCTGCAGCTATGCGCACCAGACCGACGTGGGCGGGATGCTGCCGGGCAGCACCCCGCCGCTGTCCACCGAGATCTTCCAGGAAGGGCTGCTGATCCCGCCCATGCACCTGATGACGGCGGGCGAGATGAACCAGACGCTGATGGCGATCATCAAGGCCAACTCGCGCAAGCCGGATTCGGTGGTGGGCGACGTGCGGGCGCAGCTGGCCTCGCTCAGCACCGGCGCGGTGCGCTACGACGAGACGCTGACGCGCTTCGGCGAGGAGACGGTCCACCAGGCGGTCTCGGAGCTGATCGAGCGCACGCGGGTCGGGTTCCGCCGCCTGATCGCCGAGATCCCGGACGGCATCTATGACTACGAGGACGTGCTGGACGACGACGGGTTCGACGACACTCCGATCCCGATCCGCGTGGCGATCACCGTGCAGGGCGAGACGCTGACCGTCGACTTCACCGGCACGTCGCGGCAGGTCCGCGGCTCGCTGAACTGCCCGGTCGCCAACTCGCTGTCGGCCATCTATGCTGCGCTGAAGATATTTCTCGACCCGCGCGACGAGATCCCCAACAACGAGGGCTGCTATGACGCGGTGGAGATCATCCTGCCCCAAGGCTCGCTGCTCAACCCCAACCCCCCTGGGTCGGTCAGCTCGCGGCCCGAGACGCAGGCGCGGATCTCGAACGTGATCATGGGGGCGCTGGGCGAGGCGCTGCCCGACCGGGCGGTGGCGCAGGACCACGGGCAGGTCGCGATCTACCGCATGTCCGGCACCGACCCCGCGACCGGCAAGTTCTTCTACAAGTCCGAACCGCTGCCGGGCGGCTGGGGCGGGCGCAACGGGTCGGACGGGCCGGACGTGGTGGATTTCCCGGTCGCCAACCTGAACAACACCCCCATCGAGGCGATGGAGATGCAGTTCCCGCTGCGGGTGGAACGCTACGAACTGCGGGCGGATTCGGGCGGCGAGGGCCGGTTCCGCGGCGGGCTGGGCCTGCGCCGCGACATCCGCGCGCTGAGCCCGCTGGACCTCTCGGTCCGCGCCGAGCGTCACCGCTTCTCGCCCCGCGGCATCTTCGGCGGCGGCGAGGCCAGGCCGGGCGAGTTCGTCCTGACCCGCACCGACGGCCGGGTGGAGAAGCTGCCCTGCAAGGCGGCCGGCATCACCATGGAGGCGGGCGACGTGCTGACCGTGCTGACGCCGGGCGGGGGGGGCTACGGCGATCCGGCGTCCCGCGATCCGGCGCTGGCAGAGCGGGATCTTCGCGAGGGCAAGGTGACGAAGCGAGGGCACTGAGGGAGGAGACCGGGGCGCCCCGTCAGGGTGCGGTCCGGGCGAGGGCATGGACGCAAAGGCGGCTACACAGGACGCGGTGCTGGGGCGGCTGGCCGGCTGGGTTGCCGGCGCGGGCCTGGAAACCTGGCCGGCCGCGGCGGTGGAACGGGCGCGGCTCTTCCTGCTGGACACCCTCGGCTGCGCCATCGCCGGGCTGGGGCATCCGGCGGTGGGGCCGGTGCGCGGCCTGCTGGCCGGGCTGGGCGCGCATCCGGCGGCCAGCGTGATCGGCCGCGCGGACCGGGCTCCGGCCACCTCGGCGGTGCTGGTCAACGGCGCCTGCGTCCGGGCGCTGGACCTCAACGACTTCTACTGGAGCCTTGCCGGAGGCGGCGGGCATCCCAGCGACAACATCCCGGTCGCGCTGGCGGTGGCCGAGGAGCGCGGGCTGGGCGGAAAGGCCGCGCTGGCCGCGATTTTGGCGGGGTACGAGGTCTATTGCCGGCTGGCCGACCTGATGGACACCGCCTCGCCCTGGGACCATGTGGGCGCCTCGGGCCTGGCCGGCGCGGCGATGGCGGGGCGGCTGATGGGCCTTCCGCCGGACCGGCTGGCCCATGCGCTGGCGCTGGGGGCCACCTATGCCCATCCGCTGGCCGCGCTGCGCAAGGGCGGGATATCGCAGGCCAAGGCGGTCTCGAACGCGCTGGTGGCCGTGCAGGGGATGCTGGGCGCGCTGCTGGCCGAGGGCGGGCTGACCGGCCCGCTGGCCGCGCTGGAGGGGCCGCAGGGCCTGCCCGCCACGCTGATGCCCGGCGCCGACCTGGCCACGCTGGTCCCCGCGCCGGGTGACGCGCCGCGCATCCTGGACGTGGCGGTGAAGATCTTCCCCTGCATCGGCACCGGCCAGTCCGCCGTCGCCGCGGCCATCGAGCTGCGGCGACGGCTGGGCGACCGCGGCCGGCTGCGCTCGCTGCTGGCCCTGCTGCCCGACGCGCCGGTGGTGCGGGTGCAGTCGCAGCCGGGCTACCGCCGGCCGCAGGACAGGGAAACGGCCGACCACAGCTTCTATTTCCTGATCGCCGCCGCGCTGGTGGACGGCGAGCTGACGCCCCGGCAGTTCGCGGGCGACCGCTGGAACGACCCCGAGATCCTGCGCATCATGGACGCCATCACCGTCCGGCCCGAGCCGCTCGCGCGGGGGCTGAGCGGCTTTCCCGCCCGTCTGGTGGCGGAGCTGCACGACGGCGGGCGCATCGAGATCGACGTGGCCGACCCGCCCGGCAGCCCCGCCGCCCCAGCGGACGCCGCGACGGTGATCCGCAAGTTCCAGGACTGCGTGGCCGGCGCGCTGCCCGACGCCCGGGCGGCCGAGGTCGTCGAGATGGTGCTGGGGCTCGAACGCCTGGCCTCGCTGGAGCCGCTGATGGCGATCCTGCGGGGGGCGCGGGCCCCCGACGCGCAGGGGGCGCAGCCGGCATGAGCGCACCGCCGACCCCCGGTTTCACCTCGGCGGCGCTGGTCGACTGGGCCCTGCGCTTCGCCGGCGAGGAGATCCGCCCCGACGCCGCCCGGCAGTTGGACCTCATCCTGCTCGACACGCTCGCCTGCGCGCTGGGGGCGACGCGCGAGGGCAATGCCGCCCTGGTGATGCGCGTGGTGGAGAGGCTGGGCGGGGCGCCGCTCTGCACGCTTCCCGGCTCGCGGCTGCGCACCAGCCTGCCGCTGGCCACGCTGGCCACCGGCACGCTGATCCGCGACCTCGACCTGAACGACACCTACTACGGCCCCCGCCAGAGCGGGCATCCCAGCGAGATCATCGGGGCGGCGCTGGCGGCGGCGGAAATCGCCGGGGCCTCGGGCGCCGACCTGCGGCGCGCCATCCGGCTGGGGTACGAGGTCTATGGCCGGCTGCTGGACCTGGCCGATCCCGGCTCGGCCTGGGACCACGTGTCGGTGGCCGGGATCGCGACCGCGGTGATGACCGGCTGGCTCTTGCGCCTGCCGCCCGCGGCGCTGGCCCATGCCGTCGACCTGGCCGCCACGCATTCCGCCACGCTGGGCGAGGTCCGCAGCGGCCGGGTCTCGGGCGCCAAGTCGGTCGCCAGTTCGATGGTCAGCCATACCGCCGCCATGCTGACCCTGCTGGCCGCCGAGGGGCTGACCGGCCCCGGCGCGGCGCTGGCCGGCGAGCGCGGCTTTGCCCGGCTGGTGCTGGACGGGGCCGACATCGCGCGCCTGGTGGCGATGGAGGGGCCCGACCGCCTGCTGTCCGTGGGGCTGAAGCCGTTTCCCGGCTTCTCGCTGGGCCAGGGGCCGATGATGGCGGCCGTCCGGCTGCGGCAGCAGACCGACGTGGCGGCCAGCCGGGCGATCCGGCTGGCCGTGGCCGACACCGGCCGGGCGCGGATGCGGGTCAGCCCCGGCCCCGGGCAGGTGCCGCAGACGGCCGAGGAGGCCGACCACAGCCTGCACGTGCTGGTGGCGCTGGCCCTGCTGGACGGCGAGGTCTCGCAGCACCAGATCGAGGCGCGGCGCTGGCGCGACCCCGACGTGGCCGGCCTGATCGCCCGGCTGGAGATCGCGATCGACCCCGCGCTGACCCCGGTGCGCGACCTGCCCTGCCGGCTGGAGGCCACCGGGCCCGACGGCCGCGTGGTCTCGGTCAGCCTGCCCGCCACCCCCGGCTCGCCGCAGAACCCGCTCAGCCGGCAGGAGGTCGAGGTGAAGTTCCTGCGCTATTCCGCCGATGTGCTGCCGCCGGCGCGGCAGCGCGACCTGCTGGGCCTGCTGGAAACGCTGGAGACGGCGCCCGGCGTGGGGCCGCTGCTGGCCTGCCTCGCCTGTCCCTGAACCGCCTGCCCGCTGGAGGAGCGAAACCGATGTTCATGTCCCCCACCCTCGATGCCGAAGACGTGGCCCGCATCGTCAAGGCCGCCAAGGACCATGCCGCGCAGAAGCAGAACCGGCCGACCATCGCCGTCTGCGATGCGGCGGGCCATCTGCTGTATCTGGAGCGGCCCGAGGTCAACGGGGTGAACACCGTCGAGATGTCCGCCGCCAAGGCCCGCACCGCCGCGCTGCGCGGCCGGCCCAGCGGCACGCTGGCCGAGCGGGTGAAGACCAAGCCGGGCTACCTGACGGCGCCCAACTACATCTCGCTGGAAGGGGGCGCGCCCATCTTCTTCGGCGAGACCTGCATCGGCGCCATCGGCGTCTCGGGCATCGCCGAGGAGGACGAGGTGGTGGCGCTGTACGCCGCCCGGGTGCTGACCGAGGCGCTTTCCGGGGGCGAGTGAAGGGGGAAGGGAGCCATGGCCGAGGAAAACAAGGGCAGGAGCCCCGGGGCGAAGGCCCCGTCCTATGTCCGCGCGGTGAACGAGATCGAAACGCGCGCCAGCCGCTTCACGGCGCGGCACATGCTGGTCAGCGACCTGGCCTATGTGCTGACCGCCGCCGACCTGGGCCTGACGCCGGAGGACACGGCGCAGGTGCTGCTGAAGGGGGTGCTGGCGAACCTCGACGGGCTGGCGAGCCGCGACTTCTCCGTGCCGCCCGGCGATATCGTCGCCCAGCGCGAAGCCTGGATGCGCGAACAGGCCGGGCCGCAGCACGCCGCCTGGCTGCACCTGGGCCGCAACCGGGGGGAAAGCCTGCGCAACTACCTGCCGCGGCTCTATTTCCGCCAGACCCTGCACGAGGCGCGGCAGGAAGTCGGCGCGATGATCCGCATCCTGCTGGACCGCGCCGAGCCGCTGATGGAGGCGCTGACCCCCAACTACCACCACCTGCAGCATTCGGGCTTTGCCACGGTGGGCGAATACCTGATGTCCTGGGTGCCGCGGATGTTCGACCACATCGACCGGCTGGAAGAGATCGACCGCCGGCTGGACTACGGCCCCTCCTTCCTGGGCTCGCGGTCCGAGGTGCGGGCGCTGTTCGACACGGTGGCCAGGCGGCTGGGCTTCACCCGGCGGGCCCAGCTGCGGCGCGACGGGATCTGGATGAACACCCAGTTCTCCGAGCCGTTCTTCGGCCTGACCGCGCTGGCCGTGGATCTGGCCCGGCTGGCGCAGGACCTGCGGATCTGGATGACGCCCGAGTTCGACCTCTTCGCCCCCGCCGGCCACCACACCGGCGGCAGCAGCGCCCTGCCCCATGCCCGGGTGCCCTTCGGGTTCCAGTCGGTCATCGGCGGCGCCATCCTGGCCGCCAACCGCCTGTCGGGCGAGATGTCCGCCGCCGCGGGCAGCCCTTCCGAAGGGTCCGAGGCAATCTACCAGTCCGGCACGCTCTACCAGGCCGCGTGGGATATCGTGGCCTTCACCCGCTACATGGCCGAGGTCATCCGCGACGGCGAGTTCAACCTGGAGGAGATGCGGCGCAAGGCGGTGCTCGACTATGCCGGATCGAGCGAGGCGCATGACATGCTGGTCTACGAACACGGGGTGCCGTTCCGCGTGGGCCATGCCGTGCTGGGCCGGATGGCGCGCGCGCATATGGCGGGCGAGCCGATCCCCGACCTCAACGCCGCGCTGAAGGCCGAGACCGGGCGCGACTTCGACCTCGACACCGGGGCGGTGATGGATGTCGTGCTGGGCAGGACCCTCATGCCCACCACCTTCGACTTCGCGGGCATCCGCGCGCTCTGGCAGGACTATGACCGCCAGGCCCGGGCGATTGCCGGCCAGGTGCAGGGGGCGGGCATCGTGGCCGAGGCGGCCGCGGCGATCATCGAAGAGGCGCGGGCCAGGGCCGCCCGCTGAAAAGGAACGGAACATGCGCACCAAGACCTGCCTGACGCTGGAAGACGTGGCGATCATCGTGGACGCCGCCCGCAGGAAGGCCGTCGAGATCGTCAAGCCGGCGACCATCGCGGTGGTGGACGATGCCGGGCTGCTGCTCTACCTCGAACGGCCCGACCACCAGCCGGGCAATTCCGTCGACATGGCGGTGGGCAAGGCCCGCACCGCCGCCTTCCGCGAACGCCCGTCGGCGACCCTGCAGGAGCGGGTGAAGGAGAAGCCGGGTTTCCTGACCTATCCCGGGGCGGTCGCTGTCGCCGGGGGGATCCCGCTGTTCCACAAGGGCCAGATCGTGGGCGGCATCGGCGTCTCGGGCATCGGCGACGACGACGAGGCCGCGGCGATCGCGGGCGCCGAGGCCATGGCTTCGCTCTAGCGGGCACGGACAGAACAGGAGGAGATCTTGGGAACACGACCGGGCCACGACACCAAGGCCGGATGGGCCGCCTCGGACGAGGAACGCATCGCCGACCTCATCACCGCCAGCCATATCCTGGCCAACGAGGGCATCCTGGACAGTTTCGGCCACGTGACGGTGAGATCGGCGCGCGACCCCGCACGGTTCTTCATGCCGCGCGCGATGCCGCCGGCGCTGGTCTCGCGGGCCGATATCGTCGAGCTCGACATGGAGGCGAAACCCGTCGATCCCGACGCCCCGCGGCTGAACGGAGAGCGGTTCATCCACAGCGGCATCTACAAGGTGCGGCCGGAGGTCCAGTGCGTCATCCATACCCACGACCTGGCCACCATCCCCTTCGGCATCGCCAACGTGCCCTTGCGGCCGGTGGTGGCGCAGGCCGGCTTCCTGCCCGCCGAGACGCCGCTGTTCGAGATCCGCGACGCCAACCGCGATCACGCCCAGAAGGGAATGCTGGTGCGCGACGCGAAGCTGGCGGCCTCGCTGGCGGAATGCCTGGGCGACCATCCGGCGGTGCTGATGCGCGGGCACGGCAACACGGTGGTGGGCCGCTCGGCCAAGGAGGCGACGGTCCGCACGGTCTATGTCAACATCAACGCCCGGGCGCAGTTCGCGGGCATGACGCTGGGCCCGATCACGGCGATGAACGAGGACGAACTGGCGCTGAACGCCACCGAGAACTTCGACGCCGACCGGCCGTGGCAGTACCTGAAGTCCCGGGTCAAGGCGGCGCGGTCCCCGTAGGAGCATCACGATGACCGAGTCCCGGGGCCCCATCGGCGACATGCCCATGCTGATCGGCGGAGATCTGGTGGCCAGCGAGAGCGGCCGCTGGATGGACTCCATCGATCCCGCTACCGAGGAAGTGCTCGGCCGCGTGCCGCAGGGAACCGCGCAGGACGTGGACCGGGCGGTGGCGGCGGCCGAGAAGGCGCAGCCCGGCTGGGCGGCGCTCTCCATCGCGGAACGCGCCGGCTATCTGCACCGCGTGGCCGATGCGCTGGAGGCGCGCGCCGCCGACATCCTGCGGATCGAGGTTCTGGACACCGGCAACACCATCGCCAAGATGCGCGCCGATGTCGGCAAGGCCAGCGCGCAGATCCGGCTCTTCGCCGGGCTGGGGGGCGAGCTGAAGGGCAGCACGATCCCCGCCACCGCCGGCAACCTGCATTTCACCCTGCGCGAGCCCTATGGCGTGGTGGGGCGGATCATGCCGTTCAACCACCCCATCAACTTCGCGGCCTCGCGCATGGCCGCCCCGCTGATCGCCGGCAACACGATGGTCGGGAAGCCCTCGGACCAGAGCCCGCTGTCGGCCGGCATCCTGGCCCGGATGGCCGCCGAGGTGCTGCCGCCCGGGGTGCTGAACATCGTCACCGGCACGGGGGCCGAGGCCGGGGCGGCGCTGGCCCGCCATCCGCGGGTCAAGCGGCTGGCCTTCACCGGCTCGGTCCAGACCGGGATGGCGGTGCAGCGGATCGCGGCCGAGGGCGCGGTGAAGGCGGTCACGCTGGAACTGGGCGGCAAGAACCCGATGAGCGTCTTTCCCGACGCCGACTACGACCGGGCGCTGGCCGCCGCCGTGGCGGGGATGAACCTGGGCGTCACGGGCCAGTCCTGCAGCTCGATCACCCGGCTGTTCCTGCACGAGGATCTGCACGACCGCTTCCTGGCCGACCTGGCCGGCAGGGTGTCGCGGCTGCGGGTGGGCGACCCCATGGCGGACGACACGCAGATGGGGCCGGTCAACTCGCGGGCGCAGTACGAGAAGGTCATGTCGCATATCGAGGCCGCCCGGGCCGAGGGCGCGCGGCTGGTGACCGGCGGCAAAAGGCCCCCCGGCGCCCAGTTCGCGCGGGGGTTCTGGGTGGAACCGACGATCTTCGCCGATGTGACGCCCGAGATGCAGCTTGCCCGCGAGGAGGTGTTCGGGCCGGTGCTCGCCGTCTTCCGGTGGAGCGATCTGGAGGAAACGGTGGCCATCGCCAACTCGCTGCACTACGGCCTGACCGGCGCCGTCTGGACCCGCGACCTGGGCCGGGCGCTGCACACCGCGCGGCGCCTGCAATCGGGCCATGTCTGGGTGAACGGCACCGCCGGCCGCTACAGGGGCGTGCCCTTCGGCGGCTACAGGAACAGCGGCCACGGCCGAGAGGAAAGCCTGGACGAACTGCTGTCCTATACCGAGGAAAAGGCGGTCAACGTCATCCTGGGCTGAAGGAGGGATCATGCCCCGCCCGAACTTCGTCGTCATCATGACCGACCAGCTGCGGGCGGATTTCCTGGGCTGCTATGGCCATCCGGTGGTGCGCACGCCGCATATCGACGGGCTGGCCGACCGCGGCACCCGGTTCGAGCGGTTCTTCGTCAACAGCCCGGTCTGCCAGCCCAACCGCGCCAGCTTCATGACCGGGCGGATGCCGTCCTCGCACGGGGTGCGGCACAACGGCATCCCGCTGGACCGGCGCAACGTCACCTTCGTGGAACTTCTGGCCGATGCCGGCTACGACACCGCGCTGGTCGGGAAAAGCCATCTGGGCAACATCACCGACAACCCCCCGGCGGTCGACCGGCCCCCGCTGCGCGAGGGGTTTCACCGGCCCTCGCCGGGACTGGAGGAGGCGATCCGCCACGACCTGCGCCACCCCGTCTACGATGTGGAACGCCCCAGCCACTGGCAGGACCCCGCGGCGGATGTGCCGCTGCCGTTCCACGGCTTCGGCCATGTGGCGCTGGTGACCAACCACGGCGACAGCCTGGTCGGCCATTACCGGCGCTGGCTGCTGGCGCGGCGGCCGGATGCCGACAGGCTGACGGGGCCGCAGAACCAGCTGCCGCACGGCTATTCCTGCCCCCAGGCCGTCCGCACCGCGCTGCCGGAGGAGCTTTATCCCACCAGCTATGTCGCGGGCGAGGCGGTGGACTACCTGCGCCGCCGGGCCGGCCGGGCCGAGCCGTTCTTCCTCTTCGTCTCGTTCCCCGACCCGCACCATCCCTTCAACCCGCCCGGGCGGTACTGGGACATGTACGACCCCGACGAGATGGAGATCCCCGACGCCTTCGCCCGCAACGACTGGCAGATGTCGCCCGCCGTCCGCGATGCGCTGCAACAGCGGGCGGCCGGCAAGGCCAATCTCGGCGGCACCCGCACCATCGCCTGCACCGCGCGCGAGGCGCAGGAGGTGCGCGCCCTGACCTGCGGCATGATCACCATGATCGACGATGCGGTGGGCGCCATCCTGGCGGAACTGCGGGCGCTGGGCCTGGCCGAGGACACGGTGGTCGCCTTCACCTCGGACCACGGCGACAACCTGGGCGACCACCGGCTGCTGCTGAAGGGGAGCGAGCCCTATCGCCAGGTGATCCGCGTGCCCTTCATCTGGTGCGATCCCGCCCGGCCCGGCGGCAGGGTGACGGAAGAGGTCGGATCGACCATGGACATCGGGCCGACGATCCTGGACCGGGCGATGGTCGAGCCCTGCGCCGGGTTGCAGGGCCTGCCGCTGGGCCCCGCCATGGCGGGGACGGCGGTGCGGGACTTCGCCCTGATCCAGTACGAGAACCAGCGCACCGACCGCCGGCTGGGCCGCCCGCCGCGCGTCCACACCCTGGCCGGCAAACGCTGGCGACTGACGCTCTATGACGGGGCGGAGGACGGGGAACTCTACGACCTGGAGACCGACCCGGGCGAATACGTCAACCTCTGGGACGATCCCGGCAGCGCGGGGGTGCGGGCCGACCTTCTGCTCGCGCTGGCGCGGATGGAGATCGACCTGGTGGACCGCGTTCCCGGCCCCACCGGCACGGCCTGAGCATTCCCGCGCGCGAGGGAACGGCGCCCCGGCCGGACAGGCCGCGCGCCCCGCAGGAAATCCTTGACCGCCCGCGCGGCTGGCCCGATGCTTTGCGCAAATTTCGCTTCAGGGAAGGTTTCCATCATGGCACCGCGCGTCTGGCTGGGGGGCTCGCTTTTCTGCGTGCTCCTGTCCTCCACCTCGGTCCAGGCGCAGGTCTCCGCCGCGCAGGTCTGGCAGAACTGGAAGGACATGGCGGCCACCACCGGCCAGACCGTGACCGCGGCCGGCGAGGCCATGCAGGGCGACACGCTGGTGGTCACGGGCCTCAGCTTCACCGCGACCGAGCCCGATGTCACCGTGACCGGCACGCTGGAGGAGGTGCGCTTCCGCGAGACCGGCGACGGGCGGGTCGAGATCACCATGTCGCCCAGCTATCCGCTGGCGATCCGCCTCACCAACCCCGGCGGCGACGAGGTGGCGATCAACCTCGAGATGCTGCAGCGGAACCTGCGGATGATCGCCGCCGGCTCGCCCGACAGCACCAGCTACGACTTCACCGCCGAGGCGATCTCGATGGCCACCACCGGGGTGACCGAGGCGGGGCAGGCGGTGCCGATGAAGCTGAGCCTGGCGCTGGACGCGGCGGGCGGCAACTACCTGATCACCCGCCGGCCCGGCGAGGTGATGGACCTCGCCTCCTCCTTCAACGCTGGCAACGTGGCGCTGTCCTTCGCCTTCACCGACCCCACGAACGGTAACGAGGCGCAGGTGGAGGGTTCGGTCGCGCAACTGGCCACGGTGTCGTCGGGCACCTTCGGCGCGGCGATGATGGCGCACGAGAACCCCTATGACGCCTTCGCCGCCGGGCTGGCCGTCGATTTCGCGATGACCTTCGGGCCGGTCGGCTACACGATGATGGTGCTGGACGCCGGCACCCGCACCGACATCCGCGGCAAGTCCGACGGCGGCAACCTGGGCTTCGCCATGGACCGCACCCGCATGGCCTATCGCGGCGGCGGCAAGGGGGTGGAGATCGTGGCCTCCGGCGGCGACATCCCCTTCCCGGAACTGGCGCTGCGCTATTCCGAGGCGGCGGTGGATTTCCTGATGCCGCTGGCCAAGGGCCCCTCGCCGCAGGACTTCGTGGCGGCGATCCGGCTGATCGACCTGTCGGTCTCGGATGAGCTCTGGGGCATGGTCGATCCCATGGGCAGCCTGGCGCGCGATCCCGCCTCGCTGGTGGTCGATGCCCGCGGCAAGGCCACGCTGATGGCCGACATCCTGGACGAGCAGGCGATGCAGTCCACCATGCCGCCCGCCCAGCTGGACGCGCTGGACCTGCCGGAACTGCTGTTCCGCCTCGCCGGGGCCGAGCTGACCGGCAACGGCGCGCTGACCTTCGACAACACCGACCTGATGACCTTCGGCGGAATGCCGGCGCCCTCGGGCAGCATCAACCTGTCGCTGACCGGGGCCAACACGCTCCTGGACAAGCTGGTGGCGATGGGGCTTCTGCCCGAGGACCAGGTGATGGGGGTGCGGATGATGCTGGGCGTCTTCGCCCGCCCCGGCCCCACCCCGGATTCGCTGACCTCGACCATCGAGTTCAAGGACGGCGGGATCTTCGCCAACGGGATGCGCCTGCCGATGTGACGGCGAAGGCGCCGGGGGTGGGAACCCCCGGCGCGGGCGTTCCCCGGACAGGATCGCCTCAGGCGGAACCACCGGATGAAGCCTCACGCCTCCCTCCCCCTGGTGGGGAGCGGAGGCGCCCTTCCTGCCGGCGATTCCGCCTGAACCGATCCCGCTCTAGACCCGCTCGATGGCCAGCGCGATGCCCTGGCCGCCGCCGATGCACATGGTGACCAGCGCCCGCCTGCCGCCGGTGCGTTCCAGCTCGGCCATCGCCTTCACCGTGATGATCGCCCCTGTGGCCCCCACCGGATGGCCCAGCGCGATGGCCCCGCCGTTGGGGTTCACCCGGGCGGGGTCGAAGCCCAGTTCCGCCGCGACCGCCAGCGCCTGCGCCGCGAAGGCCTCGTTCGATTCGATCACGTCGAAGTCGGCGATGGCCAGCCCCGTCCGCGCCAGCAGGGCGCGGACCGCCGGCACCGGGCCGATCCCCATCACCCGCGGCGCCACCCCGGCATGGGCATAGCCCAGGATGCGGGCGCGCGGCTTGAGCCCCGCCTTCTCCGCCGCCCCGGCCCGGGCCAGCACCAGCGCCGCGGCGCCGTCGTTGATGCCGCTGGCGTTGCCCGCGGTCACCGTGCCGTCCTTCTGGAACACCGGCTTCAGCCCCGCCAGCGCCTCGGCGGTGCTGGCCTTGGGATGTTCGTCGGTGTCGAAGACCACCACCCCCTTGCGCCCGGCGATCTCGACCGGCGCGATCTGGTCGCGGAACCGCCCCTCGGCGATCGCCGCCGCGGCGCGGCGCTGGCTTTCCAGCGCGAATTCGTCCTGCGCCGCGCGGGTGATGCCGTGCTCGGCCGCCACGTTCTCGGCGGTCACCCCCATGTGGCCGGTGCCGACGGGGCAGGTCAGCGCGCCGGTCATCATGTCGACCGCCTTGGTGTCCCCCATCTTCTGGCCGAAGCGGGCGGCCGAGAGCGCATAGGGCGCGCGGCTCATCGCCTCGGCCCCGCCGGCCAGCGCGAAATCGGCGTCGCCCAGCATCAGCGCCTGCGCGGCCGAGACGATGGCCTGCGCGCCGGAACCGCAGAGGCGGTTCACGTTCATCGCCGGGGTCTCGTCCGGCACGCCCGCCTGCAGCGCGGCCACGCGCGAGAGGTACATGTCGCGCGGCTCGGTGTTGATGACGTGGCCCATGACCACGGTGCCGATCTGCGCGGGCTCCACCCCCGCCCGCGCCAGCGCCGCCCGCATCGCCACGGTGGCGGTGTCGATGGGCGGCAGGCCGGCCAGGCTGCCGCCGAAGGTGCCGATGGCGGTGCGCGCGCCGGAAAGGATCACGATGTCGGTCATGTCAGGCTCCCTGAGGTCGGTGTTTGTCGGCATGGGCGGCGGCGATGGCCGGATGTTCGGCCAGCGCGGCCTCGACAGCGGCGATCCGCGGCCAGGCGGCGAGGTCCAGCCTCACCCGCCGGGCGTTGTAGCACTGGGGGACCAGGCAGATGTCCGCGAGGCCCGGGCTCTCGCCATGGGCATAGGGGCCGGGCGGGGCGCCGCGGCCCAGCATCACCTCCAGCGCGTCGAAGCCGCGCAGGATGACCTCGCGCGTCCAGTCCTCGGCGGCCACTTCGCCATGGGTGATCTCGGCCACCCGGTTGCGGATGCGCAGGTTGGCCACCGGCGCGATCTCCATCGCCACCGCATGGGCCAGCGCGCGGACCCGGGCGCGGCCCGCGGCGTCGGGGGGCAGGAAGGCCGGCCCCCGCGTCTCGTCGAGGTATTCGAGGATCGCCAGCGATTGCGTCAGCACCAGCCCGTCGATCTCCAGCGCCGGGACCAGCCCCTGCGGGTTCACCGCCAGATGCGCGGGCGAGAACTGCTCGCCCTTCGACAGGGTGACCGAGACGGCGCGGTAGTCCAGCCCCAGCAGGTTCAGCCCGATCCTGACCCGCCACGCGGCCGACGACCGCCAGAAGTCGTGCAGAACGATCATGGAAGGCCCCCCTTTTCGGCGCGCAGGCTGCCCTCTTCGCCGCGCCGCCGCAAGCCCGGTGATCGCGCCGGCGTGAAGGTGCGCGGCACGGGCTTGACCTTGCCGCGCCGCAGGGCCAGAGGCGGCCGGCGGGTTGCCGGGGGCCGGGATGCGGGCGGAGTTGCGGGCGAATGCGGGGCTGGTGATCGCCGGCATCGCCAGTTTCGTGCTGATGGGGGCGGGGCAGTCGCTGTACGGCGCGGCGCTGCCGGCCTTTGCCCGGGCCTTCGCCACCGGGGTGGCCGAGGCGGGGCTGCTGATCCCCTTCCACTCGGTGGGCTGCGCGGCGGGCGTGGCGGCGATGTTCCTGCGCGGCGACCGCATCGGGCCGCGCACCGCATTGGCCGTCATGGCGCTGGGCACGGCGGGGATCGCGGCGGGCGCGGGGCTGGCGGTCACCCTGCTGGCCGCGGCGGCCTTCGGCGCCGGCTACGGGATGAGCACGGTGATCTACAACCGCCGCTTCCTGGCCGCCTTCGGGGCGCGGGGGCCGTCGATGCTGGCGCTGGTCAACGCGGTGTTCGGGATCGGCGCCATCGGCGCGCCGCTGGCCTTCGTGGCGCTGGGCAGCGACCCGCGGCTGGCCTACGGGATCATCGCGGGGCTGATGCTGCTGGTGATGGGTCTGGCCGGGAATACCGGGCCGGCCGTGGCGGAGGCCGCGGGCCCGGCGGGCGGCCCCTTCCGCTGGCGCCCGGCGATCCTGGGCTTCGGCGCGCTGGGGATCGGGGCGGAGGCGTGCCTGGTGGGCCTGGGCCCGGTGGCGCTGATCGCGCTGGGGGTCAGCGAGAGGGGCGCGGCCGAGTATCTTTCGGCCTTCTTCACCGCCTTCCTGGTCGCCCGGCTGGCGCTGGTGCCGGTGGCCGCGCGCGTGCCGCCCTTCGCGCTGCTGGTGGGCGCGCTGGCGGGCACGGGGGCCTTCGCCGCGCTGGTGGCGGGCGGGTCGGTCTGGGCCTTCGTGCCGCTGGGGGGCTGCGTGGCGCTGGTCTTCCCCGGCTTCTACGTCAGCGCGGTGCGGCAGATGGGCGACCACCCGCGGGTGGGGCCGGCGGTGATCGCGGCGGGGCTGGTGGGCTATGCGCTGGCCCCGCTGGTCATGGCGCAGCTCATGCAGGCGGCCGGGCAGGCGCTGTTCTTCCCGGCGCTGGCTGCGGCCACGCTGGCGGCGGCGGCGATGGGCGGGATGATGCTGCGCGGCATGGCGCGGGCCACCGCCGGGGCGATTTGACGGTAGCGGAGCCCGCCGCCTGCCCCTAGGCTCGTGCGAAAGCCCCCGGAGACGCCCATGCCCGAGGACACCCTGCCCCTGCGCCCGGTGCTGAGCGCCGAGCCCCTGCCGGAGCCCGCGCCGGCCGCCGCCCGGCCCGACCGGCTGGTGCTCCTGGGCGTCAAGGGCGGGCCGGCGGTGCGGCAGGGCGGGGCGATGCCGACCTCATCGCTGCTGGACATCGCCGGGCGGCGCTGCGTGGTGGACTGCGGGCTGGGCGTCACCCGCAGCCTGGTTCAGGCCGGGGCGGATCTGCGCAGCCTTGACCATGTCTTCGTCTCCCACCTGCATTCCGACCATGTGCTGGAACTCGGCCCCCTGCTGCACACCGCCTGGACCACCGGGCGGACCGCGCCCGTCCAGATCTGGGGGCCGAAGGGGCTGGACGTCTATCTGCAAGGCTTCATGGCCGCGCTGGCCTATGACATCACCATCCGCATCCATGACGAGGGCCGCGCGCCGCTGGCCGACCTGATCCGCCTGCATGTGCTGGAGGAGGGCGAGGTTCTGGCCGGGCCGGGCCTGCGCGTCTCGGCGCTGCGGGTGCCGCATCCGCCCTTGGAGAACTGCTTCGCCCTGCGCTTCGACGGGGCGGCCTCGGTCACCTTCTCGGGCGATACCGCCTATCACCCGCCGCTGGCCGACTTCGCGCGCGGCAGCGCGGTGCTGGTGCACGAGGCGATGCTGCCCGCGGGGGTGGAGGCCATCGTGCAGAAGACCGGGCTCGGCGCCGCTCTGCGCAACCACCTGCACATGGCGCATTGCACCGTGGAGAACGCTGCCCGCATCGCCCGGGCGGCAGGGGCGGGGCGGCTGGTGCTGCACCACCTGATCCCCGCCGACGATCCCGCCTTTGGCGAGGCCGACTGGCTGGCCGCGGCGGGCGAGGTTTGGAATGGCCCGGTCACGGTGGGCCGCGACGGAATGGAGATTGCATTATGAGCCTGCGCCGCAGCTGGGTTCCCGGGGCCAACGATCCCGAGGGCGAGTTTCCCCTGAACAACCTCGCGCTGGGGGTCTTCGACGTGGCCGGCGAGGACCCGCGCTGCGGGGTGGCCATCGGCGACCATGTGCTGGACGTGGCGGGGATGGAACGCGCGGGGCTGTTGCGGCTGGCCGACCATGCGGTGCTGGACGTGCCGTTCTGGAACGAGGTGATGGAGCTTGGCCCCGCCGCCTGGGCGCGGCTGCGGCTGCTGCTGACCGGGTTCCTGGGCGAGGGGGCCGAGACGCGGGTGGAGGTCGAGCATTACCTGCACCCGCGGCCGGCCGTGCGGCTGCACCTGCCGCTGCTGGTGGCGGAATACACCGACTTCTACGCGGGCAAGCACCATGCGATGAACGTGGGCACCATGCTGCGCGGGGCCGAGAACGCGCTGCCGCCCAACTGGCTGCACCTGCCCATCGGCTACAACGGGCGGGCATCCTCGGTGGTGGTCTCGGGCGCGCCGGTGCGCCGGCCCTGGGGGCAGCTGAAGCGCGGCGACGGCCCGCCGGTGCTGGCGCCCTCGGCCCGGTTCGACTTCGAGCTGGAACTGGGCGCCATCGTCGGCACCGCCTCGGACGGGCCGGTCGGCGTGGCGCGGGCCGAGGAGATGATCTTCGGCTTCGTCCTGCTGAACGACTGGTCGGCGCGCGACATCCAGGGGTGGGAATACCAGCCGCTGGGCCCGTTCCAGGCCAAGGCCACCGCCACCACCATCAGCCCCTGGATCGTGATGAAGGCCGCGCTGGAGCCCTTCCGCACCGCGCTGCCCCCGCGCGAGGTGCCGGTGCTGCCCTATCTGGAGGCGCCGGAGAAGGCGTCCTGGGACATCGACCTGTCCGTGGCGCTGGCGCCGGGCGGGCAGGGGGAAACCGTGGTCTCGCGCACCAACTACCGCGAGATGTATTTCTCCTTCGCCCAGCAACTGGCGCACCACACGCTCTGCGGCTGCCCGATGACGGTGGGGGATCTGCTGGGCTCGGGCACCATCTCGGGGCCGGGGAAGGACAGCCGCGGCTCGATGCTGGAACTCTCCTGGGGCGGCAAGGAGCCGCTGGCGCTGCCCGGCGGCGTCAGCCGCAGCTTCCTGGAGGACGGCGACGTGGTGGTGCTGCGGGGGCACGCGCAGGGCGACGGCTTCCGCGTGGGCTTCGGCGAGTGCAGCGGGCAGGTGGTGGCGGCGCTGCCCTCGGTGCCGTGATGGACCCCGCGGTGGCGCAACTGGCGCTGATGGCGCGCAACAGCGCCTGCGCCAACGAAATCCTGCTGGAGGCCTGCGCCCGGCTGCAACCGGGCGAGTGGGAGGCGCCGCGGGTGGGCTTCTTCCCCTCGCTCTCGGCCACGCTGCACCACATCCACGCGATCGACCTCTATTACACCGACGCGCTGACCGGCGGCGGGCTCGGCCCCCGGGCCTTCCGCGAGGCGCCGGTGTTTGCGGGCCGCGAGGGGCTGGCCGCGGCGCAGGGCGCGCAGGACCGCCGGCTGATCGGGTTCTGCGAGGGGCTGGCGGCCGCCGACCTGCCCCGCCGGGTGGTGACCGACCGGGGCGACCGCGGACGGGTGGAGGAGCGGGTGGACCTGATCCTGCTGCACCTTTTCCAGCACCAGATCCACCACCGCGGGCAGGCCCATGCCATGCTGTCGGGAACCTCGGTGCCGCCGCCGCAGCTGGACGACTTCTATCTGGACTTCGGCCGGGTGCCGGCGGCCGCCCGCTGGCTGGGCCCCTTGCAGGAGTGATGCCATGTATATCGACGGCTTCGTGCTTCCCGTTCCGGCCGACAGGATCGACGCCTACCGCAAGATGGCGGAAAAGGCGCTGGACATCTGGATGGAGCACGGCGCGCTGTTCGCGGTGGAGGCGGCGGGCGACGACGTGCCGGCGGGCGAGGTGACCGACTTCGCCCGGGCGGTGGACCTGCGGCCGGGGGAAGTGCCGTTCTTCAGCTTCATCGGCTATCCCGACCGCGCCGGCCGCGACCGCATCAACGCCGCGGTGATGGCCGACCCGCGGCTGGCCTATGACGACCCCGACCCTCCCTTCGACCGCAAGCGGATGATCTGGGGCGGGTTCCGCGGGCTGGTGGTGCGGGGGCTGCCGGGCTGATGGACGGGCTGGTCGCCCTGCTGGCGGTGCAGGCCATGGTCTTCGTGCTCTGGGCGGCGGCGATGTTCCGCACCCTGTTCCGCCTGCGCCGCCGGGCGGTGGCCGAGAGCGGCATCGCCTTTCCCGGCCCCGGGGCCACGCTGCGCTCGTTCCGCGCCTTCCTGACCGAACCCGAGTTCGCCGCCGACCGCCGGCGGCTGGGCTGGCTGACCGCGGCGCTGGTCGCGCTGATCGCGGCCAGCACGCTCTGGCACAGCGGCTGACGGCCCGCTAAACCACGGTGCCATGAGCGAAAGCCTGACCGAGATCTACGAGGCGCGGGTGGCGGCGGGGCTGTTGCGCCCCGACCCTGCCCAGCACGCGGTGCTGCCCCGTCTGCAAGCCCTGCGCGAGTGGCTGGAGGCGCAGGGCGGGCGGCGCAACGGCTTCCTCTCCCGCTTCCGCCGGCCCGAGCCGGCGCCGAAGGGCCTTTACCTCTGGGGCGGCGTGGGGCGCGGCAAGTCGATGCTGATGGACCTGTTCCACGCCGCCACCGACACGCCGGCCAAGCGGCGGGTGCATTTCCACGCCTTCATGCAGGAGGTGCACCGGGGGATGCACGCGGCCCGCCAGCAAGGGGTGGAGGATGCGCTGGCCCCGGTGGCCGAGGCGCTGCTGCGCGACCTGCGGCTTCTGGCCTTCGACGAGTTGCAGGTCACCGACATCACCGATGCGATGATCGTGGGCCGGCTGTTCGAGAAGCTGTTCGCCGGCGGCGTGGTGGTGGTGGCGACCTCGAACCGCCCGCCGGAGGACCTGTACAAGGACGGGCTGAACCGCAACCTGTTCCTGCCCTTCATCGGCCTGTTGCGGCAGCGGCTGGAGGTGGTGGAACTGGAAAGCCCGACCGACTATCGCCGCCATCGGCTGGCCGGGGCGCAGGTCTATTTCCACCCGGCCAGCGCCGCGGGCGGGCGGATCGAGGCGATGTGGGCCGACCTGACCGGCGGCGCGCCGCCCGAGACCCTGCGGCTGGCCGTGAACGGGCGCGAGGTGGAACTGCCCCGCTTTGCCAGCGGCGTGGCGCGGGCGACCTTCTGGGACCTCTGCGCCCGCCCCCTGGGGCCGGCCGACTACCTGGCGCTGGCGCAGGCGGTCCGGGTGCTGATCCTGGAGGACATCCCGCAGTTGTCGGCCGAGAACTACAACGAGGCGAAGCGGTTCGTGACCCTGATCGACGCGCTTTACGAGGCGCGGGTGAAGCTGGTGGCCAGCGCCGCGGCGGCGCCCGAGCAGCTGTACCTCGAAGGCGAGGGCACCTTCGAATTCGCCCGCACCGCCAGCCGGCTGATCGAGATGCAGTCGGCCGACTGGGCGACGGAATAGTCGCCCCCGCCCCCCGGGACAGAACGGGAGTTGCAAGATCCGCCCCGCCGGGGAACATAGATACCTGCGCCGCCGGAATCGGGCCGGGCGGCCACCCCCGGACGGCGGACCGGGCCGGCGGGGAGGGGCCGGAGGGTGCAGCAACACAAATCCACACTCGCGCCCCTGCGCAATCCGGTGTTCCGGTCGCTGTGGCTGGCGCTTCTGGTCTCGAACCTCGGCGGGCTGATCCAGGTGGTGGGCGTGGGCTGGACCATGACGCTCATGACCGATTCGAACAGCATGATCGCGCTGGTGCAGGCGGCCAGCACGCTGCCGGTGATGATGTTCTCGATGATGGCCGGGGTGCTGGCCGACAACCTCGACCGTCGCCACGTGCTGCTCTGGGCGCAGGCGCTGATGATGGCGGCCTCCTTCGGGCTGGCCGCGCTCACGCTGCTGGACGGGCTCAGCCCCTGGATCCTTCTGGGCTTCACCTTCCTGATCGGCTGCGGCAATGCGCTGAACAACCCCTCCTGGCAGGCTTCGGTCGGCGATATCGTGACGCGGGACGAGGTGCCCCAGGCGGTCAGCCTGAACAGCGTGGGCTTCAACCTGATGCGCAGCGTCGGGCCGGCGCTGGGCGGGATGATCGTGGCCGTGGCGGGCGTGTTCACGGCCTTCGCGCTGAACGCGCTCAGCTACCTGCCGCTCATCTGGGCGATCTGGCGCTGGAAGCCCAAGCGCGAGCCGCGCACCCTGCCGCGCGAACGCTTCGGCGGTGCGATGCGGGCGGGGATCCGCTATGTGCTTTTGTCGCCCCGGCTGCTGACCGTGATGCTGCGGGCCTTCGTCTTCAGCTACATCGGGATCGCGGTGATGGCGCTGATGCCCTCGGTGGCCAGCCAGTACGTGGCCGCTGGGGCGCTGGGCTACGGCACGCTGCTGGGCGCCTTCGGCCTGGGCGCGATCGGCGCGGCGCTGATGAACCAGCGGCTGCGGGCGCTGCTGTCCAACGAGGGGATCATCCGGCTCGCCTGCGCGGCGCTGGGGGTGGGGGCCATCGTGCTGGGGCTCAGCCGCAATAGCCTGCTCAGCCATCTGGCGATGCTGCCCGCGGGCGCGGCCTGGGTGCTGGCGCTGTCGCTCTTCAACGTGTCGGTGCAGTTTTCCAGCCCCCGCTGGGTGGTGGGCCGGGCGCTGTCGATCTATCAGACCTGCACCTTCGGCGGCATGGCGCTGGGCAGCTGGTTCCACGGCTGGAGCGCCGACCTCCTGGGCCTGGACGTGGCGCTGGTGGGGGCGGGGGGTGCGCTTTTGGCCTCGCTGGCGCTGGGGCTGGTGCTGCCGCTGCTGCCCACCGACGCCGCGACGCTGGACCCCACCGGCAACGTGACGCCGCCGCCGCCCAAGCTGGACATCCGGCCGCAGAGCGGGCCGATCCTCGTCACCGTGGACTATCTGATCGACGATCCCGACATTCCGGCCTTCATGGCGGTGATGGCCGAGCGGCGGCGGATCCGGCTGCGCAACGGCGCCTCGAACTGGGTGCTCCTGCGCGACCTCTCGGACCCGCACCTGTGGTCGGAAAGCTATCACGTGGCGACCTGGACCGATTACATCCGCATGATGCAGCGCCGCACCCAGGCGGATGCCGAGAACCATCGCCAGCTTCTGCTGCTGCACCGCGGCGACGGCCCGCCCGTGGCGCATCGCAAGCTGGAGCGTCACACGGTCCGGCCTCCCGACCATGGCCACGGGCACGAGATGCCGCGCACGCCCGAGATCCCCTGATCGTCCAACAGTTGCGCCGCTGCGTCCATTGGACGGCCGGCCCGCGCGGGCTAGCAGACGGGCAGCGGGAGGAGGGGACGCCATGCAGGCAGACTGCGACGTGCTGGTGATCGGTTCGGGGGCCGGGGGGCTGGCCACCGCCCTCACCGCGCGCAGGCACGGGCTTTCGGTGACCGTGCTGGAAAAGGCGCCGGTGTTCGGCGGCACCACGGCCTTTTCCGGTGGGGTGCTGTGGATCCCCGGCAACCGCCACGGGCAGGCGCTGAACCCCGGCGACTCGCGCGAGGCGGCGCGGACCTATCTGCGCGCCGAGGCCGGCAACTTCTTCCAGCCCGCGGCGGTCGAGGCCTTCCTGGACGCCGGCCCCCGGATGCTGGACTGGTTCGAGAGGGAGACCGAGGTGCGGTTCGTGCCCACGCTCTACCCCGACTATCACCCCACGGTGGAGGGGGGCGTGGACGTGGGCCGCTCGGTGCTGGCCGCGCCCTATGACAGCAGCACCCTTGGCGAGAACCTGAAACGGCTGCGCCCGCCGCTTGCGACCATCACCTTCATGGGGATGATGTTCAACTCCTCCAACGCCGACATCAGGCACTTCTTCAACGCCACCAGGTCGTTGCAATCCTTCCTCTATGTCGCCCGCCGGCTGGCGGCCCATGCGGTCGAGGTGGTGCGCCACGGGCGGGGGGTGCAGGTGACCTCGGGCAATGCGCTGGCGGCGCGGCTGGCGAAGAGCTGCTTCGACCTCGGGATCCCGATCCTGACCGGCACCCCCGCCCTGCGGCTGGTGCGCGAGGGTGGCCGGGTGACGGGGGCCGAGACGCCGGCCGGTGTGATCGGGGCGCGCAAGGGCGTGGTGCTGGCCTGCGGCGGCTATGCCCAGGATCTGGCCCGCCGCGCCGGGGTCTATGCCCACCTGAAGGCCGGGGGCGAACACCACTCCCCGGTGCCCGGGGACAACACCGGCGACGGCATCCGGCTGGGGGAGGAGGCGGGCGGCGCCTTCGACGCCGAATTCGCCCAGCCCGCGGCCTGGATGCCGGTCAGCCGGGTGCCGGGGAAGGGCGTCTTCCCCCACCTGCTGGACCGCTACAAGCCCGGGATGATCGCGGTGCTGTCCGACGGCCGCCGCTTCACCAACGAGAGCGAGAGCTATCACGACGTGGGCGCCGCGATGCTGGCGGCGGGCGAGGCCGCCTGCTGGCTGGTCTGCGACCGCCGCACGATCCGCAAATACGGCCTCGGCCACGCCAAGCCCGCGCCGCTGCCCCTGTGGCTCTGGACCCGCACCGGCTATCTCAAGACCGGCCGCACGCTCGCCGACCTCGCCCGCGTCTGCGGGATCGACCCCGCGGGGCTGGAGGCGACGGTGGCCGAGTACAACCGCGGCGCGCGGCAGGGGCGGGACGAGGCGTTCCACCGCGGCGAGACCAGCTTCAACCGCTATCTCGCCGACCCCGACCACCGGCCCAACCCCTGCGTGGCCCCGGTGGAGCGCGGGCCGTTCTATGCGGTGCGGCTGGAGATGGGGGACCTGGGCACCTTCGACGGGCTGAAGACCACGGTTCCCGGCGAGGTGCTGGACCGGCAGGGACAGGCCATCCCCGGCCTCTATGCCGTGGGCAACGACCGCGCCAGCATCATGGGCGGCAATTATCCGGGCGCGGGGATCACCCTCGGGCCCGCGATGACCTTCGGCTGGATCACCGGCCGGCATTTGGCAGGCGTGGGAATGGAGGAACGGGAATGAACTGGCTGGGGCTGGAGGGGAAGACCGCGGTCGTCACCGGCGCGGGCGGCGGCATCGGTCAGGCTTTGGCCCGCGCCTTCGCCGGGCAGGGCGCGCGGGTGGTGCTGCTGGACCGCGACACCGACCGCTCGGCGCCGCTGGCGGAGGAGCTGGGCGGCGGCGCGCGGGCGCTGGCCTGCGACGTGGCGGATGCCGGAAGCCTGGCCGAGGCGGCGGCGCGGGTGGAAACCGAGGGGGGCGCCGACATCCTGGTCAACTGCGCCGCGATCCTGCGGCCGGGGGCCTTGGAGTCCGTGACCACCGCCGACTGGCAGGCGATGCTGGCCGTGAACCTGACCGGCTATCTGAGCGCGGCGCAGGCCTTCGGCCGGGGGATGCTGGAGCGGGGGCGGGGCGTGCTGGTGCACATCTCCTCCATCGCCGGCACCCAGCCGCAGCCGGCCAGCGGGGCCTATTCGGCGTCGAAGGCCGGGGTGCTGATGCTGTCGCGGCAGCTGGCCTATGAATGGGGGCCGCGGGGGGTGCGGTCGAACTGCGTCAGCCCCGGGCTGGTGCTGACGCCCATGTCGGCGCCCTTCTACGCCGACCCCGAGAACCGCGCGCGGCGCGAGGCCATGGTGCCGCTGCGCCGCATCGCCAGCCCGCAGGACATGGCCGAGGTGGCGCTGTTCCTGGCCTCCGACCGCGCGGGTTACGTGACCGGGCAGGACATCGTGGTGGACGGCGGGCTCTCGCAGTCGCTGCTGGGGCTGGTGCCGCGGCCGGGCTATGCGTGAGGCGCTGGTCACCGGCGGGGCCGAGGGGATCGGGCTGGCCATCGCCCGGGTGCTGGCCGGGCAGGGCTGCCGCGTCACCATCGCGGATCTGGACGGGGAGAAGGCTGCGGCGCGGGCGGCGGAACTGGGCGCGGGGCACCGGGGGCTGGCCTGCGACGTGACCGACGAGGCGCAGGTGGCCATGGCGGCCGCCGTGGCGCCCTTCGAGGTGCTGGTGAACAATGCCGGCATCGGCGACAGCCACCTGCCCACGGCCGAGCAGGGGATCGACGCCTTCCGCCGGGTGCTGGACGTGCATCTGGCCGGCACCTTCCTGATGTCGCGCGAGGTCGGGCGCGGGATGCTGGCGCGCGGGCGGGGCGCCATCGTCAACCTCTCCTCCATCGCCGGGCTGACCGGGCTGCCCCGGCGCAACGCCTATGGCGCGGCCAAGGCCGGGATCGTGGCGATGACCCGGGCCATGGCCTGCGAATGGGCGGGCAGGGGCATCCGGGTCAACGCCGTGGCGCCGGCCTATGTGGAGACCGCGCTGGTGCGCCGGCTGGCCGAGGCCGGCCGGGTGGACCTGCCCGCCATCCGCCGCCGCACCCCGCTGGGCCGGCTGATCGCGGCGGAGGAGGTGGCGGCAGCCGTGGCCTTCCTCGCCTCCGACGCCGCCTCGGCCATCACCGGCGCGGTGCTGCCGGTGGACGGCGGCTGGACAGCCTTCGGGGATTTCGGAGGGGCCTCTGCGGGCTGATCCCGCTCAGCCCCCCGTCAGCCGCAGGATGCTGGAGGTGCCGGCGTCGCGGTCCTCGGTCACGGCATAGACCGCGCCGTCCGGCCCCACCCGAACGTCGCGCACGCGGGCCTGCAGCGGCACGCGTTCCTCGGTCACCACGCGGTCGCCATCCAGGTGCAGCACGACCAGCCCCTGCGAGACCAGTCCGCCGATCAGGAAGGCGCCCTGCCATTCGGGGAACTCCTCCCCCTCATAGAGCGCCATGCCCGAGGGCCCGATCACCGGATCCCAGTAGTAGACCGGCTGCGCCGTCTCGGCCCGCTGGGTGATCCCCTCGCCGATAGGGCCGCCGCCGTAGTCGATGCCATAGGTCACCTCGGGCCAGCCGTAGTTCACCCCGGCCTCCGGTCGGTTCAGCTCGTCGCCGCCGCGCGGCCCGTGCTCGACGATCCACAGCCGCCCCTCGGCGTCCAGCGCGGCCGCCTGGGTGTTGCGGTGGCCGAGGCTCCAGATCTCGGGCTGGGCGTCGTCGCGGCCGATGAAGGGATTGCCCTCGAAGGGCTCGCCGGTGGCGGCAATGCGGAACAGCTTGCCAAGGCCGCTGGCCGGATCCTGCGCCTGCACCCGCGGCTCTTCGTCCGAACGCTCGCCGACCGTCACGTAAAGCTCGCCCTGCGGCCCGAAGGTCAGGCGCGAGCCGAAGTGCTGGTTGCCGTCATAGGTGGGCATCTGGCGAAAGATCACCTGCATGTCCTCCAGCGCGCCGCCGCCGGCGTCGTCCAGCACCAGCCGGGCCGAGGCCACGGTCGTGCCGTTGCCGCCCTCGCGCGGCTCGGCGTAGGAGAAGAAGATCAGGCCCGACGACTCGAAGTCCGGCGCCAACGCCACGTCCAGCAGGCCCCCCTGCCCCTCGGCGTCCACCTCGGGCACTCCGGCGATCTCCGGCCCCGGGGCGCCGTCCGGGCCGATCAGGTGCATCGCGCCGGCCTTGGCGGTGACCAGCATCCGCCCGTCGGGCAGGAACTCCATCGCCCAGAGCTGCGGCAGCCCCTCGGCCACCGGCTGGACCGCCGGGGTCGCCAGCGTGTCGGGCTGCGGCGCGCGGGTCTGGCCGGCGACGGCGGGCTGCTGGTCGGGGGCGTTGGGCGCGGCCAGTTCCACCGGCTGGCCGGGCGGGGTGCCCTCGGCGCCCGTCGAGGGCTGGCTGGGTTCATCCTCCTCCTCCTCCTGCGCCAGTCCGGGGCCGAGGAGAAGGCAGGACAGCAGGGTTCCGGTGACGAGGGGAAGCAGGCGGGACATGGGCGCTCTCCGGTTTGCGTCGCGGGGGCAAACCGGCACGGCGGGAACACAGTTTCCTCAGCCGCGTTCAAGCGGGCGTTATCGCCCGCCGCCCGCGGGGCAAGCTCAGGCCGCGTCCTCGATATGGCCGCCGAGGAACAGCTGCCCCACGCGGGGGTCGTTCAGCAGCCTGTCGGCCTTGTCGAACATCCGGGTCTGGCCCAGTTCCAGCACGAGGCCATAGTCCGACATCGCCAGCGCCGCCTTGGCGTTCTGCTCCACCATCAGGATCGTCACGCCGGCGTCACGCAGCTTGATCAGGGTCTGGAACACCTCCTGCACCAGGTTGGGCGACAGGCCGATGGAGGGCTCGTCGATCAGCATCAGCTTCGGGTCCAGCAGCAGCGCCCGGGCGATCTCCAGCTGTTTCTGCTGGCCGCCGGACAGTTCGACGGCCTTCTGGTCCTTGCGCTCGCGCAGCACGGGGAACTGGTCCATCACCTGTTCCATCCGCGCCCGCACCCGGGCCTGGTCCTTCGCGGTGATCCCGCCCAGCTCCAGGTTGTGCAGCACGGAAAGCTGCGGCACCACGTTGCGGCCCTGCGGCACGTAGGTCACGCCGCGGGCGATCATCTGCGCCGGGCGCAGGCCGGTCACGTCCTCGCCCTCCAGCAGGATCTTGCCCGAGTGGATGTTCAGCAACCCGAAGATCGCCTTGAACACGGTGGACTTGCCCGCCCCGTTCGGGCCGATCACCGTGGTGATCGACGCCTTGGGCACCGAGAAGCTGGTGCCGTTCAGGATAGTGATCCGCCCGTAGCCGCCCACCAGGTCTTTCACTTCCAGCATGTCAGCCCCCCAGATAGGCGTCGATGACCATCTGGTTCGACCGGATCTCCTCCGGCGTCCCCTCGGCGATGATCTCGCCCTGCGCCAGCACGATGATGCGGGTGCAGAGCGTCATGACGAACTCCATGTTGTGCTCGATCACCACGAAGGTGGTGCCGTGCTCGCGGTTGTAGGTCATCAGCCGTTCCTTCAGATGCGCCAGCATCGTCAGGTTCACGCCCCCCGCGGGCTCGTCCAAGAGCACGATCCCCGGCCCGGCCATGAAGGCCATCGCGGCATCGACCAGCTTCTGCTGGCCATAGGACAGCGAGCCCGCCGGCGTGTCGCGATAGGGGGTCAGCCGGAAGAACTCGATCAGTTGCTCGGCCTTTTCGGTCAGCCCGGCATCCGGGGCGCCGAACAGGCGGCTCAGCATCGTGCCCTCGTGCTCCTGCCCCGCCAGGATCACGTTGTCCAGCACGGTCATCTTGGGGAACACCGACAGCTGCTGGAAGGTGCGGCCCACCCCCATCAGCGACAGGCTGGCCGGGCGGACGCCATCGGTCGAGACGCCGTTGATCTCGCAATGCCCCTCGCTGGGCTTCAGCTGGCCCAGGATGCAGTTGAACAGCGTGGACTTGCCCGAGCCGTTCGGCCCGATCAGCCCCAGGATCTCGCCCCGGTACACGTCGAAGCTGACCCGGTTCACCGCCCGGATGCCGCCGAACTGCTTCGAGATGTTGCGGACGGAAAGGATCGGCGCGTTGGCGTTCACAGCTGCACCCCCTGTTGCAGGTCGGCGCGGGCCTCGGTGCGCGGTTTGAAGCGGTCCCAGATCTTGTGGCCGAGGCCGATCAGGCCGTTGGGCGAATAGACCATCAGCACGATGACCAGGAAGGAATAGATGATCAGGTAGTAGCCTTCGGTGAACCGCAGCACCTCGGGCAGCAGGATCACCACCGCCGCCCCCAGCATCGGCCCGAAGAAGAAGCCCGAGCCGCCGACCACCACCATCAGCAGCAGCTTCAGCGAATGGATCAGGCCGAAGGACCCGGGCTCGATGAACTGCACCAGCGGGGTCTGGATCGCGCCGGCGAGGCCCCCGAAGGCCGAGCCGATGGCGAAGGCCAGGAGCGTCTGGCGGCGGATCTTGAGCCCCAGGCTCTCGGCCCGGATCGGGTTCTCGCGCAGCGCCTTGAAGGCCCGGCCCCAGGGCGAGCGCAGGATCCACCACATGATCCCGGCCGAGACCAGGAAGCAGACCAGCGTGAAGTAGTAGAACTGCAGGTTCCGCCCGGTGGACCAGCCGAAGAACGAGGGCCGCGGCATCCCGACAAGGCCGAAGGAGCCGCCGGTGATGTGCTCCTCGTTGCGCAGCACCAGGAACAGCAGCGTGTTGAAGGCCAGCGTCACGAAGGCCAGGAAGTGGTGCTGCACCCGCAGGGCCGGATATCCCAGCAGCAGCCCCACCGCGAAGCAGGAACTGACCGCCACCCGCACCGCGAGGATCCAGTGGATGCCGTTCATCGTCATCAGCGCGGTGACATAGGCGCCGATCCCCATGAAGGCCGCCTGCGCCAGCGACACCTGCCCGGCATAGCCCAGCGTCAGGTTCAGCCCCATCGCGGCGATCGAGAACATCAGCCACGAGCTCAGCACATAGATGATGTAGTTGCCCTGGCCCATGGGCGCCACGACCAGCGCCCCGATGCCGAGCAGGACGAGCAGCAGTTGCAAGCGGGTCATACCGTTCTCCCTTCCGGGGTGCCGAGCAGGCCCTGCGGCCGCAGCATGATGATGGCGATCAGCAGGATCAGCGGCATCGCGCTGCGGTACTGCGCCGAGATATAGACCGCCGAGATGTTGTCGATCACTCCGATCAGCAGCCCGCCCACCAGCGCGCCGCGGATCTGGTTGAAGCCCCCCACGATGGCCGCGATGAAGGCCACCAGCCCCAGCGTCTCGCCGTTCGAGAACTTGGCGAGGTAGATGGGCGAGATCAGCACCGAGGCGATGGCGGCCAGGGCCGCGTTGATCAGGAAGGTGTACATCACCATCCGCTTCACATCGACGCCCAGGATCTCGGCCACGCCCGGGTTCTGCGCGGTGGCCTGCATGCAGCGCCCGGTGCGGGTGCGGGTCAGGAACAGCTGCAACCCGCCGATGGCCAGCATCGAGACCGCGAGGTTGGCGATGTCCTGCACCGAGACGGTGGCGCCGGCGATCTGGAACGTGGTCTGCGGGAACACCGGCGGGAAGGGCTGCGCGGTGGCGCCGTAGAATTCCTTGACGCTCTCCTTCAGCAGGAGACCCAGCGCGATGGTGGCGATGACCAGCGGCAGGGTGCCGTGGGGCAGCATCGGCTCCACCACCAGCTTCTTGAACATCACCCCCAGCACGATCAGCGACAGCACCAGCCCGAAGATCACCGCGGCCCAGAGCGGCATCCCCAGCATGGTCATGCCCACCAGCACGAAGAAGGCGGGCAGCATCACGAACTCGCCTTGGGCGAAGTTGATGGTCTGCGAGGCCTGCCACAGCAGGGTGAACCCCACCGCGGCCAGCGCATAGATCGAACCCGCCGCAAGGCCGGATACGATGATCTGGATGAATTCGGCCATCGGCAACTCCTGCGCCAAGGGGGCGGGAACCCGGGGGGAGAGCACTCCCCGGGTTCCCGGTCGGGGCCGCACCGCTGGCGCGGCCCCGGGTGACGGAGAGGCTCAGTTCGGCGGCAGGACCGCGATGACTTCCTGCTTGCCGTCCACCACGCGCACCAGGAAGCTTTCGCGCGACATCTCGCCGGTCTCGTCCCAGGTGGTGTCCATCAGGATGCCGGGATAGTCGGCCGCGGTCAGCGTCAGCCCGTGCAGCCTGGCCGCGATCGCCTCGCTGTCCGGCGCGCCCACCATTTCGGTGACGTGCTTGAGGTAATAGGCCGCGGTATAGCCTTTGATCGCGTTGTGGTCGGGGGTGTACTTGTACTTCCCGATGAACTTCTCGACCATCGCGGTCATTTCCGGCACGTCGGCCTCGGGCGTCAGGCCCACGTGGCCCATGCCGAGGTTCGCGGCGTCGCCGGCCAGTTCGATCACCTTGTTGCCGATCAGCGTGGTCTCGCCCAGCAGCGGGATGGCCAGCCCCTGCTTCTGCGCCTCGCGCAGGAAGCGGGCGCTTTCCTCTTCGGTCAGGTAGACGAAGATCGCCTCGGCGTCCGAGCCCTTCAGCTTCAGGATGTCGGCCGAGAAGTCGGACTGCGCCTGTTCCGAGGGCACGTCGACCACGATCTGGATGCCGCGGGCCTCCATCTCCTTCTTGAAGGCGTCATAGCCGCCCTTGCCGAACTCGGTGTTGGCCCAGGCCACGCCGACCTTGGTCACCCCCATCTCGTCCTGCATGTAGGCGGCCAGCTTCGGCACCCCCTTCTGCGCGCCGAAGGTGGTGCGGAAGATGTAGGGGTTGCCCATCGAGGTGATCGAGGGCGCCTCGGACCCCGTGAACTGCGGGATGCCGTTCTGCTGGGCGATCAGCATGTTGACCACGGTCGAGCCCGAGAACACCGTGCCGAACAGCGCATAGGCGCCTTCGTCGATGGCCTTCTGCACCATGGCGCGGCTGACCTGCGGGTCGGTCTGGCTGTCGTATTCCATGATCTGGACCTGCTGGCCCAGGATCCCGCCCGCGGCGTTGATCTCCTCGAAGGCCATCTTCAGGCCGTCCTGCCAGTTGGTGCCGGCGGCGGCGCCCGCGCCCGAAAGCTCGGCCACCGCGCCGACCTTGAGCTGCGCCAGAGCCGGCACCGCCGTCAGCGCCAGCGCCAGCGCGGCAGAGCCGATGAGTTTGCGGATCATGTGGTTCCTCCCCTTGTTGATCCTGTTCGATCTGCCCCCGGAAGGGGCGCAACCGGCCCGGTCAGGGCCGGACGTCTCGCGTCTTCTGCGCCATGCCGGGGACGGGCCTCTCCCCAAGGCCGTCTCTGCGGACCATGCCGCAAAAGCCCCGTGCAGGCGAGTACCGAGTGGGCTGGGGCCGTAACATGGGGTTAATCATGCGACGATCCTGCGCCGGCCCATCAGCAGGTCGGCCAGCAGCGCCGCCTGCGCGTCGAACATTCCCGAACCCGGCATGGTGCCGCACCCCTTCGCCCGCGCCGCGGCGATCAGCGGCGGGATGGCGGGGCGGGTCACCACATCGGCCACGAACTGGTCGGGGGTCAGCTGCTCCACCTGCACCGGCAGCGGATCGCCTTCGCGCATCCCCAGCGGCGTGGCATTGGCCACCAGCGCGAAGCCCCGCGGGTCGGTGCCGCCCACCCGCGCCCTGCCGGGGAAGGCCGCGTTCAGCCGGGCGATCAGGCCGTCGCGCCGGGCGGTGTCGATGTCGTGCAGCGCCAGGTCCGAGGCGCCGCGCGCCAGGATCTCGTAGGCGATGGCCGAGCCCGCGCCGCCGGTGCCCACCAGCAGCGCCGGCTTGCCCGCCACGTCGAAGCCCTCGGCCGCGATCCCGTCCAGGTAGCCGTGCCCATCAGTGGCGTCGCCCAGCCAGTCGTCGCCCTCGCGCACCATGATGTTGACCGCGCCCGAGGCGCGCGCCCGGTCCGACACCCGGGTGCAGAAGGAAAGGCAGGCGGCCTTGTGCGGCACCGTCACGATGATGCCGCCCACGTTCAGCATCGCCCCCGCGGTCGCCAGCCAGCCTTGCAGGTCGGCCGGGCGGATGTCCACCGGCACCACCAGGCCGTTGAACCCGGCCCCGGCCATGATCGCGCTAAGCGAGGCGGGGGATTTCACCTGCCCGATGGGGTGGCCCAGGATGGGAAACACCCGGGTCTCGCCGTCGATCCGCAGCGGCTGCGTCATCCGTTCCCCTCCCCGCGCGACGGATCTGCGGCCCGCCTGCGCCCTTCATCGACAAGACCACGGCCCCCCGCCGCAGGAAATGGACGATGGGGGCGATGTGTTGGACTATTGCCCATGCGCCGCCCTCAGCTCGGCCAGCGACCGGGCGATGCCCTCGGCGACCTTCGTCACCGGATGGGCCCCCAGCGCCGGGGGCACGGGGTCCGAGGCGAGGTCGGCCGGGATGCGCAGCGGCGGGCCCTCGATGGCGATCCCGTCCCAGCCGGATTGCCGGGCAAGCTCGGCGGTGAAGGCGGTCATCTCGGCGGTGTCGCCGGCCATGGTCAGCGCGGTGGCGCCCTCCAGAGGCACGCTCATCGCCGCGGCCAGCAGGCGCGCCACGTCATCGACATGCACGAAGCCCACGCGGCCCGAGAAGCGGATGGTGGCAGGCTCGCGCCGCACCGCGGCCGCCAGCGCGATGGAGGGGCCGGCGGCGATGCCGGAACTGATCCCCGGCCCATAGACGATATAGGGCCGCAGGCCGAGGCTGGGCACGCCGTGGTCCAGCGCATAGGCCCGCGCCGCGCCCTCGACCGCCAGCTTGGTGGTGCCGTAGATGGTCATCGGGCGGGGATGCTCCGCGCTCTCCGGCCCGAACACGCCGGCGGTGCTGAGATACGCCACCGGCAGCCGTCGGGCCCTGGCCGCCTCGAACACCTTCAGGCTGCCCAGCAGGTTCACCCGCGCGCCCAGCAGCGGATCGCGGGCGCAGTCCACCGTCATCAGGCCCGCCAGATGCACGATCCCGTCGCAGCCCTCCGCCGCCCGGGCCACCGCCGCGGTGTCGGTGATGTCGCCCGCCACCTCCACCCCCGGCCCGGGGCGCAGGTCGAACACCCTCACGGAATGCCCCACGGCCCGCAGCGCGGCGACCGCGCGCAGGCCCACGAAGCCCGCCCCGCCGGTGACCAGGATCCGGCTCATGCCGCCTGCCCCTTGCGCGCGGCAGCGGCGCGGGCCGCGGCGTGGCGGGCGGCGATGGCGCCGAAGACGATGGCCGGCCCCACGGTGATCCCCGGCCCGGGATAGACCCCGCCCATGATCGAGGCCAGGTCGTTGCCGCAGGCGTAGAGCCCGCCGATGGCCGTCCCGTCGCGCCGGATCAGCCGGGCGTGCTCGTCCCCCGCCAGCCCCATGGCCGAGCCGATGTCGCCCGGCCACAGCTTCACCGCATAGAAGGGTGCGGTGTCCAGCCGCCCCAGCGTCGGGTTCGGCCCATGCTCCGGGTCGCCGTTCGCGCGTTCGTAGACCGTGGTGCCGCGGGCGAAATCCGCGTCCACCCCGGCTTCCGCATAGCGGTTCATCCGCGCGATGCTGTCCTTCAGCCCCTCGGCGTCGATCCCCAGCCTGCCCGCCAGTTCCTCCGGCGTCCTGCCTTCGGTCAGGTAGCCGTCGGCCAGGAACGGCCGGATGTTCTGCCCGCCCGGCCGGATCATCCCCATCCCGTACTTGGCCAGCGCCCGGGCGTCGGCGATCAGGAAGGCCGGGATCTGCCCGGTGGCGAACTGCGCCGCGCCGAACAGGTGATAGCTGGTCGATTCGTTCACGAACCGCCGCCCGTCGCGGCCGACCGAGATGATCCCGGGCTTGGAGCGGTCGAAGACGAAATGCGGGAACACCGCCATCGAGCCGTCCGCCCGGCGGCGGTGCGAGCAGGGCGCCCAGAAGCAGGGCTGCGCCGCGGTGTCGTTGTGGTGGGCGCCGAGCGCGAAGGCCAGGTCGTGCAGCGCGCCCGTATGGCCGGGGGCCGAGGGGCTGTGCTCGGGCACCGGCTGCGGCAGCATCTCGGCCCGCAGCTTGGGATGCCGGGCGAAGCCGCCCGAGGCCAGCACCACGCCGCCGGCCACCGCGATGGTCCGCTCGGTGCCGTCCTGCCGCAGCGTGACGCCGGTTACCCCCTCGGGGCCCGAGGAAAACGCCAGCGTCTCGGTCCGCGTCAGGATATCAACCCCCAGCTGGTTGGCCGCCGCCAGCATCCGCCCGATCAGCGCATTGCCCATCAGCAGCCGGGTGTCGCGCCCGTGGCGGACCTTCCCCAGCCAGTATTTCCCGATGATCCGCGCCGAATAGGCGGTGGATTTCAGCGACTTGCCGATCTTCATCAGATGGGGGATGTCGTCGCGGTCGACCATCATGCCGCCCAGGATGGTGAACTCGGGGATCGGCGGGCGGATCAGCGCCAGGTCGCGGCCCAGCCCGGCGGCCTGGAACGGCAGCGGCTCCAGCGCGCGGCCGAAGCTGGTGGCGCCCTCCAGCTCCGACAGGTAGTCGGGATGGAACGGCCGGGGGCGGAACTTGACCTCCGTCCGCTCCTCCAGCGTGTCGATCACCCCCGGCCCGGCGGCCAGGAAGGCGTCGCGCAGGGCCTTGGGGCTGCGGTTGCCCACCGCGCGGTCGAGGAAGCCCGAGACCTTCTCGAACGAATCCTCGGCCCCGATGGCGCGGGAATGGCGGGTCAGCGGGATCCAGGTGGTGGCGGCGGACCAGGCCGAGGTGCCGCCCAGGTATTCGGTACGCTCCACCAGCAGCACCCGGGCGCCTTCCAGCGCGGCGAAGACCGCGGCCGACATGCCGCCCGAGCCCGCGCCCAGCACGACCACATCGTAACCGTCCCCGACCTCGGCCAGCCTGCGGTGCATGAACCCCCCGATTCCCGGGCGCTCCCCTTGCCCGTGGTGCGTTGATGCAGTAAACTGGAACGGCATTCAACAATTAAATCTTCTTCCATTCGGTGGCGGCTCTGCTATCACTGGGCCGGAATGCGCAGGGGGAGAGGGGCCGTGGGCGAACCCATCGACATCGCGGTGATCGGCGCGGGCGTCATCGGGCGCACGCATATCGGCACGCTGGCGCGCACGCCCGGGCTGCGGCTGGCCGCGCTGGTGGAACCCTCGCCGGCGGGGGCGGACCTCGCCGCCCGGCTGGGCGTGCCCTGCCTGCCCGATACCGCCGCGCTGATCGATTCGGGGCTGGCGCGGGCGGCCATCGTGGCCACGCCGAACGAGACGCACCTGCCGGTCACCGCGGCGCTGTTGCGGGCCGGGCTGCCGGTGCTGCTGGAAAAGCCGGTGGCGGAAAGCCTGGCCGCGGCGCTGGACCTGATCGCGGTGGCGGACGCAACCGGGGTGCCGCTGCTGGTCGGCCACCACCGCCGCCACAACCCCATCGTGCGCACGGCCTGGGAAGCGATCCAGGCCGGACGGATCGGCGATCTGGTCATGGCCACCGTCACCTGCGCGCTGGCCAAGGACCCCGCCTATTTCAACGCCGCATGGCGCAGGACCCCGGGCGCGGGCGGGCCGCTGCTGATCAACCTGGTGCACGAGATCGACCTTTTGCGCCATTTCTTCGGCGAGATCGCCGGCGTGCAGGCCATCGCCAGCCACGCCCGCCGGGGGTTCGAGGTGGAGGATACCGCGGCGGTCTGCCTGACCTTCGCCGGCGGGGGCCTGGCCACCCTCTGCATCTCCGATGCCGCGGTGGGCCCCTGGGCCTGGGACCTGACCTCGGGCGAGAACCTCGCGCGCTTTCCCGCCCATCCGGTCAGCGCCCATCACTATGCCGGTAGCCGCGGCGGGCTGTCCCTGCCCGACCTCATGCTGTGGCAGCCCGAGGGCGAGCCCGACTGGACCCGGCCCCTGAGCGGCGCGGCGCTGCCGGTGTCCCCGGGCGACCCCTACGAGGCGCAGCTCCTGCACTTCGCCGGCCTGATCCGCGAGGGCGGCGCGCCCCGCGTCTCGGCCCGCGACGCCACCGCGAACCTGATCGTGCTGGACGCGATCCGCGGCGCGGCGGCCAGCGGGCGGGCGGTGCAGGTGGATCTCTCCTCGCTTGGAACGGCGTTCAGCGGAGGCCGGGCATGAGCGGCGTCCTGGAAAAATCGCTGGCCATCGTGGAACTGCTGGTCGACCATCCGGCGGGCCTGCCGGTTTCCGCCATCGCCGCGGCGACCGACCAGCCGGCCAGCGGCGTGCATCGCACGCTGCAGGAACTCGGCCGGCTGGGCTACGTGCGGCAGGTGCAGGCGCAGGGCGACTATGCGCTGACCATCAAGCTGCCGGCCATGGGCCTCGGCTTCCTCGGCCGCGCCGGGATCACCGACGTGGCGCAGCCGGTGCTGGACCGGCTGGCGGCGGATTCGGGCGAGCTCATCCGCCTGTCCGTGGTGGACGGCGACCGGCTGATCTGGGTGGCGGTGGCGCAGGGGGCCACGCGCGGGCTGCGCTACGACCCGGGGCAGGAGCAGGGGGTGATCGTGCACCTGGCCAGTTCCTCGGGCGGCAAGGCCTGGCTGTCCACCATGACCGACGACGAGGCGCTGGCCCGGGTTGCCGCGCAGGGCCTGATCCGGCAGGCCGAGGGCGCGGGGCCCAACGCGCCGCGCAGCCTGAGCCTGCTTCTGGACCACCTCGCCGAGGCCCGCGCCCGCGGCTATGCCACGGCGGTCGACAGCTATATCGCCGGGATGGCGGCCATGGCGGTGCCGGTGCGCCATCACGGCACCGGCCCGGTGCTGGGGTGTCTGTCGATCGCCGGCCCCGCGGTGCGGATGACGGCCGAGCGGATGGCGGAACTGGCCCCTCGGTTGCAGGCAGCGGCGGTGGAACTGGGCGAGGCCGCGGCGGGCTCGCACTATTTCCAGGCGCAGGTGCGGGCGCTGGAGCCCGGCCGGCGGACCGCCTGAGATGGAGCGCATCGGCTGCGATGTGCTGGTGGTCGGCTCGGGCGCCGCGGGGCTGGCCTGCGCGGTCACGGCGGCGCATTTCGGCCTCACGGTGGTGGTGGCCGAGAAGGAGCCCGTGTTCGGCGGCACCTCGGCCTGGTCCGGGGGGTGGCTGTGGATCCCGCGCAACCCGCTGGCCCGGGCGGCGGGGATCGAGGAGCCGGCGGAGGGCCCGATGGCCTATCTGCGCAGCGAACTCGGCAACCGCGCGGGCGATCCGCGGCTGGCGGTGTTCCTGGACAACGGGCCGGAGATGGTGGGGTTCTTCCGCGACCATACCGCGGTGGAGTGGATCGACGGCAACCGGATCCCCGATTTCCACGCCACTCCCGGGGCGCTGGAGGGCGGGCGTTCGGTCTCGGCCATGCCCTATGACGCGCGGGGGCTGGGGGACTGGGCGCGCAAGCTGCGCCCGCCGCTGGATGTGGTCAGCCTGTGGGGGATGGGGATCGGCAGCGGCGCCGACATGGGGCATTTCTTCCGCGCCAGCCGCAGCCCGCGCTCGGCGCTCTATGCCGCCGGCCGGATCGCCCGGCATCTGGGCGATCTGGCCCGCCACGGCCGCGGGACGCGGCTTTTCAACGGTAACGCCTTGGTGGCGCGGCTGATGCGCTCGGCGCTGGACCGCGGGGTGCGGCTGATCGACAGCGCCCCGGCGATGGCGCTGGTGCAGGAGGACGGGCGGGTGACCGGGGCGCGGCTGGCCACGCCGGACGGCGAAGTGCTGGTGCAGGCGGCGCGCGGCGTGGTGCTGGCCACTGGCGGCTTCCCGCATGACCCCGCGCGGCTGGAGGCTCTGGCGCCCCAGGCGGGCGGCAAGGCCCACCGCTCCGCCGCGCCGCCGTCGAACACCGGCGACGGGCTGCGGCTGGGCGAGGGCATGGGCGCCACGGTCAGCGGCGACCTCGCCTCGGCCGTCGCCATGGCGCCGGTCTCGCTGGTCCCCCGCCCCGACGGCTCCACCGCGCATTTCCCGCATCTGGTGGAGCGCGCCAAGCCCGGGATCATCGCCGTCACCCCCGCCGGCAGGCGGTTCGGGAACGAGGCCGACAGCTATCACGACTTCATGGCGGCGCTGGTGGCCGCCACGCCTGCGGGCCGCCACCCCACCTGCTGGCTGATCGCCGACCACCGGGCGCAAAGGCGCTGGGGGCTGGGCTGGGCCAAGCCCTTCCCCTTCCCGCTGGGCCCCGCGATCCGGTCCGGCTACCTGAAGCGCGGCCGCCGGCTGGCCGACCTCGCGCGGGCCTGCAACATCCCCGAGGCCACGCTGGCCGAGACCATCGCCCGGTTCAACCGCCACGCCGCCCGCGGCGAGGACCCGGACTTCCACCGCGGCCGGTCGCCCTACAACCGGGTGCAGGGCGATCCCGACCACCGCCCCAACCCCGCGCTGGCGCCGCTGGACAGGGGGCCGTTCTACGCGGTGCGGATCGAGCCCGGCAGCCTGGGCACCTTCGCCGGCCTTGTCACCGACCCCGCGGCGCGGGTGCTGGACGGCGGCGGCGCCCCGATCCTCGGGCTTTTCGCGGTGGGCAACGACATGGCCTCGGTCATGGGCGGGCATTACCCCTCGGGCGGGATCACCCTCGGCCCCGGGATGACCTTCGGCTACATCGCCGGCCGCGTTCTGGCCGGCCAGCCCGTGACCGGGCTCCACACGGAACAGGAGGAGACAGCATGAGCCTTTACGAACTCGCCACCCTCGACACGGTGATCTTCGGCGCGGGCAAGGCCGGCCCGGGGATCGAGCGATGGGTGGCGGAGGGCCGGGGCCGGCTCTGCGGCGCCTGGGGCACCGACATCGGTACGCTGAACCGGGTGTTCCTGCTGCGCGCCTTCGACAGTATTGAGACCCTGATGGCCGAGCGGGAGCGCGCCCTGCTCTCCGACAACCCCTTCGGCTGCGTCGAGCATCTGGCGGGGCTGAGCATGGAGAGCTACCGCGCGCTGGACTTCCTGCCGCCGGTGGAGCCGGGGACCTTCGGCCCGGTCTACGAGTTCCGCACCTATTGCGCCCGGCTGAACGGGCTGGCCCCTACCGCCGAGAAATGGCGCAATGCCGTGCCCGGGCGGGAGGAGTATTCCAGGCTGACCGTGGCGATGTACGGGCTGGACGGTGCGCCGCGGCTGACGCAGATCTGGCCCTATGCCAGCCTCGCCGCCCGGGCGGAGGCGCGGGCGAAGTCGGTGGCCGATGGCAAGTGGCCCCCCAAGGGCGGGCCGGACTGGCTGACCCCGGACATGACCAGCCAGATCGCCCTGCCGCTGCCCTTCTCGCCGCTGAAATGACCATGACCCATCCGCTTTCCCTCGCCTTCCTCACCACCTTCGATGTCGGCCCGGTCGAGGCCGTGCGCATCGCCGCGGCCACCGGCTACCGGATGGTCGGCCTGCGCATCCTGCCGGCGGGGGGCGAGGCCGACTATCCGCTGCTGACCGACGACCGGGTGCTGGCCGAGGTGCGGGCGGCCTTGGCCGACACCGGGGTCACCGTGGGCGACGTGGAGATCGTCCGGCTGAAGCCCGAGAACGACTGGCCGCTCTTCGACCGTTTCTGCGACCGCTGCGCGGCGCTGGAGGCGCGGCATGTGCTGGTGGCCGGCGACGACCCCGAGCCGGCCCGGCTGACCGAAAGCTTCGCCCGCTTCTGCGACATGGCCGCCCCCCGCCGGCTGACCGCGGATCTGGAGTTCATGCCCTGGACCGCGGTGCCCGACCTGACCGCGGCGCTGCGGGTGGTGCGGGACGCCGGGCGGCCGAACGGCGGGGTGCTGGTCGATGCGCTGCACGTCGACCGTTCCACCACCACGCTCGACCAGATCGCCGCTCTGCCGCCTGCCATGGTGAATTATGTGCAGATCTGCGACGGCCCGGTGCCCTACGACCCCTCGGACGCGGCGCTGATCGCCATCGCCCGGGGCGAGCGGATGTTCCCCGGCTTCGGCGGCATCGACCTGATCGGGCTGGCCCGCGCCATCCCCGAGGGCGTGACGATCAGCGTCGAGGTGCCCACCCGTTCGCTGGCCGGCCGGATCGACGCGCAGGGCCGGGCCGAGATCGCCCGCGCCGCCACGCTGGCGGTGCTGCGCGCGGCGGGGCGGGCGTAGCATCCGGCCATGAAGGAGCTCACCCTGCGCCAGGTCGAGGTGATCCGCGCCGTGATGATGGCGGGCACCATCCAGGGCGCGGCGAAGCTGCTGAACGTCTCGGCCCCCGGCATCTCGCGGCTGGTGAAGCACACCGAGGAATCGCTGGGCATCAGGCTCTTCGAGCGCAAGGCGGGGCTCTTCGTGCCCTCCATCGAGGCCACGGCGATCTTCGAGATCGTGCATCAGCTCCACCGGCAGATGGACAACCTGAACGCCGCCGTGGCCTCGTTGCAGAAGGGGGAGGACGTGCGGCTGGGCTTCGCCTCGGCCCCCTCCATCGCCCAGTTCATCGCCGCCCGCGCCATCCGCCGGGTGCGCCAGCGGTTCCCCGACCTGTTCATCGACCTCAACATCCTGAAGATCGAGGAAACCGCCGACTACCTACTGCTGGAACGCGGCGAGTTCGTGCTGATGAGCTCGCCCATCGAGAACCCGGCGCTGCACAGCGAACCGCTGGCGCAGGGCCGGCTGGTGGCGATCGTGCCGGACGGGCACCGGCTGGCGGGGCAGGCGGTCATCTCGGTCCACGACCTGGCCGCCGAGGACTTCGTGGGGGTGGACCCGAACGACCCCTATGGCGAGATCCTCGCCCGCCCGTTCCGCGAGGCCGGGATCACGCCGCGCCATACCATGCGCGGGCGCTTCGCGCAGACCGTGGTCAGCCTGGTGCGGCACGGGCTGGGGGTGGCGGTGATCGACGAGTTCTCGGTGGCCGAGGTCTACATGCCCGGCCTCACCCGCCGCCCGCTGGCGGAACGCGCGATGATCACCGCCTGGGTGGTGACCAAGCGCGGACGGCAGTTGTCGAGCTTTGCCGAATACACCATCGACCGCTTCCGCCGGGAACTGGCCGCCGCGGTGGCGCGGGACTGGGGGTGAACCGTCGCGCCCCGCGGGGGCTTCAATACGAAGGCGGATCGCTGGCGGGGAAGGATTCGTCCGACATCTCGTCGATCCTGTCCCAGTCGTCCGGCGGGGCCTCCATCGCCTCCGGCCCGGCCGGGCGCACGTAGCGGAAGCCGGGAGCCTCCGCCGCGGCCCGCTGCGCGACCAGCGTCTTCAGCGCATAGCCGGCAAGCCCGACGAGGATCAGCGTGGCAAGGCGGCGGGCGGTCATCGGCGCTCTCCATGGATGTTCGGCGGGAAACCCGCCGGCTGGGCCGATTGTTCCGCCCCGCGCGGGGGAACAATCCGGCGCCGGGCCGCCTTTTCCCCGGCAACCCTTGGGGGACGAGCGGATGAACGACATGCAGGGGGGCGTGGCCCTGGCGCCGATGTGGGGCGCGGTGCCGGCCGGGGCGGGCGACTGGGCCTTCGCGCTGTGGGCGCCCTCGGCGGGCCGGGTGGAGCTGCGGCTGGGCCGGCGCCTGCTGCCGCTGGAACGCGACCCGCAGGGCGTCCACCGCGGCCGCTATCCGGCGGCCGAGGGGATGGCCTATGCCTTCGTGGTGGACGGGCAGACCATCTCGGACCCCGCCTCGCGCCGGCAGGAGGGGGTGGAGCCGCCCTCGCTTCTGTTCGATCCCGCCCGGCTGCGCCGCAACCGCCGGCCCTTCCCGGACCGGCCGATGGACGAGATGGTGGTCTGCGAGATCCACATCGGCAGCTTCACCCCCGAGGGCACCTTCCGCGCCGCCGCCCGCTCGCCCGCCCTGCGCCGGCTGGCCGACCTGGGCGTGACCGCGGTCGAGCTGATGCCGGTGGGGCTGTTTCCCGGCCGGCAGGGCTGGGGCTACGACGGGGTGCTGCCCCATGCGCCCTTCGCCCCCTACGGCTCGCCCGAGGATCTCGCGGCGCTGGTCGATGCCATCCACGGCCTGGGGATGTGCGCCTGGCTCGACGTGGTGTTCAACCATTTCGGCCCGCAGGGCTGCCATCTGGTCGCCGCCTGCCCCGAGTTCTTCCGCGAGGATTCCAACGACTGGGGCCGGTCCATCGACTTCGCCAAGGCCCCGGTGCGGGAATATTTCATCGCCTGCGCGCTGTGCTGGACCCGGGACTACGGCTTCGACGGGCTGCGCTTCGACGCCGCCGACCGGCTGGCCGACGACGGCGATCCGCCCTTCCTGCACGAGATGGCCCGCCGGCTGCGCGCCGGCAACCCGGGCCGCCCGATCCACCTGATGACCGAGGACTGCCGCAACATCAACGAACTGATCGAGCCCTCGGCCGGCCTCTACGACGCCGAGTGGAACGACGACTACCACCACGCGCTGCACGTGCTGCTGACGGGCGAGACGCAGCACTACTACCGCCCCTATGCCGGCGGCGCCGCGCTGGGCCACCTGTGCCTGGCGCTGCGCGAGGGGCGGGTCTGGCAGGGCCAGCCGAAGCGCGACGGCACCCGGGCCAAGGGCGACCCCTCGGGCCGGCTGCCCTGGTCGAGCATGATCAACTTCAACCTCAACCACGACCAGGCCGGCAACCGGGCGCGGGGCGAGCGGCTGATCACCCTGGTGGGGCAGGAGACGGCGCTGGTGGCCCATGCGCTGCTGCTCTCGGCGCCCTGGACCCCGATGATCTTCATGGGCGAGGAGGCGGGCTCGCAGGCCCCCTTCCCGTGGTTCGCCGATTTCTCCGGCCAGCTGGCGAAGGACATGTGCGAGGGCCGGGTGAAGCACTTCGGGCAGGAGCCGGGCTTTGCCGAACAGATGATCCCGCCGATGGACCCCGACCTGACCCGGCTGGCCTGCCCCTATGCCGGCGCGCCCTCGCCGGTCTGGCTGGAGGCGACGGGGGATCTGCTCCGGCTGCGGCGCGAGGTGCTGCTGCCGCTCTACCGCTCCGGCCGCGCCGGCCCGGCCGAGGCGCGGCCCTGCGGGCCGAGGGCGCTGACCGTCCGCTGGCCCTGCCGCGACGGAACCGTCCGCCTCGCCGCCTGCTTCGGGGGCGCGCAGCTCTATTCCGAGACCCGCCACGGCGCGCCGCTCTTCGCCCTAGGCCAGCCGGGCGACGGCCGGCCGTCCTTCCGGCTGTGGGTGGAATAGCGCCGCCGTCGCGCGGGCGGAGAACGCCCGGGGGCCGTCTGCCCCCCGGACCCCCCGAGAGTATTTCTGCCAAGATGAAAGCAGGAGGGGGGGGACAATTCGAATCAAACTGTCCCTCATCTTGGTCCAAGTACTCCGGGGGTCCGGGGGCTGGCCCCCGGGGCCGGGGCTGGGTGCGCACCTAGAGGATCGGCTGCCCGCCGGTCACCGCGATGGTGGCGCCGGAGACATAGCTCGACATCGGCTCGGCCAGCATCACATAGGCCGAGGCGAGTTCCACCGGCTGGGCGGGGCGGCCCATCGGATAGCCGGCGCCGAATTCCGAGACCTTCTCGCCAGGCATCGAGGCCGGGATCAGCGGGGTCCAGACCGGCCCCGGGGCCACGCAGTTCGCCCGGATCCCGCGTTCGGCCAGCATCTGCGCCAGCCCGGCGGTGAAGTTCTGGATCGCCCCCTTGGTGGTGGCATAGGCCAGCAGCGTGGGGTTCGGCTTGTCGGCGTTGACCGAGGCCGTGTTGATGATCGAGGCCCCCTCGCCCATATGCGGCACCGCCGCCTTGGCCAGGTAGAACATCGCGTCCAGGTTCACCGCGAAGGTGCGGCGCCATTCCTCGTCGGGGATCTCCTCCAGCCGCTCGAAGGTCTGCTGGTGGGCGGCGTTGTTCACCAGCACGTCGATCCGGCCGAAGTCGCGCACCACCCGCTCCACGATCGCGCGGCAATGGCCGGGGTCGGCGATGTCGCCGGGCAGCCGCAGGCAGCGCCGCCCGGCCTCCTCGACCAGCCGGGCGGTGTCGGCGGCGTCCTCGGTCTCGTTGAGGTAGGAGATCGCCACGTCCGCCCCCTCGCGGGCGAAGGCGATGGCCACGGCCCGGCCGATGCCGCTGTCGCCGCCGGTGATCAGCGCGGCCATCCCCTCCAGCCGGCCCGCGCCGCGCCAGCTTTCCTCTCCATGGTCGGGGCGGGGGTCCATCGCGCCGGTCAGGCCGGGCAGGTCCTGCGTCTGCCGGGGGAAGGGGGGCCTGGGATAGCTGCGGGCCAGTTCGGGCTTCAGACCCTCGCCGCTGCCGCCGGGCTGCTTGGTGTTCGGGTCGGGCCGCGCGTCGGGGTCGGCGCGGTGCCGGCCGGCGGGGTCGATCTGGCCCTGCCGCTGGTCGATCACCCCCGGCTCGGGGTGGCGCAGGTCGTCGGTGGAGGGGGAATTGGCCATTCGCGGGGCTCCTTCGGTTCGGCACCGCCTCCGAACCCGCGGGCGGGCGGGCTTGTTCCCCGGTGCTGGAACAAAGCCGCCGCAGCGCCGGTTGGCGATGCGCGGCGGTCCGCTGGGGGGCCACGCGGCGATGGCATGGAGGTCGCAGAATGCAGCAGCATCACGAGGAACAGGTCCGCAGACGCGCCTACGAGATCTGGGAGAACGAGGGGCGGCCCGAGGGCTGCGAGGCGCGCCACTGGCAGCAGGCGCAGGCCGAGATCGGCGCGGCCAACGGCGAGGCGCGGGGCTGGATCGGCGACCCGCCGCAGGCCAATCCGCCCCGGGCGGCCGGCGAATCCGCGCCGGGGGAGCTGGAGGACGATCTGGGCCCGACCCCCGGCCCCACCTCGGCGATGGACCGGGATCTGGCGGGCGGGCCCGGCGCCACCTCGACGCTGGACGAGGCCGGCCCCACCCCCGGCCCCACCTCGCCCGCGCGCCGCACCCGCCGGGGCGAGTGACCTGACGGCAGCGACCGGCGGGGGGGGG
>JBBCJM010000003.1:0-2916 GCA_037190175.1 Paracoccaceae bacterium | reverse complement strand
TGCCTGCGCGTCACCAGCCGCCCCCACATCGCTGACAGCTACCAGGACGGCGGCTATCTGCGGACCCCCATCATCATCAACTGGCAGGCCAGCGCCTGACCCGCTGACACCAATCCGGCCCTGCCGGTCAACCCGCCCCGTCATCGTGCGGGGCTTTTCTATGGAGAACTGCCATGTTGCAGAAAGTTGCAGGGTCGAAAATCTACATCGGCTCCGCTGTGACCTACAAGGACACGATCACGCTCGCGGATTTCAACGGTCAGGCGTGGACCGAGATCGACGGCTGGCTGACGACCGGAGACCTGGGTGCCGATCAGGAAACCATCACCCAAGTGCTGATCAACAGCGGCATCACGCGCTATGCCAAGGGCACCATCAGCTTCCCGGCCATGACCAACACCTTCACGCCGATGAAGACGGATGCGGGGCAGGTCGCATACAAGGCCGCCACGAGGGTGTGCCAGCCCTTCGCCTTCAAGATCGAGTGGGGCGCCGACTGCGCCATCGAAGGAATCGTCACGATTTCCAACGGCACGCCCGGCGTCGTGACCTGGAACGGTCACGGCCTGGCGAACGGCGATGTGGTGAGCTTCACGACCACCGGCACTCTGCCGACCGGACTGACCCCGAGCACCGACTACTACGTGGTCAGCGCCTCGACCAACACCTTCTCGGTCGCAGCGACCCCGGGGGGCACGGCGATCAACACCTCTGCCGCCGGCTCGGGTGTGCACACGGCCAGCGCCATCCCCGGCGGTGAAACGGACCTGTTCTATGGCTTCGCTCTGCCGGGCGCCAAGACCGGCGGCGATGCCAGCGCGACCCGGACCTTGACCTTCAATATCCAGCCCATCGCCCGGTCGGTCGAGGTCTGATCCCCATTCCGCCGCGCATCCTCCCTGCGGCGGGATACGGGGCTGGCTTGATCTGGGGTTCGTCAGGCCAGCCCCACCATGAACCCCGAACCCCGGAGTTATGATGCATGGACATCAACGATCTGAAGCGTAACAGCGCGGCGGCGGCCGAGGGACAGTGGATTTCCGACATCCCGGATCTCGGCGATGTGCGCCTGCGCGTGCGCGGCCTGTCCTCGCCCAAGGTGATCGCGCTGCGGTCCCGCAAGGAGCGTGCCGTGCCCCGCAAGGAGCGCCTGCGAGACGGAAGCTTGGCTCCCGAGGCTGCGATCCTCATCAGCGGTGAGGTGCTGCACGAGGCGGTCTTGCTGGACTGGGACGGTATTACCAGTGGCGGCAAGCCGGTCAAATACGACCCCAAGCTGGCGGCCGAGTGGTGTACCAATCCCGACTTCTCCGACTTCGCCAATGCGGTTGCATGGGCCGCTCTCGTCGTGGACCGCGGCAAGGCCGAAGAGACAGGGGACCTCGCGGGAAACTGAGCGAGGCCGTCCTGTGGGCGCTCGACCGGGAAGAAGCCGCCGCTAAACGCCGCAAGGAGCTCGAAGATCGCGGATGGCCCATTCCCGATCACCTCTGGCCTCCGGCACTGCTGCCGGGGGCAGAGGACTGGCTGGCGGCGTTCTGGGAACTGTCGACAGACCGGCAGATCGGCATGCAAGCAGGGCCGATCCCGGCAGCCAGCATCGCCCGGCACACGGCAGGATGGCCGGATGAGGATGCCGAGATGTTCCGGTCGTGCATTCGGGCGATGGACGGGGCCTATCTGAAGGCGCAGCGGGACGAAACGGACACGCCGGAGGGTGGCGACGCTGCCCGGGATGCGTTCCGGGCAGCGCGGTAAGGTTCCGGCCCTAGACCCCCGCCACCCTCCGCAGGGCCTCGTCTATCCGGCTCTGCCAGCCCGGGCAGGTCTTCGATAGTCCATGACTCAGGTCAGGGGCGGACTCCCACCAGTTCGCGCCGGGCAGCTGATGCAAGAAATGCCGAGCGGGTCATGCCACGCCCCTTCGCGGTTTCGTCGATGGCGCGCAACAGGCCCCGCTCCAGCGTGACGTTGACCCGCTCCACTGTGGTATCGGCGGGAATGTAGGGCACCGGCAGAAGCACGCCGCCCTGAACCATTTCAGCCGCCACATCGTCGCGTCGGCGGATCGCATCAAGCGAAGCGGGGTTGACGTCCGGCATATCCTCAAACCAGAGGTCAAGCGCCTCGGTGGCGGCGGCCGGAATATCGTCCCAACTATCCGCCGCAGCGAAGCAGCCTGGAAGATCGGGGAAGGTCAGGCCAAAGGCGCTGTCCCCATCTTGGTGAACGATAGCAGTGTAGTAGCGCATTGGATTGCCCGTGTGGTTGTTTGGTAGGGGGGCGATGGGTGGCCGGGCTAAAGAAGCCCGGCCGGTGTGTAGATGTTCCTGACGGTTGGAAGCGGCAGGTCTTTCTTCGGGTGGGGTAGGATCACTGTTCGCTTCCCTTTCCGAAGTTTGAGGTGGGATCCACTCTTGGACACTTCCTCGAACCCTGCGTCTTTCAGAACCTTCAGGAGCTTTCTTGAGTTGGTTTCCAGCTCCATCGCCCCTCCTTTCTGAGTAAATATATACACACTTGGCGCGATAGTGTCAAGTGTGGTGTGTATGAAAGTGTGTTGTTTGTGGCCAATGCTGGGGTGAGCCATCGGCCGGACCATCATGATGCGGCTGCGGACTGAGGCTAGCGCCGCGTCTCCCCGGCGCTGAGGGCGGTTGAGCGCCGGGGCAGGGCGGTTGCGGCGCGACCGGCGCGCGCGAAAAGCCACCGGCGCCCCGGATATCCTAGCGCGGCGCCTGTGGGTTCAATCCCCGACCGCGTGGCACTCGACCAGCCCGCCGCCCGTCTCGGCGATGCTGTGGGTGGCGCACTCGATCCTCGGCTCGGGCGCGGAGCAAGCGGCGAGGAACAGGGCGAGGGCGATCAGGCGCATGGGCGGGCTCAGTCGTCGGTGGGGAAGATGGGCTTGCTCTA
>JBBCJM010000002.1:0-22813 GCA_037190175.1 Paracoccaceae bacterium | reverse complement strand
GGGGGGTCCAAGGGGGGCGGCAGCCCCCCTTGCCCGGCCCAACGCTCAGAGCCAACGGCGATGAGGGGCGGGAGGCCCCGGGGGGAACGAAAAGGCCCCGCCGGATCGCCGGCGGGGCCATGTTCATCGCACGGTCGCAGGACTCAGCGGCGGTCCTTCAGCGCGGCGCCCCGGATGTCGCCCAGCGAGGCGCCCGAATCGGACGAGCCATACTGCGCCACGGCCTCTTGCTCTTCCGCGATCTCGCGCGCCTTGATCGACAGGCCCAGCTAGCGGGTCTTGGGCTCGAGCGAGACCACGCGCACGTCCACCGTGTCGCCCTTCTGGAACCGCTCGGGGCGCTGTTCCTGGCGGTCGCGCGACAGGTCCGAGCGGCGGATGAACGACTTGGCGCCGTTGTATTCCACCTCGATCCCGCCGTCCTCGATCGCCGTCACCGTGACGGTGACGATCGAGCCGCGCTTCACGCCCTCGACCGCCTCGGTGAAGGTGTCCTCGCCGGCGTTCTTGATCGACAGCGAGATGCGTTCCTTCTCCACGTCTACCTCGGTGACGATGGCCTTGACCAGATCGCCCTTGCGGTAGTCCTGGATCGCCTCCTCGCCGCGCTTGTCCCACGACAGGTCCGACAGGTGCACCATGCCGTCGATATCGCCCGGCAGGCCCACGAACAGGCCGAACTCGGTGATGTTCTTGACCTCGCCCTCGATCTGGCTGCCCGGCGGGTATTGTTCGGCGAAGACTTCCCACGGGTTGCGCTGGGTCTGCTTCAGCCCCAGCGACACGCGGCGCTTGGCGCTGTCGATTTCCAGCACCATGACCTCGACCTCTTGCGAGGTGGAGACGATCTTGCCGGGGTGGACGTTCTTCTTGGTCCAGCTCATCTCGCTGACATGGACCAGCCCCTCGACCCCCGCTTCCAGCTCCACGAAGGCGCCGTAGTCGGTGATGTTGGTCACGCGGCCCTTGTGCACCGAGCCCAGCGGATAGGCGCGTTCCACCGAATCCCACGGGTCGGACTGGAGCTGCTTCATGCCCAGGCTGATGCGGTGGGTTTCCTTGTTGATCTTGATAACCTGGACCTTGACGGTCTCGCCGATCGACAGGATCTCGGACGGGTGGTTGACGCGGCGCCAGGCCATGTCGGTGACGTGCAAGAGGCCGTCCACACCGCCCAGGTCCACGAAGGCCCCGTATTCGGTGATGTTCTTCACCACGCCGTCGACCACCTGGCCCTCGTAGAGGTTCGAGATGACCTCGGCGCGCTGTTCGGCGCGGCTCTCTTCCAGGATGGCGCGGCGCGAGACCACGATGTTGCCGCGGCGGCGGTCCATCTTGAGGATCTGGAACGGCTGCTTCATGCCCATCAGCGGGCCGGCGTCGCGCACCGGGCGCACGTCCACCTGGCTGCCCGGCAGGAACGCCACGGCACCGCCCAGGTCCACGGTGAAGCCGCCCTTGACGCGGCCGAAGATCGCGCCCTCGACGCGGGCCTCGGTGGCATAGGCCTTCTCCAGCCGGTCCCAGGCCTCTTCGCGCTTGGCCTTCTCGCGGCTGATCACCGCCTCGCCGCGGGCGTTCTCGACGCGGTCCAGATAGACCTCGACCTCATCGCCCACGTTGATGTCGGGCTGCTCGCCCGGGGCGGCGAATTCCTTCAGGTCGACGCGGCCTTCCATCTTGTAGCCCACGTCGATGATGGCCTGGCCCGCCTCGACGGCGATGACCTTGCCCTTGACGACCGACCCCTCGGACGGGGTGTCGATCTCGAGGCTTTCCTTCAGCAGGGCCTCGAATTCTTCCATAGTCGCTTTGGCGCACATGCAGTTGGGTCCTTTTTCGCGATATTTCCGGCCAGGCGGTTGGGTCCGCCGGTCTTTGGGTGGCCCGGAAACGGATATGCCCCGCCGGCGGGCCGGTCAGGGGCGGGTCGTCTCGGGATGGGCGGGCACTAGCGGCATTCCGGCCCCGGGGCAAGCGAAAACCGGGTTCGGCCGGCGGCTCAGCGCAGCAGGGGCGCGAGTTCCGCCTGCATCGCCTTCAGCGCCGGCAGGAACAGCGCGGGCAGGTCGGCCGCCGCGGCCCGGCCGGCGGCCAGCCCCACGTTCAGCGCCGCCACCGTGGCGCCGCGCGCATCCCGCACCGGCACGGCGATGGAGCGCAGGCCGGGCTCCACCTCCTCGTCGATCACCGCATGGCCCTGCGCCCGCACCCGGGCCAGTTCCGCCATCACCGCCTGCGGATCGGTCAGCGTGCGCGACGCGCGGGCGGGCAGGGGGCCGGGGCCCAGCAGCGCGCGCGCCTCGGCCTCGGGCAGCGCGGCCAGCATCACCCGGCCCATCGAGGTGCAGAAGGCGGGCAGGCGGCTTCCCGGCATCAGCGCGATGGACATCATCCGCCGCTGCGCCGCGCGGGCGACATAGACGATCTCGGCCCCGTCGAGGATCGAGACCGAGGAGCTTTCGCCGATCCCGTCCGACAGCCGGTCCAGCAGCGGCTGCACGATCTGCGGCAGGGGCATGGTGGCCAGGCAGGCGGTGCCCAGCCGCAGGACCCGCGGGGTCAGGGTGAAGAACTTGCCGTCATAGTCGGCATAGCCGTGGCGGGCCAGGGTCAGCAGGCAGCGCCGGGCGGTGGCGCGGTCCAGCCCCGCCCCCGCCGCGACCTCGGCGATCGACTGGCGCGGGCGGGCGGCGGTGAAGGTCTCGATTGCCGCCAGCCCCTTGGCCAGCCCGCCCATGATGTCGCGGTCGGGGATCGTCATGGTGCGGTTCCGGGCGATAATCGAACAAATGCAGCATATCGCACAATGCGGCTTGCAGGCCAAGCCCCGCCGCGCCTATCCCGCCCCTCGGGGCCGCAGGAGATAGACATGGACAAGACAGTCGCCGACCTTGCCACCGCCGTGGCGGGAATCGCGGACGGGATGAGCGTGATGATCGGCGGGTTCGGCGGCTCGGGCGCACCCATCGAACTGATCCACGCGCTGATCGACCGCTATCGCGCCACCGGGCATCCGAAGGACCTGACGGGCATCAACAACAACGCCGGCAACGGCCATGTCGGGCTGGCGGCGCTGATCGAGGCGGGGATGGTGAAGCGGCTGATCTGCTCCTTCCCCCGCTCGGCCGACCCGGTGGTCTTCACCGAATTGTACCTCGCCGGCGGGATCGAGTTGGAACTGGTGCCGCAGGGCACGCTGGCCGAGCGGATCCGGGCGGGCGGCGCCGGGATCCCGGCCTTCTATACCCCCACCAGCTTCGGCACCGATCTTGCGAAGGGCAAGCCGGTGGCCGAGTTCGAGGGACGCTCTTACGTGCAGGAACGCTGGCTCAAGGCCGATGTGGCGCTGGTCAAGGCCGAGTTGGGCGACACCTACGGCAACCTGACCTACCGGATGGCGGCGCGGAACTTCGGCCCGCTGATGTGCATGGCCGCGGCCGAGACCGTGGTGCAGGTTTCCCGCATCCTGCCCGCGGGCGGCATCGACCCCGAGGCGGTGGTGACCCCCGGCATCTTCGTGCAGAAGGTGGTGGCGGTGCCCGAGCCGCTTCAGGAGGAAGACCTGAACCGCGCCGATGCCGCCTATCCGCTGGGGGTGTGAGATGCAGAAGCTTTCCAACAACCAGATCGCCTGGCGCGCGGCGCAGGACATCGCGGACGGCGCCTATGTGAACCTGGGCATCGGCTTTCCCGAGAAGGTGGCGCAGTATCAGCCCCCGGGGCGGGAGGCGATCTTTCACACCGAGAACGGGATCCTCAACTTCGGCGAAAGCCCGGCCAGGGGGCAGGAGGACTGGGACCTGATCAACGCCGGCAAGAAGGCGGTCACGCTGAAGCCGGGCGCGGCCTTCTTCCACCACGCCGACAGCTTCGCCATGGTCCGCGGCGGGCATCTGGACGTGGCGATCCTGGGCGCCTACGAGGTGGCCGAGACCGGCGACCTGGCCAACTGGTCCACCGGGCCCAAGGGCGTGCCGGCGGTGGGGGGCGCGATGGATCTGGTCCATGGCGCCAAGCGGGTGGCGGTGATCACCGATCACGTCACCAAGGACGGCAAGCCGAAGCTCCTGCGCCGCTGCACCCTGCCGCTGACCGGCGTCGGCTGCGTGACGCGGGTCTATACCTCGCTTGCCGTGATCGACATCGAGGGCGGCCGCTTCGTGCTGCGGGAAAAGCTGCCCGCGCTTTCCGTCGAAGACCTGCAGGCCGTGACCGGGGCGGAACTCGCGATCCCCGGCCCGGTCGCCGACCTGATCTGTCCCGAGGTATGACCATGACCGAAGCCTATATCTGCGACTATATCCGCACCCCCATCGGCCGTTTCGGCGGCGCGCTGTCCCCCGTGCGGCCCGACGACCTGGGGGCGGTGCCGCTGAAGGCGCTGATGGCGCGCAACCCCGGCGTGGACTGGGAGGCGGTGGAGGACGTGCTTTTCGGCTGCGCCAACCAGGCGGGCGAGGACAACCGCAACGTCGCCCGCATGTCGGCGCTGCTGGCCGGGCTGCCGGTGGGGGTGCCGGGCACCACGGTCAACCGGCTCTGCGGCTCGGGGATGGACGCGGTGATCCTGGCCGCGCGCTCGATCAAGGCGGGCGAGGCCGAGCTGATGATCGCGGGGGGCGTGGAGAGCATGAGCCGCGCGCCCTTCGTGCTGCCCAAGGCCGACAGCGCCTTCAGCAGGAACGCCGAGATCCACGACACCACCATCGGCTGGCGCTTCGTCAACCCGCTGATGCAAAAGGCTTATGGCATCGATTCCATGCCGCAGACCGGGCAGAACGTGGCTGATGACTATGGCGTTAGCCGCGAGGCGCAGGACGCCATGGCGCTGGCCTCGCAGGCCAAGGCCGCGGCGGCGCAGGGCAACGGGCGGCTGGCGAGGGAGATCGCCCCGGTCACCATCCCGCAGCGGAAGGGCGAAGCCGTGGTGGTGGAACGCGACGAACATCCCCGCGCCACCTCGATGGAGGCGCTGGGCAAGCTGCGGCCGCTGTTCCCGAACGGCTCGGTCACCGCGGGCAATGCGAGCGGAGTGAACGACGGGGCGGCGGCGCTGATCGTCGCCTCCGAGGCCGCCGCGAAGAAGCACGGGCTCACCCCCGTCGCCCGGGTGCTGGGCGGGGCCACCGCGGGCGTGCCGCCGCGGATCATGGGGATCGGCCCGGCCCCGGCCTCGCAGCGGCTGCTGGCCCGGCTGGGCTGGAGCGTGGCCGACCTCGACGTGATCGAGCTGAACGAGGCCTTTGCGGCGCAGGGGCTGGCGACGCTGCGCGAACTGGGCGTGGCGGACGACGACCCCCGGGTGAACCCCAACGGCGGGGCCATCGCGCTGGGCCATCCCTTGGGCATGTCGGGCGCCCGGATCACCGGCACGGCGGCGCTGCAACTGGCGCTGACAGGGGGCAGGCGCGCACTCGCCACCATGTGCATCGGCGTGGGCCAGGGCATCGCGGTGGCGGTGGAACGGGTCTGACGCGGCAGGTCCGGCGGCAAGCGCCGGGGGCTTCGCGCCTCCCGGACCCCCGCAGAGTATTTGGACCAAGATGAGGGACAGTTCGAGTCAGGTTGTCCCCTCCCGTTCTCATCTTGGAGAAATACTCCACGGGGGGTCCGGGGGGTGTGAACCCCCCCGGCGCTCTCCTCCACCGCCGCGCCGGCCGGGTCAGCCCTCCGGCTCGGCGATCCGGCCCAGCGCCGCCATGTCGATCAGCGTCAGCCGCTGGCGTCCGCCGGCGACCAGCCCGCGCCCTTCCCAGGCCGAGAGGATGCGCGAGACGGTGTGCAGCGTGGTGCCGGTCATCTCGGCGATGTCCTGCCGCGAGATGGGGAAGGCGATGCGGATCCCTGCGCCCTCGCGCCGGCCGGCCCGTTCGGCCAGCCGCAGCACGGCATGGGCCACGCGGCGCTCCACGTCCTGGGTCGACATCTCGCGCAGGCGGGTATGTGCCTCGTCCAGCCGCTGGCCGATGGTCTGCATCGCGTTGACGGCCAGGCGCGGGTTGGCCTCGACCACCGCGTCCCATTCGGTCATCGGCCAGCCCAGCACCTCGGTCTCCACCGCCGCCCGCGCGGTGCCGGGATAGTCGGCGCGCGCCAGCGCCCGGGCGAAGCCGAAGAGGTCGCCGGGATGCACCACCCGCACCATCACCTGCTGGCCGTCCGCGGTGACCTGGGTGACCTTCAGCCGGCCCGAGACCAGCAGGTAGAACCGCCCCGCCGGCGCGCCCTGTTCGAACACCGCCTCGCCCGCCGCGACGCGCCGCGGGCTGGCGCGGGCCACCAGCCGCTCCAGCGCCCGGTCGTCGAGCTGGCGGAACAGCGCGAAGCTGCGCAGGAGGTTCAGGTCCACGGCCATGCGCCCGGGATGGCAGAGATCGGCGGGGTTTGGAAGCCTTTCAGGCCCAGACGCCCCTGCCGATGCGCTCCGGCGTCCAGGGCGGGTCGTGGCGCAGGGTGACCTCGGCCCGGGCGATGCCGGGCACGGCGGCCACCGCGGCCTCGGCCCCCAGCCGCAGCATCTGCGCCAGCGGGCAGCCCGGCACGGTGGTGGTCATGGCGACGCGGGCGGTCTGGCCCTCGATCTCGATCGCCCGGATCAGGCCCATGGCCACCAGATCCTGCCCGGTCTCGGGGTCGACGATCCCGGCCAGCGCGGCCTCCACCGCCGCGCGCAGGCTCATCCCTCCGCCCCCCGCCGGGCCAGCAGGCGATAGCGGGTGCCGTCGGGTGCGTGGTTGCCGGCCCATTCGTGGCCGCGGGTGGCCAGTTCGGGGAACAGCAGTAGCGGCTCGCGGTCCAGCAGCGCGAAGAGCACCTCGCCCGGCGCCATGGCCTCGAGCGCGGTCAGGATCCGCACCATGGGCTCGGGCGGGGAAAGCCCGGTCAGGTCCAGCGAGCGGGTGGGGTCGGGCCAGAGCATCGCCTCGAGCGCGCTGCCGGGGGCCAGCCCGGGCTCGGGCGCGGGGGGCAGGGGGGTGAACAGCACCTCCCAGTCGCCGTCGGGGCGCTGGCGGTCCTCGGCGGAGAAGCCCTTGCGCGCCATCACCTGGAAGAGCGGCACCGGGCGGAACGGGGCGATCAGCCGCAGCGCGGCGCCGGGCGGCAGGGCGCCGGCGGCGGCCATGATGGCGGCGAAGGGCTCTTCGCCCGCGGCAAGCATCGGTCGGACGTCGAGTTCGCGGATCGTCATGGGATGGGGTCCGTGCGCAGGGGAAGGAAGAGCGGCGGCAGGGTCCGGCCGGGGCCGAGCCGGGCCAGCCGGCGGATGCGGATAAGCTCGCGCGCGAGGCCCAGCGCGGCGATCAGCAGCAGCGCGAAGGCCAGCCGCAGGGCGGGGGCGGCGCCGGCCAGCAGCGCCAGCGTGCCGAGCCCGGCGCCGGCCGACCACAGCGCCAGCCAGCGCCGGCAGGCGGGCTCGTCCACCAGTTCGTGCACCTGCGGCAGCGCCTCGCGGCCGATGCGGGGGGCGAAGACCTGGATCCAGGTCAGGAACCCGGTGATCTTGACCATCTGCGCCAGCGTCAGGCCGGAGAGCCAGCCGATCAAGGCGGCAAAGACCGCGGCCTCGGCCCAGGGGCCGCCCGCCAGCGCGGCCGGCAGGGCGAGGGCTGCGGCGAGCGCGAGGAAGGCCAGCGGCGGCCGGCTCATCGCCATGTTGACCTCCGGCGCAGCGCGCAGGCGGCGGCGCCAGAGGCCGGCGATGTCGGCGAGGTAGAGCCCGGCGGCCACGCTCGCACAGGCCATGGCGGGGACCAGTAGCCCGGCCGCCAGCAGCGCCACCAGCGCCATTGCCAGAACGAGGGTGATCCGGCGCAGCGGGCCGGTGCGGTCGGGCGCGATCAGGAACATCGCGAAGAGCCGGTAGCTGACCCCCATCGCCGCCAGTCCCAGCCAGCCGGCGACCCCCAGCCCGATGTGCAGCGGCAGGATCTGCACCGGCAGGGTCAAGGCCTCGGCCCCCGCCAGCGCCCGGGCCATGCCGCCGCCGCTGGCCGCCACCAGAGCCAGCGCCCCCAGCGCCAGCAGCACCGGCCCGCCGGTGCCGTCGCGCCAGCCGCGGGCGGGGATCAGCGCGCCCAGGGCCATCGCCGCCACCATGGCGAAGCCTGCCCCCAGCAGCAGCGGCGCCAGCGACAGCAGGGCGGGATCGAAGCGCAGGAACCCCAGCGCCAGCATGGCCGCGCCCGCGCCCGTCAGCCCCAGCGCGAAGGGCGCAAGCCCCGGCCACAGCAGCGGGCGCGCCAGCAGGACCGGCAGGAATTGCAGGAGCGCCCCGATCATCGCCTGGGTCAGCCAGCCCAGCGCCAGCAGATGCACCAGCGCCAGCCCGCGGCCCTGCTGCCAGTCGCCCGGGCCGGGCGCGAAGGCCACCGCCAGGGCCAGCGCCAGCAGCAGGAAGGCCACCGAAGCGGCGAACCAGCTGAGCGTCCAGCGCGAGAGATGGGTTCCGGGCATGGGTGGGGCCTCTTGACGGCTCAGGATGCAGCCTTCCGCGGATGCGTTCTTTGCGCGCGGTCAAATTGAGCATTGCGCGGAAATCCGCGACTGTTTGTCGGGCAACAAAGACCGACGGCTCCGGGCTGCCTTATAGACGAGACATGAAACGTGCCTGCCTCCTCCCCATCCGCGCCTTCCTGACGGTTCTCATGCTGTTCGCCGCCCTGCCGGCGGCGGCGCAGAACGTGCTGTCGCAATTCCTGCCGGCCGAGAGCGCGGGCGATCTGGTGCCGGGCGCCGACGGTTTCGGGCCGATCCGCCCCGATCTGGCGGTGGCGCCGGTGCTGCGGCGGGGCGAGACCGTCGCCTGGGCCTTCGTCACCTCGGATTTCGTCGGCACCACCGGCTATTCCGGCAAGCCGATCCACACTTTGGTGGCGGTGGACGCCGAGGCGCGGATCGCCGGGGTGCGGCTGGTGAAGCATTCCGAGCCCATCGTGCTGATCGGCATCCCCGAGGCCAGGATGACCGCGGTGGTCGAGGGCTATCGCGGGCTCGACCTGGTGGCCGAGGCGCAATCCGGCGGCACCGCGCATGAGGTCGACATCATCTCGGGCGCCACCGTCACCGTGATGGTGATCGACGATTCCATCGTGCGCTCGGGGCTGAAGGTGGCCCGCGCGCTGGGGCTGGGGGGGCTTGCGCCCGACACGGGCCACACCGGCCCGCGCTACGAGGTGAACCCCGAGGCCGAGGCGCCCTCCGACTGGTTCACCATGGAGGGCGACGGCACCCTGCGCCGGCTGTCGCTGGATGTGGGCCAGGTCAACGCCGCCTTCGCCGCCCATCCCGACCCCCGCGCCCGCGACCGCGCGCTGACCCAGGCGCCCGAGACCACCTTCATCGAGATGCAGGCGGCGCTGGTCTCGGTGCCCGCCATCGGCCGGGCGGTGCTGGGCGAGGCCGCGCTGGCCAACCTGCAGGGCTGGCTGGGCGAGGGCGAGGAGGCCATCGCGGTGATGGGCCGGGGGCTCTACAGCTTCAAGGGGTCGGGCTATGTGCGCGGCGGGATCTTCGACCGGATCGTGTTGATCCAGGACGACATCTCGGTCCGCTTCCGCGACCGCGACCACCGGCGGCTGGGCGGGATCGCCGCCGAGGGCGCGCCGGAATTCGTGGAGATGGACCTGTTCCGCATCCCGGCCGGCACCGGCTTCGACCCCACGCGGCCGTTCCGCATCCAGCTTCTGGTGCAGCGCGAGGTGGGGCCGATCGAGAAGGTGTTCCACACCTTCGACCTGGGCTACCAGCTGCCCGCCAGCTATCTGCGCCCCGTCCCGGCCGAGCCCGCCCCGCCCGCGGCCGCCGCCATCGCCGAACGGGAGGAAAGCGCGGCGCAGTCCGACCTGTGGCGGCGGATCTGGATGGACAACACGGTGAAGATCGGCGCGTTGGGGGCGATGCTGGCGGTGCTGACGGGGGTGTTCTTCTTCCAGACCTTCGCGGTCAGGAACGAACGCGCCTTCACCATCTTCCGCATGGGGTTCCTGACCGTCACGCTGGTGTTCCTGGGCTGGTACGCCAATGCGCAGCTGTCGGTCGTGAACCTGATGGCGCTGTTCGGCAGCCTGGTCTCGGGCTTCTCGTGGCAGGCGTTCCTGCTGGACCCGCTGACCTTCATCCTGTGGTTCGCGGTGGCCGCGGCGCTGCTCTTCTGGGGCCGCGGGGCCTATTGCGGCTGGCTCTGCCCCTTCGGCGCGTTGCAGGAGCTGACCAACCGCATCGCACGGAAGCTGCGCGTGCCGCAATGGACCCTGCCCTGGGGGCTGCACGAGCGGCTGTGGCCGGTGAAGTACATGATCTTCCTGGGCCTGTTCGGCGTCAGCCTGGTCAGCATCGAGGAGGCCGAGCGGCTGGCCGAGGTGGAGCCCTTCAAGACCGCGATCATCCTGAACTTCGTGCGCGCCTGGCCCTTCGTGGCCTATGCGCTGGCGCTGCTGGCGGCGGGGCTGTTCGTCGAGCGGTTCTATTGCCGATATCTGTGCCCGCTGGGCGCGGCGCTGGCGATCCCCGCGCGGCTGCGGATGTTCGACTGGCTGAAACGGTACCACGAATGCGGCAACCCCTGCCAGACCTGCGCCCGGCAATGCCCGGTGCAGGCGATCCACCCCACCGGAGAGATCAACCCGAACGAGTGCATCGACTGCCTGCACTGTCAGGTCCTCTACCAGTCCGAAACCACCTGCCCCGTCGTCATCAAGAAGCTGAAACGGCGGGAAAACCTGGCGGCCAGCGCGGTGCCGAAGCTGGGGTCTCCCCCGGCCAACCACCCGAACGCCGCGCGCCGCACCACCACCGCATAACCAAGAGGAGCCGATCATGGCAACGACTGAAAAGAAGGGACTGAGCCGGCGGATGCTGCTCGGCGCGACCGCGGGGGGCGCGGCCGTGGCCGGCACCCTGGGCGGACGGCTGGCGCTGGGCACCGGCGCGCTGGGGCTGGGCACGGTGGCCGGCACCGGGGCGGCCCTGGCCCAGCAGCACGACGGTTCGGTCGCGCCGGGGCAGCTGGACGACTATTACGGCTTCTGGTCCTCGGGCCAGACCGGCGAGATGCGGATCCTCGGCATCCCCTCGATGCGCGAGCTGATGCGGGTGCCGGTGTTCAACCGCTGCTCGGCCAGCGGATGGGGACAGACCAACGAATCGATCCGCATCCACCAGCGGACGATGAGCGAGAAGACCCGCAGGTATCTGGAGGCCAACGGCAAGAAGATCCACGACAACGGCGACCTGCACCACGTCCACATGTCGATGACGGACGGCAAGTACGACGGCCGCTTCCTGTTCATGAACGACAAGGCCAACAGCCGCGTCGCCCGGGTGCGCTGCGACGTGATGAAATGCGATGCCATCCTGGAGGTTCCGAACGCCAAGGCCATCCACGGGATGCGGCCGCAGAAATGGCCGAAGACCAACTACATCTTCGCCAACGGCGAGGACGAGGCGCCGCTGATCAACGACGGCACGACCATGCGGGACGTGTCGACCTATGTGAACGTGTTCACCGCGGTCGACGTGGAAAGCTGGACCGTGGCCTGGCAGGTGCTGGTCTCGGGCAACCTCGACAACTGCGATGCCGACTACACCGGGAAATGGGCGTTCTCGACCTCGTACAACTCGGAAATGGGCATGACGCTGGCGGACATGACCGCCTCCGAGATGGACCACGTGGTGATCTTCAACATCGAGGAGATCGAGAAGGCCGTGGCCGCCGGGCAGTATGAGGAGATCAACGGCTGCAAGGTGCTGGACGGGCGGAAGGAGGCCAATTCCCTCTTCACCCGTTATGTCCCCATCGCCAACAACCCGCACGGCTGCAACATGGCGCCGGACCGCAAGCACCTGTGCATCGGCGGCAAGCTGTCGCCCACCGTCACCGTGCTGGACACCACCAGGTTCGACACCCTGTTCTACGAGGGCGCCGAGCCGCGCAGCGTGGTGGTGGCCGAGCCGGAGCTGGGCCTGGGGCCGCTGCACACCGCCTTCGACGGGCGGGGCAACGCCTATACCTCGCTGTTCCTCGACAGCCAGGTGGTGAAGTGGAACATCGAGGACGCGGTGCGCGCCTATGCGGGCGAGAACGTCGATCCGATCAAGGACAAGCTCGACGTGCACTACCAGCCCGGCCACCTGAAGACCGTGATGGGCGAGACGCTGGACGCCACCAACGACTGGCTGGTGTGCCTGTGCAAGTTCTCGAAGGACCGCTTCCTGAACACCGGGCCGTCCAAGGCCGAGAACGACCAGCTGATCGACATCTCGGGCGACAGGATGGTGCTGGTGCACGACGGCCCCAACTATGCCGAGCCGCACGACGCCATCGCCGTGCATCCCTCGGTGCTGTCGCACATCAAGTCGGTCTGGGACCGCGACGACCCGATGTGGGCCGAGACCCGGGCGCAGGCCGAGGCGGACGGGGTGGACATCGACGAATGGACCGACGCGATCATCCGCGACGGCAACAAGGTGCGGGTCTATATGTCCTCGATGGCGCCCAGCTTCTCGCTGGAGGAGTTCACCGTCCAGGAGGGCGACGAGGTGACGGTGATCGTCACCAACCTGGACGAGATCGACGACCTGACCCACGGCTTCACCATGGGCAACCACGGGGTGGCGATCGAGATCGGGCCGATGCAGACGGCATCGGTCACCTTCGTGGCGGCCCAGGCAGGGGTCTACTGGTACTATTGCCAGTGGTTCTGCCACGCGCTGCACATGGAGATGCGCGGCCGGATGTTCGTCGAACCCTCGGGAGCCTGATGCCATGCGCCTGCCCGCCCTGCTGATCGGCCTGCTGCTTTCCCTGCCCGTCTGGGCGGAAGAGCGTGCGGTGCCCCCGGGGGCGGGCAGCCTGGCGCAGGCCGTCGCCGGGGCCGCCCCCGGCGACGTGCTGATCCTCTCGGCCGGGGCCTACCAGGGCCCCGTCCTCATCGACCGCCCGCTGACCATCGCCGGCCCGCGCGAGGCGGTGGTGGACGGGCAGGGGCAGGGCACGGTGATCACGCTGGCCGCCCCCGACATCACCCTGCGCGGCTTCGCCGTTACCGGCTCGGGCACCCGCAACGAGGATCTGGACGCGGGCGTGAAGATCCTGAAGGGCGCCGACCGCGCGGTGGTCGAGGGGCTGACGCTCACCGACAACATGCACGGGATCGACGTGCACGGCGGGCGCGACGCGCGGGTGGCGGGCAACGTCATCACCGGCCGGCAGCACCTGCACATGAACCAGCGCGGCAACGGCATCTATGTCTGGAACAGCCCCGGCACGGTGGTGGAGGGCAATTCCATCCGCTATGGCCGCGACGGGATCTTCTCCAACGCCTCGGCCGACAGCTTCTACCGCAACAACACCTTCCGCGACCTGCGCTTCGCCGTGCATTTCATGTACACGAAGAACACCGAGGTCTCGGGCAACGTCTCGATCGGCAACCACCTGGGCTTCGCCATCATGTTCTCGGACCGGGCGGTGATCCGCAACAACCTCTCGCTGGGCGACCGCGAGCACGGGCTGATGCTGAACTATGCCAATAACGCCGACGTGACCGGCAACCTGATCCGCGGCGGCCCGAACAAGTGCCTGTTCATCTACAACGCCCACAAGAACCTGATCTGGGAGAACCGCTTCCAGAACTGCGGGATCGGCATCCACTTCACCGCCGGCTCGGAAAGGAACGTGCTGACCGGCAACGCCTTCATCGCCAACCGCGAGCAGGTGAAATACGTGGGCACAAGGCACGTGGAATGGAGCCACGACGGCCGGGGCAACTACTGGTCCGACCATCCGGGCTTCGACCTGAACGGCGACGGGATCGCCGACAGCGTCTATCGCCCCAACGACCTGATGGACCAGATCCTCTGGTCGCAGCCCGCCGCGGCGCTGCTGATCGGCTCTCCGGCCGTGCAGATCGTGCGGTGGAGCCAGCAGAGCTTTCCCGCCACCCTGCCCGGCGGGGTGCGCGACGGCGCGCCGCTGATGCGCCCGCTGACCATTTCCGTCCCGCCCGAGGTCCAGGCCCAGGAGGCCGAGGTTGCCGGGCGCTGGACCAAAGGACGCCATGATGACCTCGACGCTGACGATCTCGGCTCTCACTAAACGCTTCCAGACGGTGGAGGCCTTGCGCGACGTGTCGCTGGACCTGCGGCCGGGGATGCGCGCCGCGCTCCTGGGCCACAACGGCGCGGGCAAGTCCACGCTGATGAAGATCGTGCTGGGGCTGATCCCCTTCGACGCCGGGCAGGTGACCGTCTGCGGCGCGGCCCCCGGCTCCGCCGCGGCGCGGGCGCAGGTGGCCTATCTGCCCGAGAACGCCGCCTTCCACCCCGCGCTGACCGGCGAGGAACAGATCCGGTATTATCTGTCCCTGAGGGGCGAAAGTCCCCGCAGGGCGATGGACCTGCTGGCCCGTGTGGGCCTCGCGGGGGCGGCGAAGCGGCGGATCGGCACCTATTCCAAGGGGATGCGCCAGCGGGTGGGCCTGGCCCAGACCCTGATCGGCAAGCCCCGGCTGATGGTGCTGGACGAGCCGACCTCGGGCCTCGATCCCGTCTCGCGCCGCGACTTCTATGCGCTCCTGGACGGGCTGGCGGCGGAGGGGGCGACGATCCTCCTCTCCTCCCACGTGCTGACCGAGGTGGAGGCGCGCACCGACCGCATCCTGATCTTGTCCAAGGGCCGGCTGGTGGCCGAGGGCACTTTGGGCCACCTGCGCCGCGAGGCCGCGCTGCCCGTGGCGCTGCACGTGACGCCCGCCGAGGGGCAGGGCGCGGCGCTGGCCGAGGCGCTGGGCGCCGCGCCGGGGCCGGACGGGCTGGTCCACCTGACCTGCGCGCAGGCGGAAAAGCTGCCGCTGCTGGCGCGGATCGCCGGGCTGGGCGCAAGGGTGGCGGATCTGGACGTGGTGCCGCCCAGCCTGGAAGACATCTACAGCCATTTCAGCCGGAGGGACGGCCAGTGACCCGCATCCTCGCCACCGCGCTCAGCGAGTTCCGCATCGCGCTGCGCAACCGCTGGGTGGCGATCGCCACCGCGCTGATGGTGCTGTTCGCGCTGGTGCTGGCCGCGGCCGGCGCCGCGCCCACCGGCGACATCGGGTCCGACCGGCTGTCGGTCACCGTGGCCTCGCTGACCTCGCTGTCGGTCTATCTGGTGCCTTTGCTGGCGCTGCTGATGGCCTTCGACGCCGTGGCGGGCGAGGTGGAGCGGGGCACCCTGCCCCTGGTGCTGACCTACCCGGTCTCGCGCCTGCAGCTGCTGCTGGGCAAGTTGCTCGCCCATCTCGGCATCCTCGCCCTGGCGGTGGGGCTGGGCTACAGCGCGGCGGGCGCGGCGGCGTTCTGGGTGGACAGCGGGGCGATGCGGGGCCTGCCGGCGCTGTGGCGGCTGATGTGGACCTCGGTCCTGCTGGGCGCCACCTTCCTCGGCGCGGGTTACGCCTTGTCGTCGCTGTCCCGCCGCCCTTCGGGCGCTGCCGGGCTGGCCATCGGGCTGTGGCTGGGGCTGGTGGTGCTTTACGACCTCGGGCTGCTCGCCCTGATCGTCTCGGACGGCGGGGGGGAACTGACCACCCGGGTGCTGCCCGTGGCGCTGCTGGCCAACCCTGCCGACGCCTTCCGCCTCTACAACCTCTCCGCCGCCGAGGCTGTGGCAGCCGCAGGGGGGATCGGGGGGGCCGCGGGCTCCATCCCCCTCTGGCAATCCGCCCTCTCCATCGCCATCTGGCCGGTAGCCGCCATGGCCCTGGCCTGGGCCGCATTCCGCAAGGTGACCCCATGACCCTTTCGAAACCCGCCCTGCTGCTGGCCGCCTGCCTCGCCCTGTCCGCCTGCAAGGAGGAGGTGGCGCAGGACCTCGCTCCCCTCGACATGAACGCCGAGACGCTGGGCCACTATTGCCAGATGAACCTGCTGGAACATCCCGGCCCCAAGGCGCAGGTGCATCTGGAGGGGATGCCGGGGGCGCTGTTCTTCAGCCAGGTGCGCGACGCCATCGCCTATTCCCGCGCGCCCGAGCAGATGGCGCCGATCCTGGCCATCTACGTCAACGACATGGGGGCTGTCGGGGCCAGTTGGGAGATCCCGGGGCAGGGCAACTGGATGCCGGCCGAGGGGGCCTTCTACGTGGTGGGCTCGGCCCGCGAGGGCGGCATGGGCGCGCCCGAGACCGTGCCCTTCGGGACCCGCGCCGCGGCCGAGGCCTTTGCCGGGGCCGAGGGCGGGGTGGTGCTGACCCTGCCCGAGATCGCCGACGACATGGTGCTGGCCCCGGTGGAGACCGGACCCGAGGACGATTTCCTGGACCGGCTGCGCGCGCTTTCCCCTGCGGCAGGAGGCTGAGCCATGGACCGCCGCCGTTTCCTGACCATCTCCGCCGCCCTGGCCCTGCTGCCCCGGGGGGCCTTCGCCCAGCCGGTCCGGCTGTGGACCGGGCAGGCCATGGGCGCCCGCGCCTCGATCCGGCTGGCCCATCCCGAGGGCGAGCGCATCGCCGCGAGGGTGCTGGCCGAGATCGACCGGCTGGAGGGGATCCTTTCGCTCTACCGGCCGGATAGCGCGCTCATGCGCCTGAACCGGGACGGGGTGCTGGCGGCCCCGCCCTTCGAACTGCTGGACTGCCTGGCGCTGGCCGGCGCGGTGCGGCGCGAAAGCGGCGGGCGGTTCGACCCCACGGTGCAGCCGCTCTGGGCGCTCTGGGCCGAGGCGGCGGTGGCGGGGCGCAGGCCCACGGCGGCCGAGATCGCGGCGGTGCCGGTGGGCTGGCAGGGCGTCAGCATCGCCCCCGACCGCATCGCCCTGGCCCCCGGCATGGCGCTGACGCTGAACGGGATCGGGCAGGGCTATGTGGCCGACCGGGTGGCGGCGCTGCTGGCCGCCGAGGGGCTGAGCGAGGTGCTGATCGACACCGGCGAGTTCCGCGCCCTGGGCGGCCACCCCGGCGGCGGCGCGTGGGAGATCCGGCTGGAGGCGGGGGGCGCGGTGGGGCTGGCCGGCCGGGCGCTGGCGACCTCCGCGCCCCTCGGGACGACCTTCGACCAGGCGGGGCGCGACGGGCATATCCTCGACCCCGCGACCGGCCTGCCCGCCGCCTCGCCATGGCATTCGGTCACCATCTCCGCCCCCACCGCGGCGCTGGCCGATGCCTTGAGCACCGCGGCCTGCCTGCTGCCCGACCGCGCCGCCATCGAGGCGCTGGCGGCGCGGTTCGATGGGGCAAGGGTGGAGGCGGTCAGCGCGCCGCGAAGTGCCGGGTGATCTGCATCTCGGCCGTTCCCGCCGCCTGGGTGCGGCGGAGGATCGCCAGAACCTCCTGCGTGGCGGCCTCGGCGGCCTGCGGCAGGGGTTGGCCGGCGCAGATCCCGGCGACCATGAGCGCGGTGAACAGGTCGCCCGTGCCGCAGGGGCGGATCGGCAGGCGGGGGATCGCGGTGCGGTGCAGGCCCTCGGGCGTGCAGGCCACGGTCTCCACCACGCCCGTGGCGCTGTCCTCCAGCCCGCAGCCGGTCGCCACCACCGCCCCGGTGCCGCGGGCCATCAACGCCCCGGCGGCCGAGGCCAGCGCCGCCGCCGAGCGCGCCTTGCGCCCCGCCAGCAGCTCGACCTCGTACTGGTTCGGCGTGATGACCGCCGCCATCGGCACCAGCCGGTCGCGGAACGCCTCGACCAGCCCCTCCTGCACGAAGACGCCCAGATCGTCGTCGCCCATCACCGGGTCGCAGACATAGACCAGCCTGGGGTTCGTAACCCGGGCGCGTTCCAAGAAACCGGCCACCACCTCGGCATTGCCGACCGAGCCGAGGAAGCCGGTCACCACCACCCTGGCCCGGTCGACCAGCCCGCGTTCCTCGACCCCGCGCAAGAGGCCGGCCAGCAACCCCGGCCCGATCATCTGCCCGTGCATCGTGGGGTAGTGGGGATGGTTCGACAGGATCGCGGTGGGCACCGCGGCGACCTCCAGCCCCCTGGCCTGCATCGGTAGCACCGCGGCGGAGTTGCCGACATGGCCGAAGACCACCTGGCTCTGGATCGAGATCACCTCGGTCATGCGCCCTCCCCGGCCAGCGCCATCAGTTCCGCCCCCAGTTGCAGGTCGGGCAGGTGGCCCAATGTCTGGCGCCGCAGCCGGCCCTCGCGGTCGATCAGCACCGTGGTGGGCGTACCCTCGAAACCGTAGCGGCGCATCGTCAGGGGCTGGCCCTCGCCATCGGGCTGGTCCACCCCCACCGGAAAGCGGATGCGGTATTCGTGCAGGAAGGCGGCCAGCGCCACCGGCCCCATGGCCGCGTGATGTTCGAAGACGCTGTGCAGCCCGATCACCGCCACGTCCTCGGGGCGGATCAGCGCCGCCACCCTTTGCGCCTGCGGCAGGCCGTGGGCGACGCAGCCCGGGCACAGCATCTGGAAGGCGCAGACCATCACCACCCGGCCGCGCAGGCCGGCCAGCGTCAGGGCCCCGGGCGCGTTGAACCATTGCGAGACCTGCCAGTCGGGCGCCGCGGGATAGGGTGACATCGTTCCGCCTCCACTGACGGATCGGTAACGCCGCGGGCCGGGTTTTCCAAGCCCGCCCCGCAATGCGAAACGGGGCGCGAGAGCGCGCCCCGTTCCCGTCCCGCCGGGGGGCGGTTTCAGTACGGCAGGAAATCGTTGGTGTAGACGCGGCCGATGTCGATGTCGCCGGTCATCTCGAAATAGTCGCGCAGGATCTGCACCGTCTGCTCCCAGTCGGCCTGCACGGTGACGAACAGCGGCTGGCCTTCCGAATTGGCCGAATGCATCAGCGGCGGCAGGTCGGTCAGTTCGGGCATCACCTTGGCGGTGCTCAGCAGCGGCCGGGCCTCGACGATGGCCGCGATGGCGGCCTCGGGATCGGCGAGCGACTCTTCATAGGCGCGCACGGTCACGGCCATGAAGCGGCTCAGCAGGTCGCCGTTGGCCTCGGCGAAGGCGCGGGTGGTGACGAAGCCGTTGCCCAGCACGTTGATGCCGTAGTCGGCGAAGGGCATCGGCGGGGCCATCTCCTTCTGCTGGGTGATGTTGTAGGTCTCGGTCAGCGGCCAGCCGGTGGCCACGTCGACCTGCTCGGCCAGCAGGGCGACGGTGCCCTGGCCGGCGGGAACGCCCACGAACTCGATCTTCTCGGGATCGACGCCGGTCACGTTCAGGAAGGCCATCAACAGCTTGTGGCTGGCCGAGGTGATGGTGGTGGCCAGCGACTTGCCGACCAGATCCTCGGGCTTGCTGACCGGATTGGCGGCCAGCGACAGCACCGAATCGGGCAGGCGCTGGATCACGCCGCCGATGGCGATCAGGTCCATCCCCTGCGACACCGACAGCACCATGGTGGCATAGTTGGCGATCACGACATCGTTGTTGCCGGCGGCGATCGCCTGCAGCGCCGCGTTGCTGCCTTGGCCGTCCTCGATGGTCAGGTCGATGCCCGCCTCGTCGTACCAGCCCATCTTCTCGGCATAGAAGAGGGGCGCGACATAGCCGGTCGGCAGGTAGTCGAGCCGCAGGCTGAGCCTGTCCTGGGCATGGGCGCCGGTGGCGGACAGCGCGATGGCCAGCGCGACGAACACGCCGCGCAGCGCGGTTTTGGGTGGCATGGATTGCATGATCGGAGAACTCCCTGCGGATCGCGTTATTGTATGCGATTTGTATATCATTGGAATCCGACTCATATCAAGCAAGGATTCAAGGCCCCGCCGGGGCGGGCCGGGGCCTGCATCCTTTCCGGGCAGCCGGCGCCGTCTCCTGCGCAAATGTCCGGCAGGAGCGGGCTGCCGGCGGGGTCCGGCGCCGGAAAAAACGGCCCGTCAGGGGCCTTCCGAACCATCGCGGTTGCATTTGAATAATTTCGGTATACATTCGCTCCACCGTCCGCAGCACGCCAGCCCGAGGTCTTCTATGTACGATAGCGCCCTAGCCGATGACTTCATCTGCATCGACCAGGTGTCCAAGGTGTTCGAATCGCGCAACGGCAGGGTCGAGGCGCTGTCGAGTATCGAGCTGACCGTCAAGCGCGGCGAGTTCGTCTCCATCGTCGGCCCCTCGGGCTGCGGCAAGTCGACGCTGATGATGCTGGTCTCGGGCCTCCTGTCGCTCTCGGGCGGGGCGATCACCGTGGCGGGCACCCGCATCACCCGGCCGAGTTCGGACATCGGCATCGTCTTCCAGCGCGACGTGCTGCTGGAGTGGCGCAGCGCGATGGACAACATCCTGCTGCAGGCGGTGATCCGCAAGATGGACATGACCGCGGCCACCGCGCGGGCGCGCGAGCTGATGGCGATGGTGGGGCTGACCGGGTTCGAGAACGCCTATCCGCACGAGCTGTCGGGGGGGATGCGCCAGCGGGTGGCGATCTGCCGGGCGCTGCTGCACAGCCCGCCGCTTTTGGTGATGGACGAGCCCTTCGGTGCGCTGGACGCGCTGACCCGCGACCAGTTGCAGCTCGATCTCTCGCGCATCTGCGCCGAGACCGGGATGACGGTGATCTTCATCACCCATTCGATCTCCGAGGCGGTGTTCCTGTCGGACCGGGTGGTGGTGATGACCCCGCGCCCGGGCCGGGTGGAGCGCATCATCGACATAGACTTCGCCCGGCCGCGGCGGCTGTCGACCACCGACACGCCGGGCTTCGCCGCGCATACTCATGCGATCAAGCAGATCTTCAAGGACCTGGGCGTCCTGCGGGAAGGGGACTGAACTCATGGCCAATACCGAAATCTCCGCCACCCGCGGCAGCTTCCTGCGCCTGTCGCGCCTGCGCCCGCCCTATGCGCTGATCACGCTGGCGCTGCTGATCCTGCTGTGGGAGATCGGCGTGCGCGCGGCCAACGTGCCGAGCTACCTGCTGCCCGCGCCCACCGCCATCGTCGCGGTGCTGGAGCAGCAGATGAACCTCTTTGCCTATCACGCGGGCGTCACGCTGTTCGAGATCGTGGCGGGCTTCTGCATCGCGGTGCTGATCGGGGTGCCGATCGCCACGCTGATCGCCTATTCCGACATGATGGACAAGGCGATCTATCCGCTGATCGTGGGGTCGCAGACCATCCCCAAGGTGGCGATCGCCCCGATCTTGCTGGCGGTCTTCGGCTACGGGATCTCGCCCAAGATCGCCATCGTCACGCTGATGTCGTTCTTTCCGGTGGTGGTGAACTCGGTGGTGGGCTTCCGCTCGGCCCCGCCCGAGATGCTGCACCTGGCCAGCTCGATGGGCGCGTCGCCCTTGCAGGTGTTCTGGCGCTTCCGGCTGCCGCAGGCGCTGCCCTCGATCTTCGCCGGGCTGAAGCTCGCCTCGGTGCTGGCGGTGGTGGGCGCGGTGGTGGCCGAGTTCGTGGGCGCGCGCGCGGGCCTGGGCTACATCATCATGATGGCGGGGTCGAACTTCCGCATGGACCAGCAGTTCGCGGCCATCGTGCTCTTGTCCGCCATGGGGATGATCCTGTTCTGGATCATCAACCTGATCGAGGCCCGGGTGCTGCCCTGGCACGTCTCGGTCCGCGGGCACCGGGGGGACTGACCCCCCCGCCCCCTGTGGCGAGGCCCCCTCCCCCATCCCCTCCCACGAGGGGAGGGGAGGCGCCTTTCCTGCCAACCATTCCGCCCGGGCGAGCCGGGTTCACCAGGGCACCAGTTCTCCGTCATGGCCCCAGTGCAGCCCGCTCTGCGCCGGGGTGGCGGTGTCGATCACCCGGCGCAGGCCGGTGACGGACTGCTCCGGGCTCAGCGCCCCCTCGAAGCCGGTCATCCGGGTACGCACCCGGCCCGGGCGCAGCAGCAGCGCGATGCAGCCCCACTCCCGCCACTCGGCCGCCAGGCAGCGGATCATCTGGTTCAGCGCGGCCTTGGAGGCCCGATAGGCGAACTGGCGCGGCACGTCGTAGCGCGTCATCGAGGCGGCGAGGCTGGAGACCGCCGCAATCGTCTTCCGCTCCCCCGCCCTCAGGTTGGGCTCCAAGAGCGCGGCGAGGTGGAAGGGCGCCCAGGTGTTGACCGTCATCACCGCTTCCCAATGTGCCGCGGTCATCTCCTCGGGCGCCAGGCCGGGGTCGGGGCTGATCCCGGCGTTCAGCAGCAGCAGGTCGATGGGACGGCCGGCCAGCCGCGCCGCCACATCCGCCGCGCTGGCGTCCGAACCCGCGTCGTAGCGGATCTCGCGCAGCCCCTCGCCCAAGGCGACGTGATCGCGGGGCGCGAGGGGCGAGCGGTCGGCGGCGATGACCTCCCACCCCGCGGCGGCGTATTGCCGGGCGAACTCCAGCCCTAGGCCGCGGTTCGCGCCGGTGATCAGAACGGTGGGCATGACGCTCTCCCCCTCACCACGGCACGTCCAGGCCGTCATAGCCGATGATCCGGCCGGCATCGGCGAGGGTCAGCCCCTCGACCACCCGCAGCATCCCGGCCACGCTGACCCTCACGTCCATCCCCTTGCCGCCGGTCATCTCGGTCGCCACCAGCCCGGGGCGCAGGAGGACGCAGGCGATCCCCTCGGGCGCCCATTCCTGCGCCAGCGCCTTCCAGGCGGCGTTCAGCGCGGTCTTGGACAGCCGGTAGGTGTATTGCGTGCCCCAGTCGTTGGCGGCGATGGAACTCATCAGGCTGGACATCGCGGTGGCGATGCGGCGGCGGCCGGCCAGAAGGTTGGGCTTCAGCGCGGTGGCCAGCGCGAAGGGGGCGATGGTGTTGGTGCGCAGGGTGGCCAGGAAATCCGCCCGCGTCACCTCGGCCGGCCGGTGGTCGAGGTTCAGCCCGATGCCGGCATTGGCCACCAGCACGTCGACGGGCTCGCCCGCCAGCGCGGCCACCAGGGCGG
>JBBCJM010000001.1:0-29595 GCA_037190175.1 Paracoccaceae bacterium | reverse complement strand
GCTGGTGGCTGGCCCCCGGGGGCGTCGCGCCCCCAGCCAGTGGTTCACTCGAACCAATGGCGTAAACCACTGGCAACCCCGCGGGATATTTAAAGCTCGAAAGAAAAGCGCAGGGTTTCAGAGACTTCCTAGGGCAGGCGCGCCTGCCAGCAGGTCGTCCAGCGTCAGCGCCATCACCTTCGCGCTGTCCAGCATGTCGGCGATGCCCACCCATTCGTCGGGCTGGTGGGCGAGGTGCAAAAGGCCCGGGCCGTAGGCGATGCAGTCCTTCAGCCGGCCGATGCGGTCGATGTGCTTCTGGTCGTAGGTGCCGGGCGAGGCCACGTAGGCGGGCGGCCGGCCCAGCACCCGGGCGATGGCGGCGGCGGTGGCGCGCACCACCGGGGCCCCGCGGTCGGCCATCACCGGGGCGACCTCGAACAGGTCCCTGATGACGAAGGCGAAGCCCGGGCGGCGGGCGGCGATCCCTTCCAGCAGCCCGCGGATCTCCGCCTTCACCGCGCCCGCGTCCTCCTCGACCAGCCAGCGGCGGTCGATCACGATTCGGCAGCGGTCGGCCACGCAGGGGGCCGGCAGGGCGGTGCTGCCGGGCCCGGGCTCCGGCTCGCCGCCATGGATCGAATTGATGTTGAGCGTGGGTGCCCGCGCGCCCTCGGGCACCACCGGCATCGCCGTGCGCCGCTCGGCCAGCCGCGGCTGGAGCGCCTCGATCGCCTCCAGCACCGCCCCCATGTGGGAAATCGCGCTGTCGCCCAGGAAGGGCATCGAGCCATGGGCGATGCGCCCTCGCGTCTCGATCTCGGCCCACCAGACCCCGCGGTGGCCGAGACAGATGCGGTCCTTGTTCAGCGGCTCGGGGATGATGACGTGCTGCACCCGTTCGGGCGAGAAATACCCCCGCTCGGCCAGCCAGGCCACCCCGCCGTAGCCGCCGGATTCCTCGTCGGCGGTGATCGAGATCTCCACCGCCCCGGCATGGTCGGGCCGGCAGGCGCGGAACGCCTCGGCGGCGATCACCATGGCGGCGATGCCGCCCTTCATGTCGCAGGCGCCGCGGCCGTAGATGCGGTCGCCCTCCACCACTCCGCCGAAGGGGTCGCGGGTCCAGCCGTGGCCGACCTCGACCACATCGTGGTGGCCGTTGAAATGCACGCAAGGGCCGGGCCGACTGCCGCCGGCTCGGGCAAGCATGTTCCAGCGCGGATAGCCCTCGCTGTCCCCCGGCGCGCCCTTCGCGCGCAGCAGTTCCACCCGCCAGCCCTGCGCCTCCAGCCGGGCGGCCAGGCATTCGCAGATCTCCCGATACCGCGCCCCCGGCGGGTTCAGCGTCGGGATGCGGATCAGGTCCTGCGTGAGCGCGACCAGCGCCTCGCGCCGGGCCTCGATGGCGGCGGTCAGGTCCATGCGCGCAGACTGGCCTACCCTGCCGCCGGCTTCAAACTTTTTCGGGTGACGGGGTGACGGGAATCGGCGAAGACTCCGTTCGGATTTGCAGCACCAACGGAGGCGTCCATGGCCGATTTCGACAGCATGATCCGCGAGAGCCAGGCGCAGGTGGCCGAGGCGCAGGGCAAGATCGGCGCCATCACCAGCCGGATCGAGGCCGCGCGGGCCAAGCTGGCGGCGGGCGAGGCGGCCATCGACGTGGAGAACGCCTCGCTGGAGGACGTGCACAACCACACCGAACTGATGAACGCCAATATCGCCGAGCTGATCATGGGGCTCGACGACGTGACCGCCGCCTTCTCGAAGGACTTCGACGAGATGCGGACCAAGACCGGCACCGAGAAGCTGATCGGCTTCTTCTCGCGCGGCAAGGCCGAGGCGATGCGGCAGGAACGCCTGCGCTCGGCCTCGATCGACGACAAGTTGCAGGACCTGATCGGCAAGTCGGACGTGATCGTGAAGCTGTTGCAGGGCCAGTTGGAGACGCTGAACCGCCACAAGACCACGGTCGAGAGCAACCTGACCGGCACGCTAACCGAACGCGAGGCGGTGGTGGGGGAGCTTGAGGCGGTGCGGGCGCAGGTGGCTGCGCTGGATCCGCGGATCATCGAACTGGAGAACAAGATCGCGGTCGAGCAGGACGCGGCGGCGCGGACCAAGCTGGAAACCGAACTGGCGGAACTGAACAAGCAGCACAACGCCCTGGTGCAGGACGAGCAGGTGAAGCTGGCGAAGTCCCAGACGCTGGAACGCTATATCGAGAAGGGCAAGTCCTGGGTCGACTCGTTGCAGAACCAGGCCGCCACCCAGATGGTGCTGATCAACAAGCTGCAGACCGACACCAAACAACGGGTGGTCCTCTATGACGCCCTGACCGCGTCCTTGAAGACCGCCCAGCAGCAGGACGTGGCGCACCGGATCAACGAGATCGGGGTCAAGACCGACCAGGAGGCGCAGGCCGCCATGGCCGCCATCGGCACCGCCACCAACCAGCGCATGGCCGAGATGATGGAGGCGCACGAGGACCACATGGTCTTCGCCCGCACCATCCTGGAGCAGAAGGCGAAGGCCGACGAACGCTTCGCCCGCCGCTTCGCCGCCATCGTCGAGAAGCACGACAAGAATCTTTATGGCGACCAGTGACCCCCACACCGTCAAGGACGCGCTGACCGACGACCACGCCGAGCTTTACGACACCCTCGTCGCCCGGCGCTATTTCGCCAAGTTCGACCGCATCACCGGGCATCTGGCGCGGGTGGCGGCGGAGATGGAGTCCGAGGGGCGGCTGACGCGGATCGAGGCGCGGATCCTCGCCGGGCATCTGGCGGCGCTGGGCCGCAGCTTCCGGGCGCTCTCGTTCAAGTACCTGATGACCGGGCGGGTGGAGGGCCCCCTGCCCGGACGGCTGACCTTCGACCGGCACGAGTCGGGCTTTCCCGTGGCGCAGGAACTGATGGTCATGGCCAACGACGCGCTGATGGCCGAGCGGCATCTGGCCGGCATGGCGTCGGAGGCAGAACTGAAGGACCGGATGATCCGCACCATCGTGGGCGACCTGATCATCCCCACCCAGTTGCAATTCGCCCTGTCGCAACGGCTCTATTACGAGGCGCTGTTGCAGGGCGACCTGTTCTGGCCGCGCAACGACCCGCAGGCGCAATGGCTGGGCGAGAGCCTGGGCCGGCGTAACTGGCTGATCTCCTGGTCGGTCTACGACACGCAGGTGAACCTGCCGGTGGTCTATCTGTTCGAGGTGCAGGACAGCGGCCGCAATGCGCTGCCGAAGGACGACCGCCGCTGGCCCGCGGTGCAGGCGCATCTGATGGCGCAGTCCTTGGCCGGCCTGAAACTGCTGACCATCGCGCAGGGCTTCGACACCGACTTCGACACCCTGCACCCGAAACGGCTGCGGCGGATCCACCTCGGCCCGATGTATTCCCACGCCTTCACCCTGCAATCCGGCCCGATCTCCGAGGTGCTGGCCGAGGCCACGGGGCCGGAGGGCGAGGACTGGGCGCTGGTCTGGACGGTGGAGGAGCTGCTGGCCGAGCGGAGCGAGACGGTCAAGACCGGCTGGTTCTCCAGCCGCGAGCGGGCGATCTTCACGCTGGACCCCTTCGCCGGGCGGGGGGCCGAGACCGGCGCCACCCGCACCGAACGCATGGTCATCCTGCCGGAACGCCCGTTCCAGGTGCTGGCCGAACGCAATCCCCCGGGCTTCCGCGACGTGCGCAAGTTCGTCGTGGCCCGCAACGGCCGGCTGATCTCGCAGAGGTAGCGCATGACCCCCCGCGACACGATGGAACTGCCCGAGGAGAAGATCCGCGCCCATTACGAGGGCGCGCTGGGGCTGCTCACCGGCTTCGACCACGCGCCCCGGCTGGCGCGGGCGGTGGACGCGCCGGCGCCCGAGCGGTCGGTGGGAATCGGCACCCGGCCCCGCTTCCGCTCCACCACCCCCGGGCTGGTGACCCGGCCCACGGTGCGGCCGGGGGGCGTGCGGCTGGTCGAGCGGGTGGAGGGCGCGGGCGACGGGCTGGTCTCGCCGGTGCAGGCGCAGGTGCTGCACGCCTTGCGCCGGGCGCTGGCCATCGCGCTGGCCATGGGCGAGACCTTCAGCGAGGCCACGGGGCTGAACGAGTTGAAGAAGGCCAATCTCGAGGCCCGCCTGCCCGAGGCCCGCAAGGCCGAGTTCACCGAGCTTCTGGCCGCCGAGGCTCTGGCGTCCTTGCACGTCTTCGCCAATGCCACCGCCTTCCTGCTGGCCCCGCATCTGGGCGAGACCACGGTGGAGGTCGGCCATGTCGAGGAGGTGCTGACCGACAACGCGCCCCTGGCCCTGCAAGGGGTGCTGTGGGAGCTGGACCAGGACATCGGGCTGCACGCCACCGACGAGCCCCGGCTGGTCGCCACCGTCGCCGCCTTCGCCGAGGCGCTGATGGCCCGCGTCGCCACCCGCGCCGAGACCGCGCCGCGGCTGGCCAGCTTCACCGGCGCGTCCTGGCGGGTGGAGGGCGATGGCCTGACCATCGCCGGCTTCAAGCCCGCCCGCACCGCCAAGGGCACCACGCTGACCATGCAGTTCAAGAAACCGCATGAGGTGGTGGGCAACCACATCGCCAAGTACCAGGCGCTGAAACTGTCGAAGATGCTGATGGCCTATGACTTCGAGCGGCGGCTGAACCCGTTCGCGGAACTCGGCGGCTTCATCTTCACCTTCATGGGCGACGGGGCGCCCGGCACCGGCAAGACCACGCTGATCCAGATGATGGCGGGGCTGCTGAACGACTACTGCAAGGCGGCCGGATATCCCTTCCGCTACCAGAACTTCAGCATCGACCAGATCGACAGCTATCAGGGCAAGTCGGGGCAGAACGCCAAGGCCTTCATCGACCAGATCGTGGATGCTTCGGTGATCGGCTTCGGCACCATCGACGACATCGACCAGGTGGCGGGCAAGCGGGGGGACCGGCAGTCCTCGGCGGGGCAGCAGGAGGTGACGGCGGTCTTCATGGGCGCCTTCGCCGGGGCCAATACCGTGGTGCGGGGCAACTGCACCTTCGGGATGTTCAGTAACTACCCCGAGAACGTGGACGACGCCCTGCGCCAGCGGGCCGGTGCCCGGTTCCTGGTGGACGGCCCGCAGACGCGCGAGGACTATATCGACATCCTGTCGCTGCTGCTGGGGAAGAACCATGCGATCCCGGTCGGCGACCACGAGCTCTTCGCCGCGCAGGAGATCAGGAAGGCGGTCTCGGCCAGTTTCGAGGCCCACGGCCGGCCGCATGAGGAGGGGCTGATCCGCGTCTGGGAACGGGTGGCCCGCGACGTGGGGCCGCTGGACACCATCGCGCGGATCGGCACCTACCTGAAGGCGATCCAGCAGGCCGACGCCCGCTTCACCGGCCGGGCGATCAAGAACATCACCGACGCGGTGAAGGTCCGCGCCATGGACTTCGAACTGCCCGACGAGTGGATGGAGGACCCGGATCTGTTCCTCTTCAAGCCCTACGAGGAGAAGCGCGAGATGATCCGCGGGCTGATGAGCCCGATCACGGTGGAAATGGTGATCCAGGAGATCAACCGCTACGCCGACAGCGAATTCCGCTATGCCGACAAGTCCGACGAGGCGGCGATTTCCGGCATGGTGCGCGACATGCAGCGGGCCGAGGAGGCGAAGCGGCGGTACGTGGAGGGGCGGGGGTGATCTGGGCCATCCTGCTGACCGTCGCGGTCTCCGGCGGCTTCATCAGCCTGGCCGTCGTGCCGCTGGTGGCCCGCGGCCCGGTGCAGGCGGCGCTGGGCCCGGTGCGGGCGGGCGCGCTGGGGGTGGCGATCTGCGCGGCGGTGGCGGTCGCCGGGTTCTGGCTGTGGAACCCCGACCATTTCGCCGGCGCCGGCACCGCCTTGGCCCGCCTGAAGGAATCCGCCATGCTCGCGGCATTTGCCGCCAGCTTCTGGTTGCCGTGGTTCCTGTGGAGCTACGGGCGGGGGAGGAGGGGATGATCTGTATGTGCCAGTGGCCCCCCTCCCCCATCCCCTCCCCGCGAGGGGGAGGGGAGGCAACCGACCTGAACCGTCGCGCTGCCTGTTCCGATAGGGCGCCTCCCTCCCCCCGCGTGGGGGAGGGATGGGGAGGGGGGGCCTGCGGTTCGCATGAAGCGCGGGTGCACGGATGACCGCCATCTCGCCCGCCACTCGTGCCACGGCCCGCCGCCTGCGCCGGGACATGACCCCGCAGGAACGCAGGTTGTGGCGGCATCTGCGCGAGTTGAACCGGATGATCGGCACCCGTTTCCGCCGGCAGGCGCCGGTCGGCCCCTATATCGCCGACTTCGCCGACTACGGCAGGCGGCTGGTGATCGAGGTGGACGGCGGCCAGCACGGCGGGGCGCGCGATGCGGTGCGAGACGGATGGCTCAAGGGGCAGGGGTTCGAGGTGCTGCGGGTCTGGAACTTCGAGGTGGAACGCAACATCGAGGGCGTGATGCAGGTGGTGCTGGATGCGGTGGAGCGTGCCGTGCCGGCGGAGGCCCCCCCACCCCATCCCTCCCCCACGAGGGGGGAGGGAGGCGCCCTGTATCCGTCGGGCGTACGGATGGCAGGGCGTAGAGCCTCCCCTCCCCCCCGTGGGGAGGGGATGGGGGAGAGGGGCACCGAGCGTTGGGGAGAAGTGCCATGAAACGCCTCATCTCCAAGGGTCTGATGTTCGGCAATCTGGTGGAGGTCTCCTCCCCGGCGCTGGTCGAGCGGTACAACCGCGCGCTCCAGCACCTGACGGGCAAGACGACGCAGCTGACCGACTTCCACGTCGACATCTCCGGCTTCTCGCCCGAGATCGGGGACGAGCTGGGCGATCCGCTCTACCTCAACCCCAACGGCTGCAACCGGCAGTTCATCCTGCTCACCACGGCGCAGAAGGCGGCGCCGCTGCTGAACATCAAGTTCTCCACCTCGCGCGGCATCCTGCGGCAGTTCATCGACGCCAACGAGGCGCAGCTCTTCGCGCTGACCGCGCGCGATGCGGTGGCGGGGGAGCTGCAGGATTCGGTCTATGAGGTCGCAACCCCTGCCCGGCTGTTCGACATCCGCCGGGTCACCATCGAGGCCGACACCATCGGCGGGCATGTGGCCGACGCCAACAAGCTGGCGAAGCTGATCGAACGCTTCCGCGCCGAGCCCGACGGCTGGCGCGACGACGTGCTGATCGCCGAGATGATCGGGCTGGCCAAGAAGACCGGCGACGTCACCCGCCAGCCCATCGCCCTGCCCGCGATGAGCTTCGAGCAGCCCAACTTCTGGACCGCGCATTTCGGCGGGCTCTACATCTTCCGCAAGGTGAAGGCGCCGGCGGCGATCACCGGGGCGCCGCGGGAAAGCCTGGGCCCCCTGCCCATCGCGCAGGTGATCGACCTGCGGCAGCGCAACCAGATCGCCGACTGGATGGTGAAGAACGACCTGGTGGAAAGCGTGATCGAGGCGCGGGGGATGGATACCGCGGCGCTCCTGCGCCAGAAGCTCGACTTCATCCTGGTGGATGCGGCCGACCACCTGGGGCTCGACCTGGGCCATGCCACCCGCGCCGACCTGAGGAAGATCGCCTACCGGCTGGGCGAGGCGCTGCCCGACGAGTTCAAGGGGCTGATGGCGCTCTTGCGCTGGGTGGAAGGCGCGGGGGACTGGCCGCAGATCACCTCGGAGCACCCGGCGTTCTTCTATACGCTGCGCTCGAAACCCCATGCCGACCGCGACCTGGTGAACATGCTGCTGGCGGAACTGGCGCCGCTGGACGTGCGGCAGCTCTACATCACCCACAAGGAGCTCTTCTACGCCAGCTATGCCCGCTGGACCGACCGCAAGCGCCAGTATGTGGCGGATTTCCTGGAACGGGAGTATGTGGTGGACAAGCAGGGCGCGAGGGCGGCGCTGTTCGGGCCGGAGCCGGGGATGGACAACCGCCCCGAGCCGCGCCCGCAACCGAAACCCGCCCGGACCATGGTCGAGGTGGCCGGCCCCTGGGGCAGCATGAGGGGGCGAAGATGATCCTGGGATGGCTGCGGCTTCTGGTGCTCTCGGCGGCGCTCCTCACCGTGGTCTATGTGCTGACCTCGATCTATTCCCGCTCGGTGCGGCGCGAGCGGCTGGAGAAACGCTTCGACGCCGGGGGTGTGCCGGGCGACCGCGCGGCCTATATCGAGCGCGGGATGCGGGACTATGAAAAGGGCCTGCGGCGGCGGCTGTTGTGGCTGATCTACATCATCCCGCTGACGGCGATGACGGCCATCGTCTGGTTCGTGAACTGGGACTGAGGGGGCGGGCTCTATGTGGCGCTACATCAAATGGGGCCTGCGGATCGCGCTGATCCTGATCGTCGGGCTGTTCCTGCACTACACCTTGCCGCAGCGGGACGTGGTGCGCATCATCAACACCTACAACCGCATCACCCCCATCGGCGGCAACTGGATCTTCTATTCCATCGAGGATTCCGGGACGGGGGCCGAGACCAGCTCGACCAGCCGCGACATCCGCTTCATCGACGCGGTGTTCCCGGACGGCCGCAAGGTGATGACCTACCGCAACGAGGATACCGGCTGGGTCTGGCCGCCCTATTTCAAGTGGGACAGCAGCACCCTGCAGGCCGAGGCCGCCAACCTGCGGTCCGAGGGCGGGCGCGACCGCTGGGTCGCGGTCACCCACTACGGCTGGCGGGTGCCGATCCTGTCCATCTACCCCAATGCGGTGAAGGTGACCGAGGTCGCGGGCCCCGAGGTGCGGCTGATCCCTTGGCTGAACATCGCCATCCTGACCACGCTGGCCTTCATCGTCTTCATGGCCTGGCGGATGATCGCGCAGTTCCGCGAGCGAGTGATCGACCCCGCCACCGACCGGGTGAACCGCCGGCTGGACGAGATCGACAGCCGGCGCAGGGGCGCCTGGGGCCGGTTCACCGGCTGGCTGGACACCTGGAAGGGCAAGCCGCGGCGGTAGGGGAGCGGTGCGTGGGAACCACGCACCCTACCGGATGTAGGGTGCGTGATTTCACGCACCGTCCCGTCACCCCCGCAGGGTGCCGCCCGTCGCCTTGGTCACCTTCTCCACCACCTTCGCGCTGACCGCCTCGATCTCGGCCTCGGTCAGCGTGCGGTCGGTCGGTTGCAGGCGCACGGTCAGCGCGATGGACTTCTTGCCCGCGCCCATCTGCGCCGCGGCGCGCTCGCCCGCGAACTGGTCGAAGACCCGCACGCTCTCGATCAGCGCCTTGTCGGCTCCTTGCGCGGCATTCACCGCCACCAGCGCCTCGACGCCCGCATCCACCACGAAGGCGAAGTCGCGTTCCACCGCCTGCAGGTCGGGCAGCGCCAGGGCGGGGCGGGTGGGGGTGCGGGCCTTGGGCTGCGGCACCGCGGCGGGATGGACCGTCAGCGCCACCGCCGGCCCCTTCAGGTCGAAGGCGCGCAGGATGCGGGGATGCACCTCGCCGAACACCGCCATCCGGTTGGGGCCGAGGCCGATGACCCCCGAACGGCCGGGGTGCCACCAGCCATCGGCCTTGCGGGCGATCTGCACCCGCGCCGGCGCGCCCAAAGCCGCCAGCACCGCCTCGGCATCCGCCCTGGCGTCGAAGACATCCACCGGCCGCCGGCTGCCCCAGGGGTCGCGCGGGGCGGAGTGGCCGACCAGCAGCGCACTGGCCTGCGTGGCCTGTTCCCCCGGCTCGCCGCCGGCGAAGACCGGCCCGACCTCGAACAGCGCCAGATCCATGAAGCCGCGTGCCTGGTTGCGGGCGGCGGCGCGCAGCAGGCCGGGCAGCAGGTCGGGGCGCAGGTGCGTCATCTCGGACGAGATTGGGTTTTCCACCCGCACCGCCTCGGTCCCACCGCCGAAGGCCGCCGCATCGCCCTCGGCGATGAAGCTGTAGGTGACACATTCGTTGTAGCCGAGGCCCGCCAACGTGCGGCGCGCGGCCCGTTCGCGCACCTGCGCCGGGGTCAGGATCGGGCGCGGCACGCCGGGCACCGGGCGGGCCAAGGGCACCCCCTTCAGGCGGGTCAGCGAGGCGACGCGCGCCACCTCTTCCACCAGATCGGCCTCGCCCTGCACGTCGGGGCGCCAGGTCGGCGGGCTGGCGCGGTCGCCTTCCACGGTGAAACCCAAGGCGGCGAGCGTGGCGCGCTGGTCGGCCTCTGCGATCTCCATCCCCACCAGCGCCGCGGCCCTTGCGGGGTCGAAGCGATAGCTGCGGGGATTGAGCAAAGGCGCGCCGTCCTGCACCACCTCCGACGCCTCGCCACCGCAGAGGTCCAGCACCATGCGGGTGGCCAGCTCCAGCCCCGGCAGGGTGAAGGCCGGGTCCACTCCGCGCTCGAACCGATAGCGCGCGTCGGAGTTGATCCGCAGCGCCCGCCCGGTGGCGGCCACGGTGATCGGATCCCACCAGGCGCTTTCCAGGAAGACCTCGGTGGTCTCGCCCGTCACGCCCGAGACCTCGCCCCCCATGATCCCGGCCAGGCTCTCCGGCCCCTGGTCGTCGGAGATCAGCATCTGGCCGGGGGCGAGCCGATAGGTCTTGCCGTCCAGCGCCAGCAGCTCTTCGCCGCCCTTCGCCGGATGGATGCGCAGGTCGCCCGTCACCTTCGCCGCGTCGAAGACGTGCAGCGGCCGGTTCAGCCCGTAGGTGAAGAAGTTGGTGATATCGACCAGCGCCGAGATCGGCCGCAGCCCGATGGCGCGCAGCCGGGCGGCCAGCCAGTCGGGCGAGGCGCCGTTCCTGACCCCGCGGATCACCCGCCCGGCGAAATGCGGGCAGCCCTTCGCCTTCAGCGCCGTGTCGATCCGCACCCCGATGGGGCTGGGGAACGCGCCCGGCACCGGCGCCACCTCCAGCGGCTTCAAGGATCCGAGCCCCCGCGCCGCCAGATCCCGCGCCAGCCCCCGCACGCCCAGCGCGTCGGGCCGGTTGGGGGTGACCTTGATGTGGATCATCGGGTCGGCCAACCCCTTCCAGTCGACGAACCGCGCGCCCAGCGGCGCGTCGGCGGGCAGGTCGATGATCCCCTCATGGTTGTCCGACAGCATCAGCTCGCGCTCGGAACACAGCATCCCGTTCGATTCGACGCCGCGGATCACGCCGGGCTTCAGATCCACCCCGGTGCCGGGCACATGGGTGCCGGGCGGCGCGAAGACCCCCACCAGCCCGGTGCGCGCATTGGGCGCGCCGCAGACCACCTGCACCTCCACCGGCTGGGTCCCCGGCCCGCCGGGCCAGGTCTCCACCCGGCAGACCCGCAGCCGGTCGGCGTTCGGATGCTGCACCGCCTCGATCACCCGGGCGATGCGGAAGGCGCCCAGGCTTGCGGCGGGGTCGGACACCTCCTCGACCTCGTGACCGAGGTCGGTCAGCGCCTCGGTCAGGGTGGCGAGGTCGGCGTCGGTCGCCAGATGGTCGCGCAGCCAGGACAGGGTGAACTTCATCGCAAGGGGCCTTTCGCGGGGCGGTGCGGCGCGGGAATAGCGCATTGCGCCGCCCGGTAAAAGACCGGGGGCTTGCGGGACGGCGCGGCCCGCGGCAGGGTGAGGCGCATGAACACTCCCCCGCGCCCCCACACCCCGCCGCCCGAGGTCCGCGACCAGTTCCTTGCCTATCGCGAGGCCTGGGACGGCAGCCCCGTCTGCTCCGGCCCCTTCGTGCCCGCCCGCGAGGTGGCGCAGCTGGCCACCGGCGCCGCCGTGCGGCGCGAGCCCTTCGCGGCGGTCCGGCTGGGCCCGGCCGAGGGCTGCTGCCTGTTCCGCGACACCCGCGGCTTCTACGACCTGGCCGAATTCTCCCAGGCCGCGGCGATGTCCTTCGAGTTCGGCCCCCGCCACTGGCTGCCCGACGAGATGGACGCGATGACCGCGCTGGTCACCGAGGGGATCCACGAGGCCAGCGTGATCACCGCCGCCTGCCGGCCCGAGGATCACGCGGCGCTGGTGGCCCAGCCGCCGGACACCGGGCGGGACATGGCGGCCTTCGTGGGGGCGACCTGGATGCAGCACTGGCTGGCCTCGCAGGACCTGCCCAGCCGCCGCCCGGTCTATCGCGACGCGAACCTGCACATCGACCTGCTGCCCTCGCTGCGCGGCATCTGCACCCGGCACGAGATCGCGGTGGTCGGCTCGCAGGGGGCGGACTTCCCGCGCCGGCTGGCCGCGGCCTGGGGCGCCACGCTGGCGGGCCAGGTGCACTTGCCGGCGCCGGCGCATGGCGAGCCGCTGTTCCCCGAGGCCCTGCCCCGGCTGCGCGAGGAGGTGCGGCGGGTCTCGGCGCCCGGCGTGGTGGTGCTGGTGGGCGCGGGGCTGCTGGCCAAGCCGCTCTGCGCCGAGGCCGCGGAAAACGGAGCGGTGGCGCTGGACCTGGGCGCCGCGCTGGACGTGCTCGCGGGGCGCGCGCCCCCCGGCAGCCCGGGCGCCGCGCTGGCCGAGCGGTGGCGGATCTAGCCCGGGCCTTTCATTAAGGCGATCCACCCCGGCCGCGCTTTTTCTCGCCATAGCCGGGGTGCCGGCGGTCACGGGGATCATTGTTCCCCGCCGCCCCCCTCTCGGCAGGTCGTTCGCCCTAAACCCATGCGCCACAACGAAATGGACAGGGCGGCGCAAAAAGACCACAAATCCCATCGAGATTTGTATCTGTCGAGGACCATCATGCATCGCCGTCATCTTGCCCTGCTTCTGGCGGGGGGTCTCGTGGCCGCCGCCGCTCCGGCCGCCGCGCAGGAGAAATGGCCCACGGGGCCCATCCGCTATGTGATCTCGGCCGGCCCCGGCGGCAGCCCCGACGTGCTGGCCCGCACGATCTCGGCGCATCTGGAGCGCCGGCTGGGCGCGCCGGTGGTGGTCGAGAACCGCACCGGCGGCGGCGGCAACGCGGCGCGGGAATACGTGGCCTCGGCCGCGCCCGACGGTTACACGCTCTTCGGCATCTCGGGCACCGAGTCGATCAGCCGGCTGCTGTTCGGCGAGCTGCCCTTCCCCGAGGACTTCTACGAGCCGGTGATCGCCGCCGTGGGCTCGCAGCAGGTGCTGGCCTTCCACCCGCCACACCAGGTGGACAGCGTGGCCAGGCTGATCGAGCTGTCCAAGGCCGATCCGGGCTCTGTCTCGCTGGCCTCGCCCTCCTGGGGCACCACGGGGCAGCTGGGCGTGCTCTACCTGCAGGAGGTCGCGGGGGTGCAGTTCAACCCGGTGGTCTACCGCAACGCCACCGCCGCCATGCCCGACGTGGTGGCGGGCCATGCCGACGGGATCCTCGTCACCCTCTCGGCCGCGCTGCCCTTCATCCGCGACGGATCGCTGCGCGCGGTGGCGGTGGCCACGCCGGAGCGGGCCCCGGCGCTGCCCGACGTTCCGACCTTCGCCGAGAGCGGCTATCCCGACTTCGCCTGGACCGACTGGCAGGGCTTCGCCGTGCCCAAGGGCACCCCGCCCGAGATCGTCGAGCGGCTGAACGCCGAGGTGAACGCGATCCTGCAGGACCCCGAGGCGCGGGCGCAGCTGGAGACCCAGGGCTTCACCATCCTGGGCGGGCCGCAGTCGGTGGCCATCGAGGGGTTGCAGAAGGATTACGACATCTGGGCGCCCATCATCCGGCAATACGGCATCAAGGCGGAATAGCGATGGACTTTCCCCTGCATGACGACGCCGCCGGGCGCGAGCGGTCGCGGCTGGGCGGGCTGGTGCTGCTGGCGCTGGGCGCGGTCTTCGCCTGGCAGGCGCTGGACCTGCCCTTCGGCACCGCGCACCGGATGGGGCCGGGGTTCTTCCCGCTGGTGGTGGCGCTGGCCGTCGCCGGGCTGGGGCTGGCGCTGGTCATCGCCGCCCCGCCGATCCCGGGCGGGGCGCTGCCGCTGGCGCTGCGGCCGCTGGCGATGATCAGCCTGGGCGTGCTGGCCTTCGCCCTGCTGATCGAGCGGGCGGGGCTGATCCCGGCCGCCTTCGTCGCCGTGCTGCTGTCGGGCCTGTCGGAGGGCCGGCCGCGGCCCTGGGGCATCCTGCTGCTGGCCGGGCTGTCGGCGCTGGCCTCCTGGGCGGTGTTCGGCCGCGGGCTGGGGCTGCCCTTCACCGCCTTCGGAGGCTGAGCGATGCAGGAATTCATCCAACTGGGCTTCGCGGTGGCGCTGGACCCGCAGAACCTGCTGTTCTGCCTGCTGGGCGTCACGCTGGGCATGGTGGTGGGGGTGCTGCCGGGGATCGGCACGCTGGCGGCGATCTCGATGCTGCTGCCGCTGACCTTCTACATGTCGCCGGTCACCGCGCTGATCATGCTGGCGGGGATCTACTACGGCTCGGAATACGGCGGCTCGACCGCCTCGATCCTCTTGAACCTGCCGGGCTCGGCCTCCAGCGCGGTGACCTGCATCGACGGCCACCGCATGGCGCGGCAGGGCCGGGCGGGGGTGGCGCTGGTGATGACCGCGATCTCTTCCTTCGTGGGCGGCACGATCGGCATCGCGCTGATGATGGTGGCGGCGCCCTCGCTGGTACAGCTGGGCCTTTCCTTCGGGCCGGCCGAGTATTTCGCGCTGATGCTGCTGGGCCTCTTGGCCGCCGCCTCGCTGGGCAACGGCTCGCCCTTGAAGGGCGTGGCGATGGTGGTGGCCGGGGTGCTGGTGGGGCTGATCGGCATGGACGTGTCCAGCGGCATCGCCCGCTTCACCTTCGGGCAGATCGCGCTGTTCGACGGGGTGGGGCTGATCGTGCTGGCCATGGGGGTCTTCGGGATCTCCGAGATGCTGGCCTCGGCCGGGCGCATCCACGGGCTGACCGGCATCGCCAAGGTACGGGCGCGCGACCTGATCCCCACGGGCGAGGACTGGCGGCGCTCGACCATGCCCACCCTGCGGGGCGCCGGCGTGGGCAGCGTGATCGGCGCGCTGCCGGGCACCGGGGCCACCATCGCCGCCTATCTCTCCTATGCGGTGGAGCGGCGGGTGTCGCGCAACCGCCGCCTGCTGGGCACCGGGGCGATCGAAGGGATCGCGGCGCCGGAATCGGCCAACAACGCCGCGGCGCAGACCGCCTTCATCCCCACCATGACCATGGGCATCCCCGGCAGCGCCTCGATGGCGATCATCCTGGGCGCGCTGATGATGCACGGGATCTATGCCGGCCCCTCGACCATGCGCGACCACCCGGACCTGTTCTGGGGGCTGGTGGCCAGCTTCTGGGTGGGCAACCTGTTCCTGCTGGTCCTGAACCTGCCGCTGGTCTGGGTCTGGGTCAGCCTGCTCAGCGTGCCCTACCGGCTGATCTATCCGGTGGTGGTGCTGCTGGTCTGCGTGGGGGTCTATTCCACCGGGCTCAGCACCGTCGACGTGCTGCTGGTTCTGGTCTTCGGCTGGCTGGGCTATGCGATGAAGCTGGGCGGGTTCGAGCCCGCGCCCTTCCTGGTGGGCTTCATCCTGGGGCCGATGTTCGAGGAGTTCTTCCGCCGGGCGATGCAGCTGGCGCGGGGGGATTTCACCGTGTTCCTGACCCGGCCGCTGACCGCGGGGTTGCTGGCGGTCTCGGCCGCGATCCTGCTCTGGGTCGCCTGGGCCACCTGGAACGCGCGGCCCCGCCATGTCGAGCCGCCCGCCACCCCCGCCGAATGACAGCCGCCGAGGACATCATGCTGGACCACTCCCCCACCCTGGCCGCCGCCCTGGCCGAACGCCACGGAAGCCCGCCCGCCTTCGCCCTGCCGGCCCTGTCGGCCGAGGCGGCGGCGGTGCTGGAAACCATCCTCGGCCACCGCAGCCAGCGGGCCTATCTGCCGGTGCCCCTGCCCGAGGGGGCGCTGGAACTGGCCGTCGCCGCCGCGCAATCGGCCGCCACCTCCTCGAACCTGCAGGCCTGGAGCGTGGTGGCGGTGCGCGACCCGGGCATCAAGGCGCAGATCAACGCGCTGTCGGGCGAACAGGCGCAGATCGCCGCGGCGCCGGTGCTGCTGGTCTGGCTGGCCGACCTCAGCCGGCTGCGGGCGGCGGCAGAGGGCGAGGGCAGCGCGGCCGAGGGGCTCGACTACCTCGAAAGCCTGGTGATCGGCATCGTGGACGCCACGCTGGCCGCGCAGTCGGCGGTGATCGCGCTGGAGGCGCAGGGGCTGGGCACCTGCTATATCGGCGGGATCCGCAACGCGGCCGACCGGGTGGCGGCGATCCTGGGCCTGCCGGCCGAGGTGCTGCCGCTGTTCGGCCTGACCCTGGGCGTGCCCGACCCCGCGCGCCCTGCCCGCGTCAAGCCGCGGCTGCCGCTTGCCGCGGTGCTGCACCAGGACCGCTACGACCCCACCCGCGGCGCCGCCTCTGTGGCGCCCTATGCCGAGGTGCTGCACGGCTTCCAGTCCGCCGAGGGCCTGCCCCGCGCCGACTGGCATCGCATCGTGGCCCAGCGCGTGGCGACCCCCGCGGCGCTCAAGGGCCGCGAGAACCTGACCCGCTATCTGCGCAGCCTCGGCTTCGGACTGAAGTGACCCCCATCAGACAAGGAGACGACCCATGGCCCTCGACACCCTGACCGAAACCCGTGCCCATGTGACCCAGCGCGAGATCGTCTATACGATCTGCCCGGTGCTGGTGGCCTCGAACGTCGCCATCGAGCTTGGCTTCGTGGCCGAGGAGCTGGCGAAGGTGGGCGCCCATGCCACCTATCTGCGCTCGCTGAAGGAGCCCGGGATCTGGCGGGCGCATTACAACCACGACCACCCGGCGCTGATCCGCGACGGCGGCAACAGCCCGGCGATCCAGGCCCATGCCGAGGTGCGGCGCACGGTGCTGCTGGGGCTGACGCAGGCCCAGCCCGGCGGCAAGATCGTGGTGCGCGCCGACAGCGGCATCTACCGGGTGGGCGACCTCAAGGGCCGCCGGGTGGGGCTCTACCGCTCCACCAACGCCGGGAAGATCGACCATCGCCGCGCCACCTCGCACCGCGGGCTGCTGGTCACCCTGGCGCTGCACGGGCTGAAGCCCGAGGAGGTGGAATGGGTGGACGTGACCGACGCCGACGCCCATGCCGAGGCGGCCTCGGACACGCCCGCCGGCATCTGGGCCCAGCGCGGCACCAGCGTCGAGGACCTGCTGCCCGGGGTGCACACGCACGAGGCCGCGGCGCTGCTGGCCGGGAAGATCGACGCGCTCTACGACTATTCGGTGGGGCTGCCGGCGCTGCTGGAACGCACCGGGCTCTTCAAGGTGATCGAGGATCTGGACCGTTACCCGGACTGGACGCTGCGCATCGCCAATGCCCCGCGCACGCTGGCGGTCAGCCGCGACTTCGCGCTGGAGAACCGCGACGTGGTGGTGGCCTGGCTGCGGGCGGCGCTGCGGGCCGGGCAATGGATCAACCGCAACCCCGATGCCGCGGCGCCGATCTTCCTGCGCTCGACCATCTACCGCGACGCGGGCGAGATCGCCCGGGCGCTGCGCGGCTATGACCTGGTGCATTCGCTCTCGTCGCAGCTGCGCGCGGGGCTGGCGATCGAGAAGCGGTTCCTGCTGGATCACGGCTATCTGGGAACCGATTTCGAGATCGACGACTGGGCCGACCCGTCGTTCCTGGAAGAGGCGCAGGCCGGCCTTTCCGGCTGACCCGCCCGCTCCGGCCGGTGGCCTCCCCCGGCCGGAGCCACGTCATCAGGATGGGTGATGGCCCTCCCCACGCCCGCCGCTAGTGCAGGTGCCGCACCGCGCGCAGCATGGGGAACATGCGGGCCCAGAGCCCCGCGATGCCCAGGATCGCCACGCCGCCCACCGCCACCGCCGCCACCGGGCCGATGGCCCAGGCCATCACCCCGGCGCGGAAGGCGCCCAGTTCGTTCGAGGTGCCGATGAACACCATGTTCACCGCGCTGACCCGCCCGCGCACCTCGTCCGGGGTCCAGAGCTGCACCAGGATGCCGCGGATGTTGACCGAGACCATGTCGGTCGCCCCGATCAGCACCAGCATGGCGATGGACAGCCACAGGCTGGTGGACAGGGCGAAGACGAAGGTGGCCAGCCCGAACCCCGCCACCGCGGCGAACATCAGGAGCCCCGCGTGGTTGCGGATGGGGAACAGCATCAGCCCCACCCCCATGACCAGCGCCCCCACCGCCGGCCCTGCGCGCAGCAGGCCGAGCCCGGTCGGGCCGATCTCCAGGATCTCGCTGGCGAAGACCGGCAGAAGGCCCACCACGCCCCCGAAGAACACCGCGAAGAGGTCGAGCGAGATCGCCCCCAGCACCGGCTTGCGGGTCCAGATGAAGCGGAAGCCCTCCACCAGCCCCTGCCAGCCCATCGGCGCCCGCGGCCCCCGCGCCACCGCCGGGATCGCCAGGATCACCAGCGCCGCCGCGGCCAGCAGCATGACCATCACGGTGCCGAAGGCCGCACCGGGGCCGATGGCGATGAGCAAGCCTCCGGCCAGCGGGCCGCAGATGGTGGCGAATTCGTGGATGGTGGAATTGGCGGCGATGGCGGTGGCCAGATGCTGCCGCGGCACCAGGTTCGGCACCAGCGACTGCCGCGCGGGGTTGTAGAAGGCCCGCGCCGCGCCGAAGAAACCCATGGCGAGGAACATCGGCCAGACCGCGGCCTCCTCCTGCCGCGCGGCCAGCCACAGCAGCCCCGCCGCGCCGGCCATGCCCACGAGGCAGAACGCCATCACCCCCCGGCGGGAATAGCGGTCGGCGACCGAGCCGGTGATGGTGACGAGGAGCAGCGCCGGCAGGAACTGCGACAGGCCCACCAGCCCCAGGTCCAGCGGGTTGCGGGTCTTTTCATAGATGTGCCAGCCGACGGCGACCGTCTGGATCTGCACCGCAAAGCCGGTCAGCATCAGCGCCACCCAGAAGGCCGCGAAGCCCGGGTTGCGGAAGGCGGCCAGCCGGCCGGTCGCCACCTTCGCCTCGGCCGGCGCGTCGGTCACGCCGCCGCCTCCCTGCACCTGCCGCCTGCCATGCCCTGCCTCCTTCCCGCCCGGGCGCAAGCCTTGACCCCTCGCGCCGCCGGCTGCAAGCCCCTCTGGCCGGGGAACCGGCCGCGCCGATCGCGCGTTGACGTCAACCCTGACCGGACCGGCGCCGCGCCCCTCCGGCAGTACCCGATGGCAAACCGAGGAGACAGCCATGGCCGCCGCGACCAAGATCGACCCCGCCCGCACCGCACTGAAGGAAGCCGACCGCCGCGAACCCTCCACCGAGGACGTGGCGGCGCAGCTGGAGACCCTGCGCGCCGACATGGCCACGCTGATGGCCACCGTGGCCGCGCTGGGCAAGGCCAAGACCGCGGAGGCCGCCTCGGCCGTGACCGAGACCGCCGAGGATCTGCGCCGCCGCGGGGCCGAGCAGCTGGCCGACATGCGCGCCCGCGGGGAACTGGCGCTGGAGCAGGCGGCGGACTTCACCCGCAACCGGCCGGCCGAGGCGGTGGCGCTGGCCGGGGCGCTGGGCTTCGTGCTGGGGCTTCTGGTGCGGCGCCGCTGAGATGCTGAGCAGGCTTCTGGCGCGCGGGCGCCACCAGGCCGCCGAGGCCGGGCGCCGGGCGGCGCTCGGGCTTCTGGGGGTGATGCTGATGCTGCCCGGGGTGGCGCTGATGACCCATGCCGCCTGGGTGGCGCTGGCCGATGCCCACGGGCCCGCGCTGGCCTCGCTGGTCACCGGCGCGTTCTGGACCGGGGTCGGCATCGTGCTGATCGCGCTGGCCGCCGGCCGCCGCCGCCGGCCGCCGCCGCCCCCGCCGGCAAGCGCGGTCTCGCTGGAGACCCTGGCGGTGGTCGAGGCGTTCCTGCGCGGCTTCCAGACCGCCCGGCGGCGCTGAGCTAGCCCTCCTCCCCCGGGATGCCCGGGGGAGAATGCGGAGGCTCGGTGACGCTGTCGCGATGGGGCGTGAAGGAGAGGGTCAGGATATACTGGCCATCCTCCTCGGCCGTGCGCAGCTGGCCCTGCAACTGCTGGGCGAAGGCCGTCAGCAGCTGCGTGCCCAGCCCGGAGGGCGGGTCGATCCCGATGCCCGCCGGCGGGGTGGTCATATCCGGGTCGGGCAGCGAATTGGCCACCTTCAGCACCGCCTGCCCGCTGCCGTCGTCGGCCAGCCCCACCCACAGCCGGGCGGGATGCCGGGCCGAGGGGCCGGCGTATTTCATCGCATTGGTCAGCGCCTCGGTCATCAGCAGCGCCAGCGGCACCGCCTGGTCGGGCGAGAGCACCACCGGGTCGAAGGCGGTGTGGACCGAGAACTGCCGGTCGCGGCTGGAGCCCATCTTGATCACCTGCCGGGTGATGTCGGCCAGAAGCTCGTCGGCCCGGATGTCGACCAGGCCCGAGGTCTGGTAAAGCTCGCGGTGCACGGTGGCCAGGCTCATCACCCGGTCCTGGAGGCTTTTCAACAGCCCGCGCGCCTCGGGCGTATGCGCCTTGCGCATCTGCATGTTCATGATCGAGGCGATCAGCTGCAGGTTGTTCTTCACCCGGTGGTGCACCTCGCGCAACAGCACGTCCTTGTGGCGCAGCATGTTCTCCAGCTCGGCCTCGTCGCGCACGATGGCGGCGGTCAGCCGGGCATAGGCCTCGCCCACCGCCTGCAGCTCGGTGGGCGCCTGCCGCAGGTCGGGCGGGTCCACCCGGCGGTCGCCGGCGGCGAAGGCGGCCATCGACCGGCCCAGCGCCCGGATGTGGCGCGAGACCAGCCGCTCGGCGCCGAAGAGCGCGGTGCCCAGGCTTGCCGCCCACATCAGCCCGGCGAAGAGCCAGGCCGGCAGCCCGCCCAGCCGGCGCATGTCGTCCACGTCCTCGAGCCGCCAGCTGCCCAGCAGGTAGAGTGTGCCCTGCATGATCGGGGTGACCGAGAAGATGCGGTCCACCCCGCTGGCCGAAACGCTGCGCAGCGCCAGCGAGCGGTCGCCGGCCAGCGCCTTCAGCGCCACGTTGGCGGGCAGGCGGCGGGCACCCTGTTCCAGCCCCGAGGAGGCGCTGAGCAGGTTGCCCTCGGCGTCGAAGGTGATGAGCTCGATGGGATCGGGATCGCCCTCGGACAGTTCCACCGGCGCCAGCGCGCGATGCGGCATCGACAGCGCCACATAGCCCACCTGCACCCCCGCCCCGTCATAGACCGGGTCCGAGATCACGATCACCGATTCGCCCGAGATGGGGCCGGCCAGGCTCATCGTCACCCGCGGGCGGGGATCGGCGATCATGTCGCGGCGCAGGTCGCTCATCGGCAGGTCCTGCGGCTGGCCGGCCGAGGAACATTGCAGCCGCCCGTCGTTGGGGATGAAGCCGGCGAAGGCCAGCATCCCGTCGAAGCGCGCCACCACCCGCTGCATGATCTGGATGCAGGCGGGCAGGTCGTCGGCCAGTTCCGGCATCATCGCCGACAGCGCCTCGGTGGCGCCGCGCACCTCTTCCAGCTGGCGGATCAGCGTGGCGCCCGCGCGCAGGGTGACGCCGGTCAGCGCGGCCTCGCTGCGGCCCATGGCCTCGCGCTGCACGGCCGAGATCTGCACCATCAGGATCAGCCCCAGCGGCAGGAGCGTGGCCGAGAGCAGCAGCGCCATCCGCGCGCCCAGCCGGCCGAAGCGGGACGTGATGCCGCCGGTCACCGCGACCCCCCCGTCAGGCGCCGGGCCGGTCGTGGCGGGCCAGCGCCGCGCGGGTGGCGCCGTCGACGCCCGAGAACATGTCCTCCCCCGCCGCCAGTCCCAGCAGATCCGCCAGCCGCGCCCGCGCCCGGCTGGCCCGGCTCTTCACCGTGCCCACCGCGACGCCCATCATCCCCGCCGCCTCCTCGCAGGAAAAGCCCGAGGCGCCCACCAGCACCAGCACCTCGCGATGCTCGGGGCTGAGCTTGTCGAAGGCGGTGATGAAATCGGCGAAGGCCAGCCGCCCGGGATGGTCGGGCTGGGTGGCCAGCGTGGCGGCGTGCGCCCCGTCGGGGTCGGAAACCTCGCGCCGGCGCTTGCGGCGGTCGGAGAAGAAGGTGTTGCGCAGGATGGTGAACAGCCAGGCCCGCAGGTTGGTGCGGGGGTCGAAGCTGTCGATGGCCGCCCAGGCCTTCAGGATGGTCTCCTGCACCAGATCGTCGGCCGCCACGCCGTCGCGGGTCAGCGAGATGGCGAAGGCGCGCAGGGCCGGCAGATGCTCGGGCAGCGCGTCGCGGGGGTCGGGCGGCGGCGCGGGGGCACGCGGCGCAGAGGCGCTCATCCCCGCGGATCCTTCTTGCGCAGGGCTTCCAGCAATTCCAGAAACCTGTCGGGAACTTTTTCGTCCAATGTCTCCTGATAAACGCGGCGCAGGTTCTCGTCGATCTGTTCCTGCATCCTCGACCGCGGCGGCTTGGGCGCCGGCTTGTCCTGCATCGTGCCGTTCCTTTATTCTTTCAAATCATGGAACCAACGCGACCTTTGGTGCGTTGGTTCCCCGTATATACGAAAAATTGGATGGTAAAATGCCCCCGACCTCGACCGCTGATCTGGCCGTTGCCCTGCCGTATCTGCGCCGCTATGCACGCGCGCTCACAGGCAGCCAGTCGTCGGGCGATACGTTTGCGGCCGCCACGCTGGAGGCGCTGCTGGAAGACGACAGCGCGCTGAGGAACGCGGGCTCGGCCAAGGTCGGGCTGTTCCATGCCTTCCACCTGGTCTGGTCCAGCGCCGGCGCCCCGGTGGGCGAGGGCGACACCCGGCTCGCGCGCCGCGCCCAGGCGCATATGGCGGGGCTGACGCCCAACACGCGCGAGGCGCTGCTGTTGAACTCCATCGAAGGCTTCACGCCCGAGGAGGTCGGCCAGATCATCGGGGCCAGCACCGACGAGGCCAGCGGCCTGATCGCCACCGCGCAGCGCGAGATGGAGGCGGCGGTGGCCGGCCGGGTGATGATCATCGAGGACGAGGCGATCATCGCCATGGACATCCGCGCCATCGTCGAGGAGATGGGCCATGCGGTCACCGGCGTGGCCCGCTCCCGCACCGAGGCCGTGGCGCTGGCCAAGCGCGAGCGGCCCGACCTGGTGCTGGCCGACATCCAGCTGGCCGACAACTCCTCGGGCATCGACGCGGTGAACGACATCCTGACCGATTTCCCCGAACTGCCGGTGGTGTTCATCACCGCCTTCCCCGAACGGCTGCTGACCGGCACCCGCCCCGAACCCGCCTTCCTGATCACCAAGCCCTATGCCGAGGATCAGGTGCGCTCGGCGGTCAGCCAGGCGATGTTCTTCGCCTCCACCGAGACGCTTCTGGCCTGACTGGTCCCGCTCTCCGGCCCGAAGCGGGGGCTCGCGGCATCGCTCGCGGGCCCCTTCCTCTTTGCGGGCGGCGGGCTTCCGCGGGCTGCCCCGGGGGGAACTTCCCCGCGCTCCGGGCGTTGTTTTTCCACGACCGCCGGGGATTTTTCGCCGGCGGAAACCCCTTGGAAAGAAGGAGCCAGATCATGCTGCGCACCCTCACGCTCTCCGCCGCCACCGCGGCGCTTCTCGCCTTCACCCCTGCCCTGGCGCAGGACCCGCCCGTCGCCAACATCGAGGTCGACGCGCCGCTGGCCGTGCTGGAAACCGCGCCGGCGGGGTCCTACTGGGCCAATCTGGAAACCGACCTCAGCAACGCCATCGCGGCGCGCATCGTGCCGGCGGTGGGCGAGCTTCCGCCGGAAGAGGTGGGCAGCGACGACAATCCCCCGCCCGACCCCAACGCCAAGGTCACCGTGCGGATCGAGAGCTTCGCGCTCTCCGACAGCCTGTTCAACCTGACGGGGGCGGACGAGGGCGAGCTGGCGGGGCAGGTGATCCTGACCGGGCCCAGCATGGGCGAGGGCGTGTCGCTGCGCGTCTCGAGCGCCCGCCCGATGATCGAGGGCGAGATCACCGCCGAGTCCGAGGCCAGGGCGACCGAGGCGCAGTACCGCGTGCTGGTCGACACCTTCGCCGACCGCGTGGCGGAACTGGTGGCGGGCGGCTGACGCCCTGCCCTGCCGCAGACGAAACCCCCGGAGCGCAGGCTCCGGGGGTTTTTCCTTGTGCCGCAAAGGCAAACGGCCGCGGGGCGATCCCGCGGCCGTCACAGGCCGTCCATCGGAGCCTCCGGCCGTCAGACCGGCGGCTGTCCGCGCAACGCGCGGGCGATCATCGCCACCACGAAGAGGACGATGAAGACGAAGAACAGGACCTGCGCGATCGACGCCGAGGCGCCGGCGATGCCGCCGAAGCCGAGGGCCGCGGCGATCAGCGCGACGATGAGGAAGGTCAGGGCCCAACCCAGCATTGTGATTTCTCCTTTTGCGGTCTTGTGCGCGTAAACAACGCCTTGGCGACCCAGGGGTTCCCCGCCCTGTGACGCAGCGGCGCCAACCCGCGCGCCGGAACCCGCCGCCGCCGCCCCGCGTTGATCCGCCATCGAAAACCGAAGGAGGCTCGACAATGAACGCCGAGGAAATGAAAGGCCGCTGGACCGAGTTCAAGGGCAAGGCCCGCGAGACCTGGGGCAAGATCACCGACGACGACTGGGACAAGATCGAGGGCCGGCGCGAGCAGATCGTGGGCCTGGTCCAGCAGAAGTACGGCCGCGCCAAGGAAGAGGCCGAGCGCGAGGTCGACGACTGGTTCAAGAGGCTCTGATGCGCGGCGCCATCGCCTGGCTGATCGGCATCCCGATCCCGATCATCATCATCCTCTACCTGCTCGACGTGTTCTGAGGGCAGAAGACCCGGGGCAAGGGGCGCGCGTGATCCGCGCGCCCCTTTTGCGTGGCGGGCTGGACACCCCGGCCCATCCGGTGCGATATTTTTCCGCACACATATCGAATCCCCGGAGGCCCGCCATGAAGCTCAGCGCCCGCAACGTCCTGCCCGGAACCGTCACCGAGATCGTGACCGGCGCCGTCACCGCCCATGTGCGCATCGACCTGGGCGGCAGCGTGGTCACCGCCGCCATCACCAACGAGGCCGTGGCCGAGCTGGGGCTGAAGGTCGGCGAACGCGCCTATGCGGTGATCAAGGCCAGCGACGTGATGGTCGGTCGCGACGAATGACCGCCACGCCTGCCTGGAACGACCTGCGGCCGGGCGAGGTCGCGGCCCGTCCCGCCACCCGGGCGGATGCCACGGTGCAGTTCATCGGCACCCTGCGCACGCCCTGGCCCGACCGCCACGCCTGCCCGAAGAAGGGCGACGAGGCGAGCGGGCCGGTCTGCTGGATCGAGCTCGACCCCGAGTGGGAGCCGGCGCTGAAGGGCGTGATCGCGGGCGACCGGCTGCAACTTCTGTACTGGATGCACCTGGCCCGCCGCGACCTGGTGCACCAGAGCCCGCGCGCCGACGGCACCACCACCGGCACCTTCGCCATCCGCTCGCCAGTGCGGCCCAATCCCATCGCCTCGTCCTTCGTCCGGGTGATCGCCGTGGACGGCCCGACGCTCTCGGTCCGCGGGCTGGATTGCGTGGACGGCACGCCCTTGCTCGACATCAAGCCGGAATTCGGCGCCCTTCAGGGAGGAGCCCCATGACACCCCGCCAAGCCCGCTGCCTGTCCGAGACGGGCGACTTCCGCCGCCGCCCCCGCGCGCTGATGGCCGTGCTGGCCGCCTGCGCGCTGCTGGTGCTGGCCTTCGCCGCGCAGGCCCGCGACGTGGTCGACGCTACCGGCCGCACCGTCACCCTGCCCGACGCGCCCGAACGGGTCTTCGCCTCGGGCCCGCCCGCCGCGGTGCTGCTCTATGCGCTGAAGCCCGAGGCGATGATCGGCTGGGTCACCGCGCCCCGCGCCGCCGACCTGCCCTATCTGCTCGACGAGGTGGAGGCGCTGCCGGAACTGGGCCGGCTGACCGGCCGCGGCGATACGCTGAACCTCGAGGTGCTGCTCGCCGCCCGGCCCGACCTGATCGTGGACTTCGGCACGGTGAACGACACCTATCTGTCGCTGGCCGCCAAGGTGCAGGAACAGACCGGGGTTCCCTATGTGCTGATCGACGGCTCCTTCGCCAATACCCCCGCGGCGATCCGGCTGATGGCCGAGATCCTCGGCGTGCCGGAGCGGGGCGAGACCCTGGCAGCCTATGCCGAGGAGACGCTCGCCATGGTCGACCGGGTACTGGCCGCGGTGCCCGAGGACCAGCGGCCGCGGGTCTATCTGGCCCGCGGGCCCGAGGGGCTGGAAAGCGCCGCCCGGGGCTCGATCAACGCCGAGATCATCGAGCGCGCCGGGGGCGTGAACGTGACCGAGGGGCCGCGCAGCGGTCTCGTCACCACCTCGCCCGAACAGGTGCTGGTCTGGGCGCCCGACACCATCGTCACCATCAGCCGCCCCTTCGCCGAGGGCGTGGCCGGCCTGCCCGGCTGGGCCGACGTGCCGGCGGTGGCGCAGGGCCGGGTGATGCTGGCGCCGGGCTCGCCCTTCGGCTTCATCGACAGCCCGCCCTCGGTCAACCGGCTGGTCGGGCTGCACTGGCTGATGCACGGCTTCTACCCCGAGGCCGCCGAGGGCGACCTGAAGGCCGAGGTCGCGCGGTTCTACGATCTCTTCTACCACGTCCAGCTGGACGAGGCGCAGGTCACGGAACTGCTGGGGCAATAGTGCGCGCGACGCTCCTGCTGCCGGGCGCGCTGGGGCTGCTTCTGGCGGCGCTGCTGCTGGGGCTGCTGACCGGCCCCTATGCCCTCTCGCCGGGGCGGATCGCCGAGCTTTCCACCGCGGCGCTGTGGGGCGAGCGGGCGACGGGCGCCGAGGCCTCGGTCCTCTTCCAGATCCGCCTGCCGCGGGTGCTGGCGGCGGCGCTGGTGGGCGCCGCCTTGTCCTCCGCCGGGGCGGCCTATCAGGTCTGCTTCCGCAACCCGCTGGTCTCGCCCGACATCCTGGGCGTCTCGGCCGGGGCCGGGTTCGGGGCGGTGCTGGGCATCCTCTTGGGCCTGCCGATCCTGCTGATCCAGGGGCTGAGCTTCCTCGGCGGCCTGGCCACCGTGATGCTGGTGATGGGCATCGCCGCGCTCCTGGGCAACCGGGGCGAGGTGCTGACGCTGGTGCTCTGCGGCATCGCGGTGGGCGCGCTGGCCGGCGCCGGGGTGGCGCTGGTCAAGACGCTGGCCGACCCCGACGACCAGTTGCCGGCGATGACCTTCTGGCTCCTGGGCAGTCTCGCCGGCACCCGGCCGGCGGATGTGACGCTGCTCTTGCCCGCCATGACGGTCGGCCTCCTGCCGCTCCTCCTCCTGCGCTGGCGGATCGGGGTGCTGGCGGTGGGGGACGAGGAGGCGCGCGCGCTGGGGATCGAGGTCGGCCGGCTGCGGCTGGTCGTGATCGCCTGCGCCACGCTGATGACCGCGGCGGCGGTGGCGGCCTCGGGCACCATCGGCTGGATCGGGCTGATGGTGCCGCACATGGCGCGCCTGGTGGGCGGCGCGCGGTTCGACCGGGTGCTGCCGCTGTCGGCCCTGCTGGGCGCCGCCTTCATGGTGGCGATCGACACGCTCTGCCATGTGCAGCAGGGCATGCAGGACCGAGGAGAGGCGGCTGTCCCGTTTCACGTAACTATATATGTTACGATTTGCGGCGTGCGTCAAGATGCCTGCGGACTCCCGTCACCAAGGCGTTTCGCCACCTGGCTCCACAAACTGGCCGGATACATCGCCGCCGAGCGCATGTTGCACCGGCAGCCTCGCCCTGAGCCGCATCTACGAAGAGGCGCGGGCGCTCGGCTATGACGGCGGCTACGACGCGGTCCGTCGCTATGCCCGGACCTGGTCGAAGGCGCGCGGGTCGGTGGCCGCGGAGGCCTATGTGCCGCTGTGGTACACCCCCGGCGAGGCCTACCAGTTCGACTGGAGCCACGAGGTGGTACTGATCGCTGGCGTCACCGTGACGGTGAAGGTTGCCCATGTCCGGCTCTGCCACAGCCGGATGATGTTCGCCCGAGCCTACATGCGCGAGAGCCAGGAGATGGTCTTCGACGCCCATGACCGGGCCTTCGCCTTCTTCAAGGGCACCTGCACGCGCGGCATCTACGACAACATGAAGACCGCGGTGGAGGCGGTCTTCACCGGTAAGGAGCGGCTCTACAACCGCCGCTTCCTGCAGATGTGCAGCCACTACCTGGTGCAGCCCGTGGCCTGCACACCGGCCTCGGGCTGGGAGAAGGGCCAGGTCGAGAACCAGGTGGGGCTAGTCCGCGAGCGGTTCTTCACGCCGCGGCTGCGGGTGAAGAACCTTGCCGAGCTGAACGCCTGGCTGCTCGACAAGTGCATTGCCTATGCCAAGGCGCACCGACACCCTGAGCGGGCCGATCAGACGATCTGGCAGATGTTCGAGGCCGAGCGGCCGAGCCTCGTGCCCTATGTCGGTCCGTTCGACGGCTTGCACAGCCTGCCGGCCTCGGTCTCGAAGACCTGCACCATGTGCCCGTCCTGGCGCGCAAACCCGGTGCGCTGCGCAATGGCGCCCCGTTCCGGGACTGGGTCCTGCCGCCGGCGATGGCGACGGTCCGGCGCAAGCTGAAGCCCCTGGACGACGGCGACCGGCAGATGGTGGCGATCCTCGGCTGTGTCGCCGACGACGGGCTGCCGGCGGTGGAGGCGGCCTGCCGCGAGGCCCTGGACCAGGGCGTGTTCTCCGCCCCGGTGGTCATCAACATCCTCGCCCGTCGCCGCGATCCGGCGCCGAGCGGCTGCTCCTCACCCCGCAGGCGCTGCGCCTGATCCACGCGCCGGTGGCCGACTGCGCCCGCTACGACACCCTCAGAAGGACAACCCGAGATGGAACGCACCCAGGTTTTGGAACTGATGGGCAGCCTCAAGCTCTACGGGATGCGTAGCGCCTATGACGAGGTCATGGGCAACGGCATCAAGCGCCAGCACGAGCCACCTCGGATCGTTGGCGAGTTGCTGCAGTCCGAGATCGCTGAGAAGCAGGCGCGATCGATCCGCTACCAGCTCACCGTCGCCAAGCTGCCGCTGGCCAAGGACCTCGAGGAGTTCGACTTCACCGGCACCCCGGTGAACGAAGACTGGTCCGCGACCTGGCTCGGGGCGGCTTCATCGCCGAGCAGCGCAACGTCGTGCTCATCGGCGGCACCGGAACAGGCAAGTCGCACCTGGCCATCGCCATCGCCCGAGCGCTCATCAGGAACGGCATCCGGGGTCGCTTTTTCAACGTCGTCGACCTGGTGAACCGCCTCGACACCGAAGCACGCAGCGGCAAGCAGGGCCATCTCGCCGACTACCTGAACCGCCTCGACTTCGTCGTTCTCGATGAACTCGGCTATCTGCCCTTTGCTCAGGCCGGCGGCCAACTATTGTTCCATCTGATCAGCAAACTCTACGAGCGCACCTCGATCATCGTCACCACCAACCTCGCCTTCGGCGAATGGCCCTCGGTCTTCGGCGACGCCAAGATGACAACCGCGCTCCTCGACCGCCTGACCCACCACTGCGAGATCATCGAGACCGGCAACGAGTCCTGGCGCTTCAAGAACCGCGCCTGACCTACGGGAACGGGGGTCAAAATTGGACGCCGCTTGGGGGTCAAAATTGCGTGCCGATTGACAGCCGCGAGCGGGGATTTGCCCGATACTGTCGTGAGCTGCATGGCAAGCCAGACCTCCAGGTCGTCGAAGACCGGGGCCGCATGTGCCTTGCGAAGTTCGACCCGGACATCTGGCGGCGAGCCTCTGGCCTCTTTCT